>SVQY01000013.1 GCA_015065135.1 Oscillospiraceae bacterium
TGGTTTACGTGTTGAGTGGAAAAGCGGAGTACCGTTTTTTTACGGGTGATCGCATCACGATCACGGACGGTGACGTACTGTTTCTTTCGCCAAATTGCGCTTATTCTATTGTTACGGAAAGGGCATTCAAGCATTATACCGTAAATTTTGATCTTCATGAGGATTCGTCACATCTTGATGCGTTAGGGAGGGCGTATTGTCTGCTGCAAGGAAAGAACTCGGAGCAGATCGAGCGGATCTTAAAAGAATTGATCGGCGCATGGAGCTTGAAAAAGGCAGGCTATGAAATGCGGTCGGTGGGTTATCTTTATGAGCTGCTCTCGCAATTTTATTTTGAATATACGAAGGAACAGAATTCTGCGATCTGTCAAAGGCTGCTCCCCGCCAAGGAGTATATTGAGCAAAATTTCAAAGCCCCTATGACCTTGGAGCAGTTAGCGTTTATTTCCAACATGAGTGTGACGAATTTCAGACGGGAATGGAAAAAAATATATGCGGAGGCACCGATGCAATACCGTGACGCGATACGGCTGTATTATGCCAAGGAATATCTGAATAGCGGATATTATACGGTTTCGGAGATCGCGGAAAAATGCGGATTTGATGACGTGAGCTATTTCGTTCGATTCTTTAAAAAGAACGTAGGTGTGACGCCCGGAGAATTTCGTCGGCAACTGTTAAAAAACTAAAAATAAGGCAATATCCCATACCGTTTGGTGGGATATTGCCTTATTTTATGATAGCGGTACCGCCATATTGGCAAGCATATTCTCAATAAAAATCCCATACCCCGTGGTGGGATCGCCGATGAGGACGTGAGTGACCGCGCCGATGAGGTGCCCGTCCTGAATGATGGGGCTGCCGCTCACGAGTGTGGTGGTAAAGGACAACAAAATTTCACAAAAATTATCCAAACAGTGTTCTGTTGACAATACTTTCAAGATATTCTTGTCTGCCGCTGTCGGGATTGGGGCAAGTACCCATTTGCTGTGCGCGAGTTGCAAGCTCATCAAGTGTGCTATTTCCGTTTCTTATCCTCTGTCCAAGTTCGCTCTTAAAGCTCTCGTATTTCTTCTCAACAAATGCGTCAAGCTCGCCGTCCTCGATAAGCTCTGCTGCCTTGATAAGTCCGAGAGCAAAGGTATCCATACCGAGAATATAGGCGTGGAACATATCCTCGTAGGTGTTGCTCGGTCTGCGGTTTTTCGCGTCAAAGTTGAAACCGCCGGTAAGTCCGCCTGCCTTCAGCACCTCGTACATACACATAGTGCTTTCATATACATCATAGGGAAACTCGTCGGTATCCCAGCCGAGCAGATAGTCGCCCTGATTTGCGTCGATTGAGCCGAGCATTCCGTTGATAGCAGAAATTCTCAATTCGTGACGGAAAGTATGTCCCGCAAGTGTTGCGTGGTTTGCCTCAATGTTCATCTTGAAGTTCTTGTCAAGTCCGTACTGACGCAAAAAGCCGATAGCCGTTGCCGCATCAAAATCATACTGATGCTTCATCGGCTCCTTGGGCTTAGGCTCGATGTAGAAGTCACCCGTAAAGCCGATGCGTCTTCCGTATTCAACAGCCATTCTCATAAGGTTGGCAATGTTTTCCTGCTCGAATTTCACGTCGGTGTTAAGAAGCGTTTCATAGCCCTCACGACCGCCCCAGAATACGTAGCCCTTGCCGCCAAGCTTTACCGTCAGCTCAAGAGCCTTCTTTATCTGCGCCGCCGCAAAGCAATAAACGTCAACCGAGTTCGTACTGCCCGCGCCGTTCATGAAGCGAGGATTTGAGAACATGTTTGCCGTACCCCAAAGGCACTTGATGTCAGTTTCCTTCATCTTCTCAAGTATGTAGTCTGTTATCTCGTCAAGGCGGCGGTTGGTCTCGTTGATGTCCTCAGCCTCGGGGACTATATCGACGTCGTGAAAACAGAAATACTTGATACCGAGCTTCTGCATAAACTCAAAGCCTGCATCAACCTTGGCTTTTGCGTGTTCCATCGTGCCTTTTTCGGCACCAAAGCTCTTGTTTGCTGTGTCTCTGCCAAACATATCTGTGCCCGCCGCGCAGAGATTGTGCCACCAAGCCATAGCGAAAGGGAGATGCTCGCGCATTGTTTTGCCCATAATTACTCTGTCCGCATCGTAATATCTGAATGCCAACGGATTTTTCGTCTTCTTTCCCTCATACTTTATTTCTGGAATGTTCTTAAAAAATTCAGCCATTTTATTTTTTTCCTTTCAATGAATTCAATAAAAATGTTATCCTGTGATTTACCAAACAAAAATTTGATTTTTTCCCTCTTGTAAACTTACAAACGGACCTGGGATAACTCTGTTATCTCGTTTGTTACCAACGAAATCGCAAGAAAGATCAATGGGAGTACCATCCGAATTTTCGTAAGGTTCTTCCGAAATACAAGGCTTTCCAAGCCGCTCTCCGGTAACGGCTTGACAAGAAGCGTTTGCCAACGAGTCGGAGACAAACAGTGTCAAAATCCACGATTCGTCAGTTTCTTCAAGAGAAACTCGTGTTTTCTTTGCATCGATCGGATCGATCTCATTTTTATGATGCTTTGCAAAGCCCGCATATGCATTTTCTTCAACCCAAACGGGTTGTGGAACGTTGAAAATAACGTTATGATCCTGAGGTTTAAGTTGCTCATCCATCATTTTTCGATAATCATCGAACGTGGAGTATTTAGAGTGTGAATTACCAAAATGCTTTAACAAACTAGATTCAGGACCCGTTCCTATTACAATATTATTTATCAAGCGGTCATCTCCACCATAAACGAAAGCATATCCTTTAACATCGGTGCTATGCGCAAAGTGATACGGGGTTGCTCTGTCCACAATTTTATAGCTCCATACCTTGCCGCAGATCAGATTATGAACGTAAGCGGTTCCTTGCGCCGCGTTTTGAATAGCAATTGGCGAAAGAAAAATATTGTCATCCACAAGGCATGGACCGTGTGTGACCTCGATCATCAAATCGCGTCCGTTTTTGTGGAATAAATTTTTTGTAATTCGTGTACCCTGAACCTGCCAATCAAGCCAAATTCCTAAAGAACAGTCGTGGATATTATTATTTTCAATTACCGTATCTATGGGAGCGTGTAACTTAATTCCCGCGATTTCGTGTCCCCAAAATTCCTGCTTTCTACCGATGTTGTAGATGTGATTGTGTTCAATACGGCTAAATGCACAACCCATGTGTCCAACGATTCCCGTTTGCCCGCAATCGTGAATAACGTTGTTGCGAACGACGTGAGAACCAATGTTCTCACGGTTCCATCCCGCCGAGTATATTGCATAAAAAACGGATTCCATTTGATGCTGATACCCCGATTTTCTGAGAAAACGCGATTTTAAATTATGTCCCGTGGAGATTTCTTTACCAAGACTTACCGCTGAACATTTTGCATCGTGGAAATGATTGTTTTCTATGATCCAACCTTTTGCCCAATGCGGTCCTATCATACCGATCTGCTCGGCGGTGGGAGGTGCCCATTGCGTTGCGGCGTGAGCCATTTCAAAGCCCCGAACGGTGATATAATTCAATCCTGTTTTTTTGGGGAAAAAGCAACTTGGGCGAACGCTTATCTCAACCGTTTCTCGATTTGGATCATACTCTCCGAAATTGCAGAACAGTTCGGTATAGCTGTCTTCCACTTGAGCATACCACTGATATACCGTACTGTCGGGATCTCCGATCGTCTCGTCAAGCTCCATCAAATCGGCCCTAAATCGCATCCAACGAATACGTTTTTCTGCGACGAGCAAAGATTCCATATCAGGAGCTTCGTACATTGAAACACCATTCAGATAAACGTCACCGAGATGAACATCATAATCCATAGGAAAAGTCATCCAATCTCCAAAAATCTTCGTTGCAAACGGGTTGAATTCACCAAACATAGAGTTTGGCAAAACAGTTTTCCACACATTTCCTTCTACGTGCTCCCACCCAATAACAACTTCCGAGCCTTTTATAATCGGAGTTTCTCCTGCAACGGCTTCATATACGATACGGCAATCGTCACTTGTACCACCATTTTGGGGCACTACAGTTTCGCGGTACACACCGCCAAATACACGCACAGTATCTCCTGCAACGGCAAGCTGTGCTGCGTGATTTATGGTCTTGAAGGGGCGATCTTTTGTTCCTGAGGAACTATCGTTTCCTCTGCTCGATACGTAATAAATCATTCTTTTATCCCCCTATATAAATTCTTGACCGCAGGATATATCTTGCGGTATTTTTCGTATCTATCCGCGTAAAGTGCTACAAGCTCCTTGTTGGGCAGAACCGTTTCCTTTATTTCAAAGAACTTGTCGGTAGCCGTCTTTACACTATCAAACTGTCCCGATCCCACCATGGCGAGAATTGCCGAGCCGTAACCGGGACCTTGCTCGGTGGTGGGAATATTAAGCTCAATATCAAGCACGTTAGCGAGTATCTCTCGCCATAGCTTCGATTTCGCTCCGCCTCCGCACAGACAGCTTGCTTTCACGTCAATACCGAATTGCTTAATCACCTCAAGGTTGTCCTTGATAGCAAAGGCAACGCCCTCAAGCACGGCTTGATACATATCTGCTCTTGATGTATTTGGGCGAAGTCCTATGAACATACCCGTTGCGTCCGTGTCGTTTATGGGGCTTCTCTCTCCCATCAAATAGGGCAAGAAGAATACCTCGTTTCTGCCGAGTCGGTTGCGTTCGATCGTAGTCTCCTCGAATTGATAATCGGCGGTTTTCAGCACTTCGTCGCAAAACCATTTGTTGCAGGAGGCGGCCGAAAGGATACAACCCATCAGATGATAACCGCCGTCGGCGTGACAGAAGGAGTGGATCGCATGCTTTTCATTGCCCGAAAAACGGTCGCTTGAAACAAAAATCGTTCCCGATGTGCCGAGAGAAATGTTGCATCTTCCATCTCCGACCGTTCCCGTTCCGACTGCGGCTGCCGCGTTGTCTCCCGCCCCCGCAACCACAACGGCATTTCGATTGATTCCAAATTTTTTCGCGATCGAAGGTTTGATTTTGCCAACCGCCGAAAAGCTTTCGTAAAGCGCGGGCATTTGCTGCTCCGAAATGCCGCAGATTTCCAGCATTTCCCGTGACCAGCATTTCTTTTCTACGTCCAAGAGAAGCATTCCAGCCGCATCGGAAAAATCGGTGCAATGCACTCCCGTGAGAAGAAAGTTGATATAATCCTTGGGAAGCATGATTTTTTTGATTTTTGCAAAATTTTCGGGCTCGTTTTCGCGCAACCACAACAGCTTCGGCGCGGTAAAGCCCGCAAAGGCAATGTTTCCCGTAAGCGCAAACAGCCGTTTTTTGCCAACCGTTTCGTTCAAAAATGCTGTTTCCTTGCGGGTGCGTCCGTCGTTCCAAAGGATCGTTGGACGGATAACCGCGCCATTTTCATCCAGCACCACGAGTCCGTGCATCTGTCCCGCCGTACCGATGCCGCGAATGGCTTGACCGTCCACCTCGCCGAGCAATTCAGGGAGTCCGTTGCAGATGGCGTTCCACCAATCGGCAGCGTTTTGTTCACTCCAGCCCGAGTGAGGATAGGATACGGGATATTGACGACTCACTGTTTTTTGAATGATACCCTCACCGTCCAAAAGCATCAGCTTTACCGAGGAGGTGCCGAGATCAATGCCAATATAATATTCCATTTTGCCCCCTTTTTCGTTCTAAAAAACGAATCGAACGAAGATTTCAAGACAATAATAGCATTTATTTCTTGACAATTCCAGCAAAAAAGCGTATAATAGTAGACAGAATTTTACTTTTGAGGAAAAACATATTTTATCAAAACCAACATTTTGGAATTTCCGAATATTTTTGCAAGGAAATGGGGGAGAATTTTTCCTTTCCCGCGCACATTCATCATTCGTTCGAATTGATTACGGTGCTGGAGGGGCATATGATGGTGACGGTGGGCACGGACAGATATGAGTTGAGTGTGGGAGAGGGAATTGTTGTGTTTCCCGAGCAGATCCATTCGCTCGGCAGCACAAAAAGCCGACACCTACTCGTGATCTTTTCTGCGGATATCGTGAACGCGTACTATTCCAAGCACGCCTCTGAAATCCCCCAAAGTGGAAAGATCACCCTTCCCGACTATCTCTTAAACCAAATATCACTTCTCGAAAGCTCCACCCCCTCTGTAAAAAAGAAAGCGGTGCTGTACTCGGTGTGTGCGCTTCTTGATGAAAGCACCGAATACAAAAAAAGAAAAAACGCGGAAAACGGACTGCTCCGCGCAATCTTTGACTTTGTGGAGGGCAATTTTCAAAAAAAATGTACACTGGAGGATCTGGGCAACGCCACAGGCTACAATCGTTCGTATCTCTCTCGATATTTCAGCGAGGCCACCAATATGTCCTTTCTGTCGTTCGTGAATCGGCGCAGAATCAGTAAGGCGTGCGAGTTATTGAAAAGCAGTGACAAAACGGTTCTCGAATGTGCCTACGACTGTGGCTACACGTCGCTTCGAAGCTTCAATCGCAATTTCAAGCTGTATATCGGAGTTTCTCCAAAGGATTATAGGAATAACGCATAAACATTAATTTTAGGTTAGCTGCCGGATTGGACTTTGGAAAACGAAACATAATAGCAAAAGGCAATATCTTTCCGTTTCGGAATGATATTGCCTTTTTTGTTTTACCCCGCTAAATCTCTCATCTGATTCAGCATATTCTCAATAAAAATCCCGTACCCCGTGGTGGGATCGCCGATGAGGACGTGAGTGACTGCGCCGATGAGGTGCCCGTCCTGAATGATGGGGCTGCCGCTCAGGTGTGTGGTGGTAAAGGACAAAAGTTTATAAAAAAATCTTTTTTAGCTTTGACATTTTTTCTTCACTTGGCACAGAAAACATTTTCACTTCCTTGCCGATAGCCGCATACTTATGCTCACCCATAGCGTGATAAGGCAAAAGTTCAACCTTTTCGGGATATTTGCACGAACGCAGAAAGGCTCTGATATGTTGCAGTTCTTTCTCATCATCGTTGACTGAGGGAATAATGGGGATTCTTACCCATACGGATCTGCCTGTTTTCAAAAGCTTTTCGAGATTTGAGAGAATTAACTCGTTTGCAGCACCCGTATATCGCTTGTGCTTTTCACTGTCGAAGCATTTGACATCATAAAGAAACAGATCGGTGAAGGGAAGTATTCTTTCAAAGCACTCAAACGGCACGTTTCCCGCGGTATCGACCGCAGTATGTATGCCGTTTTGCTTGCAAGCCTTCAAAATCTCCTCAAGAAAATCAATTTGCAGCATACATTCGCCGCCCGAGAAGGTGACACCGCCGCCAGAGTTTTCATAGAAAACCTTGTCTTTCAGGATTTCTCTCATAACCTCGTCGACGGTATATTCCTTTCCGCAGATCTCCCTTGCGTCGTGAGGGCAATAAATCGTACATTTGCCGCAAAGCTCGCACGATTCCAAATGATTCGGGCATTTTTCTTTGCATTTTCCGCAACCCGTACACTTGTTTTTGTAAAACATCATTTGCGGCAAAGCACTTTGACTTTCGGGATTGTGACACCATGCGCAACGCAGATTACAGCCCTTGAAAAATACCGTCGTGCGAATCCCGGGGCCGTCAACGTAGGAGTTGCGTTCAATATCGAATATCGTTGCTTTCATAGTTCTCTTATCGCGTTTGTGTCGTTCTGGCGATCACATCATCCTGCAAGGCTTGGTTCAGCTTGACGAAATAATCCGAAAAGCCCGAGACTCGGACACGAAGATGCTTGTAGGAATCGGGATCTTCTTGCGCGCGGAGCAAATCCTCCTTGGAAACGTAGGTGAGCTGGAAGTGGATGCCCCCGCTTTGCAAATAGGTTTCAAACAGCTTTACTGTTTTTTCGAAATGCTCGTCGTTCATGACCAATTGCGCATCAATGGTGACGTTTGTGACGGTAGGACCGTTGAGAATATGATGTGGGTCGCATTTTGCTACCGAATTCAGCAGGGCGGAAAGTCCCTCTCGATCGTGTCCGCCGCTTTGCCCAAGTCCGAACTTGAAGGGCTCACCGCTTTTTCGTCCGTCGGGAGTAGCGGGGGTTCTCTCTCCGAACCATTTGTGATGCTCATGATATCCGATGAGGTTTCCGGCCAAATATTTATGTCCGAACATGGAACGTTTATCGTTCAGATAGTGATACAGGCTGCCTGTAAAGCGTCTTGCAACCTCGTTTGAGGGTTCGTTATCGTTTCCAAAGAAATTACCTTTCTTTTGGATCAGCGCGAGCAGATCCTCGTGTCCTTCCCAATTGTCGCGCAATGCCTCGAGAAGCTCTCCCATAGAAAGGAGCTGTTCGTCGTATACGAACTGCTTCATGACGGCAAGGGAGTCGATGACGTTGGGGATGCCGATCAGGTCAATTCCCGAGCAGGCTACCGTAGCGCCGCCCTGTGTCACGCTCTTACCGCGCTCCACACAGCCCTTGAAAAAGATACTGCTGACGATATTGACATCTCTTGCTCGCAGAAGATTGAATTTGTCCTCATAATCCAGAATCTCACCAAGATCGGCAAACAGTTCCTTTTCATAGATTTGATAAAAGTCATCGAAGGTCGAACAGGAGAGTAGGGCATCGCTGCGTTCATGCAGAGTACGGGCAAGCGAACGAACAATGTTTTCCTGTGCGGAGCCCATATAGATCCCTCCCGGGAAGGCGACCTCGTTGCAGCCGACCATGGTATAATTGACGGCATCCTCGTAGGGCATTCCAAGATATTCGGTAAATGCCTTGATCTTTGGCTCGTCGTTGACGAATGCGATCCGCTTGTTCGGATCCTTGCGCTCACAATCCATCATAAAGCGAAAGACCTCGGAGGGGGTCTTTTTTGTCCAACGCAGGGAGATCTGGGGAATATAGGTGGGAAGATCCATCAGCGCTTCCACGATCAGCCGCGACAGCTCGTTGAAGCCATCCTCTCCGTTCGGCAGATAGCCGCCAATGGCAAAATGAGATTCGCCGCCGCGATAAAAATTGGACCACTTTTTGGGCGTGTGGGATTGCAACATCAAAAACAGTTCTTGCAGGTATTCCTTTGCCATATCCTTGGTCAGTGTTCCGTTTTGGATGTCCTTTTGATAATAGGGATAGAGATAACGGTCGGCAAGACCGATACTGTCCGGAACGAAGGAAAAGCAAAGATAGACCGTCAGCACGGCTTCATAAAAGCTTTCGGCGGGATGCTCGGGAACCTTTTTCAGGCTCTCGGAGAGCAGGAGCAGGTTTTGACGGTATTTTTGTGTGCCCGTGCTTTGCGCAAGCGCATAGGCCTTGTGGGAGCATTTGTGCGCCCAGCCGATCAACGCATCGCAAAAGTCCGAGAGGGCACCAAGAAATTCGATGGCTTCACCGTCTTCTGCGTGAAACTGCTTAGACGCATTTATGCGCCTGCGTATGCCGCTGATACCGTCTTTGAGAACTTCCTCAAAGTTTGCGGTGGAGTGCTGCCATTCAAGCGTGACGAGATTGTGCAAGGGAGACTTATAAAAAGCCTTTTTTGCTTGCTGAAAAGCGAGATGTCCTTTTCGCCCGAAAATATCCCCTTCCACCGTGCCGTCGAAAATCAAATGCCCCGTCATTGCGCACTCCTCGCGGAGCATAGGCTCTTGCGCCAGAATATATTCGCAGACTCGCTTAGCCGACATGGCAACGGGGGAAAGAAACAGGTCCTCCCGATCATATTCGACTGCGACGGTTTGGGGATACATTTCTCCTGCAAGAGTTATTTCTGCCAGCTTTTTGATTCTTTCGTTCATATCGCACCTCCAAAAAATCAGGTTGATATCAGTATACCCCTTGCCAAAAGCCAAGTAAATGCACGAAATACTTCTTTTGCATTTTTCCGTACAACTTTTGAGAATATATTGACAAATTTCAGCAGAGATGTTATACTGCAATGGGTGATAGTATGGACACAAAGTTTATGATTACGGGCATCGACCGAGTGATAATGGTTGGACAAGACGAATATGCCGATCAAAAGATCTCTTTTAATCACACATTAAAATCAAATGAATTGATTTTTCACTTTTCGGGACACAGCACGGTATATTTTGACGATCTGATTTTGGAAACGGCTCCGAACACCGTTCGCTTTTTGCCAAAAGGAAAGCCCCAAAGATACGACGTGATGCATCACGAAAAGGGAGAATGTATTGACGTGTTCTTTCAAACCGACCGTCCGATCTCCGAATGCGCTTTTAACGTCAACGTTGCGCAAAACGAGAAGCTCGGCTCGCTATTTAAAAGGATCTTTGCAACGTGGGTCGGAAGAAACGACGGATATTATTTTGAATCGCTATCCCTCCTTTACAATATTTTCGCCGAGCTGCAAAAAAACAATCACAGTCCCAAACAGCATTCCCTTAAAATAAAGCCTGCGGTAGATCATATCCACGACAGATTTTTGCAGGATGAGCTTTCAACCCCGGAGCTTGCCGCAATGTGTGGTGTCAAAGAATCCTATTTCCAAAGGCTCTTTAAGGAAAAATACGGTCTCTCTCCCAAAAAATACATCATCCAATTAAAGCTCAACCATTCCTGTGATCTGTTGCGCCTTGAGCGTTATTCCGTGGCGCAGATTGCCGAGATCTGCAATTTTTCCGACATCTACTATTTCAGCCGAAAGTTCAAGGAATACATGGGAATCACACCGACCGAATTTATCAAAAAATATAAGTCTTCAAAATGAAAACAGGCAATATCCCATACCGTTTGGTGGGATATTGCCTTATTTTATGATAGCGGTACCGCCATATTGGCAAGCATATTTTCGATGAATATCCCATACCCCGTGGTGGGATCGCCGATGAGGACGTGAGTGACCGCGCCGATGAGGTGGCCGTCCTGAATGATCGGGCTGCCGCTCATGCCTTGAATGATCCCCCCGCTTTTGGCGATCAGATCCTTGTCGGTCACGTGGACGGTGAAGCATTTGTTGCCATCCGCCTCCCGATGGATGGCAGAGATCTCGGCGGCATATTCCCGCGGTGTGTTGTCATCCAGAGTGCACCACAGGGTCACCGCACCGTTGTGGATCTCGTTTTTATACGCAATGGGCAGCTTGCCTGCGGGTAGCGTGGGACAGGCGGAAAAGCTACCGAACACGCCGCAGGGAGTGTTCTGCGTAAGGGTGCCGACCCGATCTGCGGAAAAGTGCCCCTTCAGCTCGCCCGGCGCACCCGGCGCACCACGGGTAAGACCGCCGATGGTCACCCCCATGACGTTGCCGCTGGCAAGTGGGATCAGCGCGCCGCTCTCGCTGTCACAGATACCGTGTCCAAGGCCGCCAAAGGTGTTCTGCTCGGTGACAAAGGTCACGGTGCCGATGCCGGCACCCGAGTCTCTGACAAACAGCCCCGTGCGCCATTTTCCATCCTTATCGCAGGCTACCGGCATCAGGCTTGCTTTGCGCTCCTCGCCATCACGTCGATAGGAAATTTCAATACCGTTATGGGCATTTTCGGTAATTTTGGCCGAGAGCTCTGTTGCGCTCGACACCGCTTGGCCGTTGACACAGTAGATGCAATCGCCGGGGCAGATGCCCGCTGCTCTGGCAGGGTTTTCAGTCTTGCCGCCGTGCTCCACGTCGCAGTATCCCACTACCAGAACACCATCGGTCACAAACCGCACACCAAAGGGAACGCCGCCCACAAAAAGCGTGGGGCGGGCCTCCTCCGCGGCCGCCCGTACCGGCAGCACCGCTGTTATCATTAGAATGAAGAGCAGCAACAGGCTGCCATATTTTTTTATTTTGTTTGAAAGCATGATCTTTTCCCCCAAAAAATTCGCTTGCTATTACTATGTGCGATTTCGTGGCTCTTCATCAATAGCAATTAAAACGCATATTGCCATGATTTTATGAAACGCAAAGCACGAGGTTTTTTATAATTTAATCGTAAAAAAGCCGTGGTCGGCGATTGACAAAATAAAAAAATCGTTTATAATGTAATTAGTTTACTAACTAATCATTTGAAAGAGGTATGGTATGACACAGGAACATCTGTTACCGTCTCCACCCGAACGCGAGGAGCTGCGCGCGCTGCCGCAGGCGCCCCGTATGATCATGGAGCTTTCGCGTATGCTGCGCTTTCGCGCAAGGCAGGGCGAAGCGGAGGGGATCATGACCCAGAACACCGCCCGCTTGGTGCTTTCGCATCTGGCGGTGCACGATGGCGTGAACCAGCTGGAGCTGGTGAAGCTGACCCGATTGAAGGCGCCGACCGTCAGCGTTCTGCTCAAACGGATGGAGGCAGAGGGTTACGTAGAGCGAGTGCCGGATCCAAAGGACGGGCGTGCTGTTCTCGTGATGCTGACCGAGCGGGGCAGAGCCTTTGACAGCGAGCGCCTTTCCCGTATTTCGAATAACGACCAAACGGCTATGCACGGTTTTTCTGCCGAGGAGGAGGCGCTTCTGACCTCTATGCTCACACGCATTCGGCAGAATTTGCTGGAGGGGTGACCGGATGAGAAAGCTGTTTCGATTTCTGAAGCCCTATTGGCATTATGCCATTGTTTCTCCCTTGCTGATGATCCTGGAGGTCACGGCGGATCTTTGTTTGCCGTATCTGATGTCCTTCATTGTCAATTACGGCATCATCGGAGACAATATTGCCGAAAACAGGTTTGCCTCCGGTGTGATGAACCTTGTGTTCGGAGAGGGCAATTACCGCTCGCTGCATATCATCATCACCTTTGGCGTGCTGATGCTGCTGGTGACTCTTGTGGGCGGCTTTTTCGGCACGCTTTGCGCCTATACCGCCGCCAAGGCCTCCCAGGGCTTTGGTCACGATCTGCGCCGTGCTGCTTATCAGCGCGTGATGTCGTTATCTATTGAGCAGACCGATCAGTTTACCACCGGCTCGCTGGTCACGCGCATGACCAACGACATCGCGATGATCGTGGAGTTTATGGAGATGATCCTGCGGATGTTCGTGCGTGCGCCCTTTTTTATGATCGGCGGAACCTTCTTCCTGCTCTCACTCGATATCAAATTCGGCGTGGTGCTGCTGGCAGCGCTGCCAATGCTGATCGTGACGCTGGTGCTGGTGCTCAGCCGTGCCGTGCCGCTGTTCGGTACGGTGCAAAAGAAGCTGGACCGCGTGAACTGCGTGGTGCAGGAGAATGTCAGCGGCGCTCGTGTAGTCAAGGCCTACGTGCGCGAGGAGTATGAGTGCGAGCGCTTCCGCACGGCCAACGCAGAGCTGCGAAACGTGAATTATCGCGTGCAGAAGCTGATGGCGATCATCCATCCCGTGCTGGTTGTGGTGCAGAATTTTGCTGTGATCGCCATTATTTGGCTGGGTGGCAGGAGCATTGCCGACGGCATTGGCGGCATGAGCACCGGTAACGTGATGGCTGCGGTGACCTATACCATCCAGGTGGTCTCCTCGATCATGATGATCACGATGATGTTTCAATCGGTCTCCCGCGCATTGGCCTCGGCGGCACGTGTGCGCGAGATCATGGATTGCGATCCCGTTATCCGCGGCGGCGAGGCCACCGCTGCCCCTGCGCCGGTGGCGGTCAGCTTCCGTAACGTCAGCTTCCGTTATCCCGGCACGGTAGGTAGCCCGGTGCTGCACGATATTAACTTGGATATCCGTAAGGGCGAGACCTTGGCCATCGTCGGTGCAACGGGATCAGGCAAATCCTCGCTTGTGCGGATGATCCCGCGCTTCTATGATGCGGTGGCGGGCGAGGTGCTGATCGACGGTGTGCCGGTCAAGGAATACGATCTGAAGGAGCTGCGAAAAAAGATCGGCTTCGTGCTGCAGAAAAGCGAGCTTTTTTCGGATACGGTGGCCAACAATATCCGTTGGGGCAAAGAGGATGCTACCGATGAGGAGATCCGCGCAGCGGCTGTCATTGCTCAGGCAGACGGGTTTGTGCAGGGCTTTTCTGAGGGGTATGAGACCTTTGTGGCAGAAAAGGGTGCCTCCCTCTCGGGTGGACAGAAGCAGCGCCTTTCTATTGCGCGCGCGTTGGCGCGCAAGCCCGAGATCCTGATCCTGGACGATGCTACCTCTGCGCTGGATCTTGCTACCGAGGCCAAGCTGCGCTGTGCGCTGAACGAAGCGATGGCGGATACCACAGTGATCCTGATCGCTCAGCGCATAGCGAGCGTGCGCGAGGCCGATCGTATCGCCGTACTGGAAAACGGTACCATCAAGGCCTGCGCGCCTCACGCGGAGCTGATGGAAACCTGCGATACCTACCGCGAGATCTATGCTTCTCAGATGGAGAGAGGGGGTGCGGCCAATGGATAAGCAGAGACAGCTGCCAATGCCGGGTCCCGGTGCCGGTGGCAGAAACAATATGAGCCGTGTGAACGGCGAAAAGCCCAAGCATACCAGAGAAACGCTGAGGCGACTGACCAAGTATATCGGCCGCAGCCGCTATGTGCTTATCGCCCTGCTGGCGTTGACGCTGCTGATCGCAGTCATTGATCTTACCGGTCCCTTGCTGCAGGGTAATGCCATCGATGCGATCGAAGCCGTTTATTACGATGCCTCCACCTATGTGGAGGGCGGGGAAAATATACCACTTTACGACTACAGCGCAAATGATCCACAGTACGAGGGGATGGAGATCAAGACCAAATATGTGGTCCATTGGAAGCGCGAGGCATACGTGGGCAAAAAGGATGCCTATACCAACGGTATGCTGCCCAACCTCATTGCGATGGGCGTGCTTTTTGCGGTCTCGGCGGTGCTGAACTACTTTATGGGCATTTTGGCAGCCAAGCTCTCGCAGCGTACCGTGTATACGATGCGCAATGATCTTTTTGAAAAGATCTCGCGTCTGCCCATCCGCTATCTGGATACGCATAAGCACGGCGATATCATGTCGCGTATCACCAATGATGTGGAAAACGTTTCCAACGCCATCTCCAGCGCCATCACCTTACTGTTTTCCGGCATTCTGACCATCGTTGGAGCCCTTGTGATGATGCTGATCCTAAGCCCCGTTATGACACTTGTGGCTATGATCACCATTCCGCTCTCGATCCTCATCTCCTCCAAGCTGACCAAATTTATGCGCAAGCATTTTATCCGTCGGCAAAAGCTGCTGGGCGCTATGAACGGCACGGTAGAGGAGATGGTGACCTCCTACGGCACCGTGGTAGCATATGGCAAGGAGCCGGAGGCGGTAGAGAAATTTGCCGCATACAGCGGTGAATATCGTGATTGCTCGATCAAGGCGCGCGTGTGGGGCTCTATTATGGGGCCGCTGATGAACTTCCTTGGCAACCTGCAATACGTACTGGTGGCGGCCACCGGCGGTGCGCTGTATCTGTACGGCGGAACCGGCATCAGCATCGGCAACATCCAATCGATGCTTTCCTACTCCAAAAGCTTTACGCGTCCGGTCAATCAGATCGCCAATCAGTATTCCACCATTCTTACCGCTCTGGCGGGCGCCGAGCGTATTTTCGAGATCATGGACGGCAAGGACGAGATCGACGAGGGTACGCGCGCGATGCCAACCGCTGCGGTGGAGGGGAACATTTCCTTCCGTCATATCGATTTCGGCTACGTGCCGGGCGAACCGGTTCTGAAGGGGCTTGACCTGGAGGTCGGCAAGGGCAAAAAGATCGCCATTGTTGGTGCGACCGGCTCGGGAAAGACCACGATCGTTAATTTGCTGACGCGTTTCTATGAGTTGGATGGCGGCGAGATCTCCATCGATGGGGTGAACATCACCGAGATTCCCAAGGCGGATCTGCGACACGCCATTGCGATCGTTCTGCAGGACACCGTTCTGTTCCGCGATACCATTCGTAATAATATCAAATACGGCGCGGAGAATGCCAGCGACGAAGAAATGAAGCGTGCAGCACGTCACGCGCGCGCAGATCGCTTTATCGAGCGTCTGCCCGACGGATATGACACGATGCTGACCGAGGGGGGCGGCAACCTTTCCCAGGGGCAGCGGCAGCTGCTCTCTATTGCAAGAGCGGTGCTGGCGGATCCCAAGATCCTGATTCTGGATGAGGCCACCTCCTCGGTGGATACCCGTACTGAGATGCATATCCAGCAGGCGATGGTGGCGTTGATGAAGAATCGCACCTCGCTGATCATCGCGCACCGGCTTTCCACCATTCGCGATGCGGATACCATCGTGGTGCTGCGCGGTGGCACCATTGCAGAGGCGGGTAATCACGAGGAGCTGCTGGCCAAGGGCGGCGAATACGCCAAGCTTTACAGCAACCAGTTTGCGGGGATCGCCACATGACGGTGGGCAGTAGCATTACCTTTGCGCGGCTTTGCCACGAGGAGCTGCTGCGTGAGAAGGAAAGAGACGGGATCGGCCTTCTGGCAGAGAAGCGCCTGCACAGCGTGCTGAAGCGCTGGATGTATGACGATTTTACCGCTCATGAGCAAAAAGTGCCCCAACGGGATGGAAAAATCAGTAGATTTGTGGCAGATATCCTGACACCGGAGAGGGAGATCATTGAGATCCAGACGGGCGATCTGTTTCCGTTGCTCCGCAAGATCACCTTCTACATGGAGCAGACCGACTATAAGGTCACATTGGTGCATCCGCTGGTGGCAGAAAAGCAGGTCTCCTGGCTGGATCCTGCTACCGGCGAGCTGCGCGAGCGGCGGAGATCACCGCTGCACGAGACTGCTCTTAGCGGTATTGCGCTGTTGAAGCCGTTCTTGAGCTATCTTGGGGAGGAGCGCTTTTCGGTGCTGTTTCCGTTCCTGGAGCTGGAGGAATACAGATTGTTGGACGGCTGTCGCAGCAATCGCAAAAAGCGCTCGCACCGCTACGAGCTGATCCCACTGGGGCTGCAGGGTGCAGAGCTGTTGGAGAGCAAGGCGGATTATCTGGCCCATTTTCCGACAGATCTGCCTGCTGAATTTACCGCCAAGGTGTTCTCAAAACACACCCGTTTGGGGGGATATGCGTTATATGACGCCATTGCGGTCTATGAAGCGCTGGGTGCCGTGGAGCGCATCGGCAAGGAAGGGAGAGCAACGCTTTTCGCTCGCAAAATATAAGGCATAGGCGCCGCACACCGTGCGGCGCCTTCACTTTTATGACGGTGCCGTCATATACTGCCGTTGGAATATTTTTTGCGAGGTGAAGCTTATGTGCGGCATCATTGGTTATACCGGGCATCGGGAGGCGCTTCCAATATTACTTGGGGGGCTATCGGCACTGGAATACAGAGGATATGATTCAGCAGGCGTTGCCTTGGTCGGCGACGGCATCTGCACCGTCAAGCGAAAGGGAAGGATCTCCGCGCTGCGCGAGGCGTTGGCAACGGTAGAGCTGCCGACGGCGTGCTGTGGCATTGGGCATACCCGTTGGGCCACGCACGGCGCGCCGAGCGATGGCAACGCCCATCCGCACGGTACCGCGCGCCTGGCGCTGGTACATAACGGTATTATTGAAAATGATGGGGAGATCGAGGCTTTTTTGCGACAACGGGGGTGCGATTTTGTGTCCGAGACCGATACCGAGCGCGCGGCATTGCTGATCGATCGGTTTTACGGAGAGAGCGGTGGCGACCCTGTGGCGGCTATCTTTTCCGCCGTGGCGATGCTGCGCGGTGCGTATGCCTTTGGGGTGGTTTTTGCGGATTTTCCTGAACGCATCTATGCTATCCGACAGGATAATCCGTTGATTGTGGCGACCACCGCGCAGGGCAGTCTGATCGCATCGGATATTCCGGCACTGCTGGCTTATACCAAGGAATATTATCGGCCGGACGACGGTGTGCTGGCAGAGCTTACGCCAAGGGGCGTGCGTTTTCTGGATGCGGCGGGCAACACAGTCACGCCGCGATCCGAGCGCGTGGATTTCGATGTAACGGCGGCGCAAAAGGGCGGCTTCCCCCATTTTATGCTTAAGGAGATCTACGAGGAGCCGGTGGCACTTTGCCGTACGGTGCGACATTATCTCGGTGCTGACGGTCTGCCGAGATTTGAAGAAAACGGACTGGATGCTTCCTTTTTTTCGCGTTTTGCGCGGGTGCATATCGTGGCCTGCGGCACAGCGATGCACGCAGGGCTGATCGGGCGTTATGTGCTGGAAAAGCTGGCTCACCTGCCTGCTTTTGTGGAGATCGCCAGCGAATTTTATTGCCGAGAGCCGTTGCTTCACAGCGATGATCTGGTGATCCTGCTCTCGCAATCCGGCGAAACGGCAGATACGTTGGCTGCGCTGCGCTATGCGAAAAAGAAGGGGGTCAGCACGCTGGCTATCGTGAACGTAGTCGGCTCTTCGGTGGCAAGAGAGGCGGATGCGGTGCTTTATACGCCGGCCGGACCGGAGATCGCCGTGGCCAGCACCAAGGCCTATAGCGTGCAATGCGCGCTGTTGCATTTGCTGGCCGTTCGCTTTGCGCTATGCCGGGGGCAGCTGACAAAAGAGGAGGCAAGGCGGATCTGTGATACGTTGGTGGAGCAAATGCCGCAACGGGTAGAGCAGGTACTGGCAAGAGCAAAGCAGATCGAGCGCTGCGCCGGTATGCTACAGAGCGCGGAGCATCTTTTTTATATTGGACGTGGCGTGGACTTCTCGCTTTGCACCGAGGGCTCGCTGAAGCTGAAGGAGATCTCCTACATCCATAGCGAGGCATATGCGGCAGGTGAGCTCAAGCATGGCACCATTTCGCTCATTGAGCAGGGCACGCCGGTGGTGGCGGTGGTCACGGCTGATCATCTGGCTGAAAAGATGCTGTCCGCGATACGCGAAGTGCGTGCGCGTGGCGCCCGCGTGCTGCTGATCGTGACCGAGGAGATCGCGGCGCGTCTGGCATTGCCTTGCGACGATATGATCCGTCTGCCGGCTGCCGATGTGCTTTGCGCACCCTTTACGGCAGCTACGGTGCTGCAGCTGCTTGCCTATCACGTGGCTGCGGGGAAGGGACTGGATGTGGATAAGCCGCGCAATCTGGCAAAATCGGTTACAGTGGAATAAAAAAGACTACCGTTTTCGCATATATGCGAAAACGGTAGTCTTTTTTAGGTCTCCATTTGTCGGCCGAGAAAGCCTGCGGCGGTCTGGATCAGCTTGATCTCCACGTCGTCACCAAGTGCCTTTTTGTCGCTCTTTTCTGTATCGCAAAGTGAGCAGACGCAGCCCACGATGTCGCCGCTTTGTGAGAGAATGGGCATCGCGCAGCGCACGGCGTGGCTGCCGCCGTCAGCAATGGCGGTGATGGGATCTGTGCCCTCTCTCCAAAAATAAAGCGCGCGGCTGTCCATGATCTTTTCCAGCTCCTCGGAAAGCATCTTGTCCGCATATTCCTTGCGCGGAACGCCTGCCGTGGCGATCACGGCATCGCGGTCACAGATCACAACGGACAGAGCACAGGTCTTATACAGGGTCTCGGCGTATTCGCTAGCAAAGGTAGCCAGCTCGCCGATGGCAGAATATTTTCTGAAAATAATAGAGCCCTCTCGGTCGGTAAATATCTCCAGAGGGTCGCCCTCGCGGATGCGCATGGTGCGTCTGATCTCGCGGGGAAGAACAACGCGGCCCAGATCGTCGCAGCGGCGCACGATACCGGTGGCGCGTCTGGCGGTTTCGGTCGTTTTCATCGTTTTCAACTCCTTGTATTTCACTTGGGCATCCAAACGCCCGATGGTGACGGGCATGCAGTGCCCTTGCAGCTTCTGACAAGGGTATTGTTTGTAAACCTGCCGAAAAATATCCATAACAAAGAATGGAAAAAACGGTAGCACCTGCATCTTTTGGTAAAAGTATTCTTTCAATAGCCTCATACTTGACAACTGCGCTTGAGCGAAGTATAATAGAATTATCAAAAGTTCGTTCGAACGAAGCGGAGGGCGTATGGAGTATATGACGGTGCAGCAGGCGGCAGAGGGCTGGGGCGTTACCCCACGCCGCGTGCAGGACCTTTGCAAAAGAGGGGAGATCGCCGGAGCGATACTATGGCATCGCAGCTGGATGATCCCGGAAAATGCGGCATATCCGAGCAAGCGGAGCGTGCAGGGGGTGACGCCCCGACTTCCGATGCCGCGCAAGGCGCCTTTTCTCAATATGACCGATCTTTATACCAAGCCCGGCACGGCGGATGACTGTGTGGCGGCGATGGCCTCAAACCCGGAGGCACAGGCGCTGCTTGCCGCCGAGATCGCATATAGCAGGGGAGAGATCGATCGGGTCATTGATCATGCGGCGTATTTTTTAGAGGCGCATTCCGGCTTTTATGCCGTCAATGCAGGCGGTATGCTTCTGGCCCTTGCGGCGATGTGGAAGGGCGACATCAGCCTTTATCGGCAGGCGAAGATCCATATTTGTGAGGCTCCTTGGAAAAATGCGGAGGATAAGTCGATCATGGCGCTGTCTCTGGCGTGTATCGATAGCGCGGTGCGGGATATTTCCAGCTATCCCGAGTGGTTTCGCCGCGGTCAGTTTGATCATCTGCATCCCGATTCTCACCCTGCCGCCAAGGTGTTCTACATTAAATATCTCCTGATCTGTGCGCAGGAAAACGCCAAGGGTCTGCTGAAGCTGCCTGACATTTCGGGTATGGGGCTGATGCGCATGATCCCCTACATTGCCGAGCCGCTTATCGCACGCGTGGTGGCAGAAGGAGTTATTGTTCCCGAGATCTATCTGCGCTTGCTCGTGGCGGTGGCTTATCACCAGATCGGTGACGATGCCAGCGCGACCCTTCATATTGATAAAGCCATCGCGCTGGCGCTGCCCGATCGGTTGCTTGGGCTTCTGGCCGAGCATCGGCGCAATCTGGATACCCTGCTTGACGATCGGTTGATGCGTGTGGATCCCGAGGCATTTGCTTGCTTCAAGGAGCTACAGAGCACCTTGCAGGAGGGGTGGACGAGGCTGCACAACTCGCTGCACTCCAAAAATATCTCCACCGCACTTACGGCAAGAGAACGCGAGGTAGCGCGGCTTGCCGCCTTTGGGCTTTCCAACACGGAGATCGCGCAACGGCTTTGTATCTCGCTGCCCACCGTGCGCAAAACGCTTTTCAATGCCATGAATAAGACGGGTACCAACAAACGTCGCGAGTTGGGCGCTTTCGTTTAAAATACGCATTTTTTGTGCCGAAAAGTTACCCTCAAGATCAGAAAAATTCCGTATAATGATAGTGAACCTATCATACGGAATTTTTTTGTTTGCGCCATGCGGAAAGGAGGGCGGCGATGATGCAGCATAAGGAGGGTGACCTGTACAGGGTCATCGAGCTGGAGGGTGTGCGCCTGGAGATCCGTTATGGCTATTACGATCCACCGTTGGAGCGTGGAAATATCGAGCCGATGCCGATCTTTCCCGACCTTGCGACAGATCCCCTATATACAAAGGAGGGATATTTGCTCGTAACGGCGGATCAGGAGATCTGCGAATGCTTTGCTCCGGTGGCGAGCGCCTCGGAGGAGGGCTGGTGCCATGACTGTCGGCATCTTACGCTTTATGAGGAGTGCCTTGGCATTTGCAAATGCGAGGACAAACGGAGAAATCATTTTAAAACAGATATACGGAGGGAACTATGAAAAAAGTAAAAAAGATCAGCACGATAGGGATCGCGCTGCTTGTCCTGGCGCTGCTTGGCGGCGTGCTGCTGGGATTTGGCGCATTGAAGGCGGATGCGGCTGCGGCGGATCTGTACGACGCGCAGACCGGTGTCACGCTGCGGGATACCGACGGCGACGGCTACTACGAGATCGGCAATGCCGATGCGCTGGATGCCTTCTCCTCGCTGGTGAACAGCAACGCCGATATCAACGGCGAGCTGACTGCCAACATTGTTTATAATTCGGGTGATCTTTCCACCCTGACGGGCGAGACCGCAGGCAAGCGGGCGTGGTCGCCCATCGGCTGGAAGCTGAAAAGCGACGGCACGATGCAGCACACCACCGTGGTGTATACCGGGCAGTTTAACGGTAACGGATATACCGTATCGGGGCTTTACTTCTTTTACGGTATGAGCTATGATGCCTACGGCGGACTTTTTGCACGGCTTGGCGCCGGCGGCAGCATCAAAAACGTAACGGTAGCCAAATCTTATTTCGCAGGTGTTTCCTATATGGGTGCCATCGTTGGCGACGTGACGGGAGCCGGCACTATTGAGAATTGCCATAACCAAGGCTCCTTTGTCGGTGCCTCCACCCGTGCGGGCGGTATCGTGGGCGATGTAGGAAGCGGAACCATCAAGCACTGCACCAACAGCGGTAACGTTAAATATTACGCAGTCAACAACTCGATCAACCGCACGCTGGAAAGCTTTGGCGGTATTACGGGAAGCGTGGATGGCGGTATCGTGTCCGATTGCTTTAATAGCGGCAAGGTGGATGCCACCATTTCCGATAGCTTGAGCGCCGCGAGCGTTGGCGGTATTGCGGGTGATGCGATCGACTATGCCAGAGTGGAGCGTTGCATGAACACCGGTGCCGTGATCTCCGCCCAGAACGGTAACGTGGGCAGCATCGTCGGCTTCTCGTATCATGTCCATCTGCATAACTGCCTGGCCCTTGGTGATGTAACGGGTTATCAGCGTGTGGGACATGTATACGGTGGTGTCAATACTCCGGAGAGCTATAGCAATCTCTATTATTTCCACACCGTTACGGTTACGAGAGAAGATTATAAAGATACCTGGGATAAATACAGCGTGGAGGCTACGGAGGCTCAGCTGAGATCGGGTGAGCTTGCTTATATGCTGGGTAGCGCGTTCGGTCAGAATATCGACAACGGTTCGCCCAATGAGGGAGAGCCTACTTACGGCGGCGCCCTCGTACGGCGTGGTTATACCACCTGCAGCGAGACACAGAGCACAGCGATCTACACCAACGGCCAGGTGACTGAAACCAAGCCGCAGCACGAGTTTGAGGGCAAATATGACGATAACGCCCATTGGGAAGAGTGTGATTGCGGTGCAACGCGGAATAGTAATGCTCATGTGGGTATCGATGACGGTAGCTGCCTTACGGCACTGATCTGCTCCGGCTGTCCGCAGGTGATAACCGAAGGCCGCGCTGCGCACGAGCCACAGGCGGATGATGACAACTGCACGACCTCCGTGCTCTGTGCGCATTGCCCCACGGAGACCATCCCGGCGAAGTCGGCCCACGTTCCGGGCGAGGATGATGGCGATTGCACGACGGCGGTAACCTGTATCAACTGCCCTACGGTGACCACCCCGGCGAAGTCGGCCCACGTTCAGGGAGAGGATGATGGCAATTGCACCACGGCGGTGACCTGTATCTACTGCTCCGAGGTATTCGTTGCAGCGAAGGCAGCGCATATCCCGCACAATGATGACGATGACTGCACCACGGCGGTGATCTGCATCTATTGCCCGACGGAGACTACCCCGGCGAAGTCGGCCCACGTTCCGGGTGAGGATGATGGCGACTGCACCACGGCGGTGATCTGCGCCAATTGCCCCACGGTGGCCACCGCGGCCAAGGAGGCACACGTTCCGGGCGAGGATGACGGCGACTGCACGACGGCGGTGACCTGCATCCACTGCTCCGAGGTGCTCACCGCGGCCAAGGCGGCGCACGCATACGGAGAATGGGAGAACGTGACACAGCCCACCGAAAGCGAAAAGGGAAGCAGATCCAGAAAATGCACTGTGTGCGCCCACACCGATACCGAGGAGATCCCCGCAACGGGAAGCGGAAGCGGGAATGCCGGTAGCTTTGGCGCCGGTGGCGCGGACGGAACTGCGGAAAAGAGTGGGCTTGGCGCCGGCGCGATCGTTGGTATCGTGCTTGGTTCTGTGGCACTTTTGGGCGCAGGCGGCTTTGCAGTCTATTACTTTGTGATCAAAAAACGCGAACGGTAAGGCCTTTGCGGTATCGTTTCGCAAAAAAGAGGAGCCCCATCCGTGAGCGGATGGGGCTCTTTTTGTATTTCTCACACCGATGCGGTGTCATTTGCAAAGAAGCTCTATGTAAATGCAGGGAGAAATGAGATTGTTTTATTTTGCGTAGTCTACCGCGCGGCTCTCGCGGATCAGATTGACCTTGATCTGACCGGGGTACTTGACCTCGTCCTGGATCTTCTTGGCCATATCTCTTGCGATCAGCTTCATGCCCTCGTCGGTCACGTCCTCGGGCTTGACCATCACGCGCAGCTCGCGGCCGGCCTGAATGGCGAATGCCTTATCCACACCCTCAAAGCCCTTGGCGATCTCCTCCAGCTTTTCCAGGCGCTTGATGTAGTTCTCCAGGTCCTCGCGACGGGCACCGGGGCGGGATGCGGAGATCGCATCGGCGGCCTGCACCAGAATGGCGATAACGGTCTGGGGTTCTACGTCGTTGTGGTGTGCCTCAATGGCGTGTACCACATCCTTGTTTTCCTTGTACTTGCGGGTCACGTTCACACCCAGCTCAACGTGGGTGCCCTCGACGTCGTGGGGGAATGCCTTACCGATGTCGTGCAGCAGACCTGCGCGCTTTGCGGTGGCGGCGTCTACGCCCAGCTCCTCGGCCATAATGCCGGCGAGGAAGGCGACCTCGATGGAATGCTTGAGTACGTTCTGACCGTAGCTGGTACGGTAGCGAAGTCTGCCAAGCAGCTTCACCAGCTCGGGATGCAGGTTGGGGATGCCCACCTCGTAGGTAGCGCGCTCGCCTGCCTGCTTGACCACAGCCTCGACCTCACGGCGGCATTTCTCCACCGTTTCCTCGATGCGTGCGGGATGGATGCGACCGTCCGAGATGAGACGCTCCAGCGTCAGTCTCGCGACTTCGCGGCGAACAGGGTCAAAGCCGGAAAGGGTAATGGCCTCGGGCGTATCGTCGATGATCAGCTCAACGCCGGTCAGGGTCTCCAGCTTCTGAATGTTGCGGCCCTCGCGGCCAATGATGCGGCCCTTCATCTCCTCGCTGGGGATCTGGACCACGGAAATGGTGGATTCCGCCACGTGATCGGTGGCGCAGCGCTGAATGGCGAGAGAGAGGATGTTGCGTGCCTTGGTGTCGGCCTCGTCCTTGAACTGGGCATCCAGCTCATCAAGGCGCTGGGCCAGCTCGTGCTTGACCTCGCTCTCTACGCGCTCGATCAGCTCCTCCTTGGCTTCCTCGGCGGTCAGACCCGCCAGATCCTCCAGAACCTTTTTATGCTCCGCCAGGGTGGCAGAGATCTCCTCGCGCAGCAGATCGTTTTCTTTGATCTTCTGCTCCAGAGTCTCGTTCTTACGGTCCAGGGTCTCAGACTTGTGATCCAGATTTTCTTCCTTCTGGGTCAGTCTGCGCTCCATGCTCTTGACTTCGGCACGGCGCTCTTTCAGATCGGCTTCGGTTTCGTTGCGCAAACGAAGAATGTCTTCTTTTGCTTCCAACAAGCGTTCCTTCTTCATGGCTTCAGCCTGCTGCGCGCAATCCTTCAGAATGCGTTCTGCTTCCGCTTTTGCCGAGCCGATCTTCTTTTCCGCCAGAATTCTGCGGATCAGAAAGCCGATGGCACCGCCAAGAACAAGGGCCGCTGCAATCAAGCCGATTGCAAGTCCCATATTCATAATGTACTTACCTCCTTTTTTGATTTTGTTTTTGCTTGGAATATATACGAAAGACATATGTCACCATTGTATATACCATTTTATTATACACTATTAAAATAGAAATGTCAAGGGTGACAGGGGCGGTTTAAGGGTGTTTTTTTGCCGTTTCTCTCCTGCAGCAAGGTGGCAAAAACGCCCAAACCCCGATGGCGTGGGCGGTTGCGCCGATCGGGCGAAAATCCCTTGCCCAAAAGAGAAAAAAGACACCAAAAATGGAGGGCTTTTTTTGTGCAATATTTTTGCTGATTTTGGCTTTACTTTTGTGGGCATCCGTGGTATACTAATCATCGGCACGCCACAAGATATAGTGTAAGTGTGGTTTACATATAACAAAATATGGAAATTTTGAGAAAAAGACAAGGAGGAGCGAAAAGACGTGAAGATCATTAAAAGAAACGGCTCGGAAACGACCTTTGACAGACTGAAGATCTGCCGCGCTATCCAGAAGGCAAATGAGAGCGGTGAGGGCAAGCCCGAGCTGACGCAGCGCCAGATTGACTATATTTCCTTTGTGATCGAGGATTACTGCAACGAGATCGGCAGAGCACTCTCCGTGGAGGAGATCCAGGAGCTGGTCGAGTCGCTGATCATTCAGCAGAATGCGCCCGAAACCGCAAAGCGCTACATTCGCTATCGCTTTACCCGTAATCTGGCACGCCAGTCCAATACCACCGACGGCAACATCCTCTCGCTGATCGAATGTAATAATGAGGAAGCAAAGCAGGAGAACGCCAACAAGAACCCCACCGTCAATAGCGTGCAGCGTGACTATATGGCAGGTGAGGTCTCCAAGGATATCACCCGTCGTATCCTGCTGCCCGAGGACATCGTAAAGGCACACGAGGAGGGCATCATCCACTTCCACGATGCCGACTACTTCGCCCAGCATATGCACAACTGCGATCTGGTGAACCTGGAGGATATGCTGCAGAACGGCACCGTTATCAGCGGCACGATGATCGAAAAGCCCCATAGCTTTTCCACCGCTTGTAACATCGCCACCCAGATCATTGCGCAGGTGGCATCCAACCAGTACGGCGGTCAGAGCATTTCGCTCACGCATCTTGCGCCCTTCGTACAGATCTCCCGTGAAAAGATCGCCCGTCAGGTGCGCGCAGAGGTAGAGAGCCTTGGCGCCGTTGCCGACGAGGCGAAGATCGCCGAGATCGTGGAGAACCGCCTGCTGGAGGAGATCCGCCGTGGCGTACAGACCATTCAGTATCAGGTGGTGACTTTGCTGACCACCAACGGCCAGGCACCCTTTGTGACCGTTTTCATGTATTTGGGCGAGGCAAAGGATCCCGCGCTGAAGCGCGATCTGGCGCTCATCATCCGCGAGGTGCTGGAGCAGCGCTGCGTGGGCGTGAAAAACGAGGCCGGCGTTTACGTGACCCCCGCCTTCCCCAAGCTCATCTACGTGCTGGAGGAGGATAACATCCGTGAGGGCGCACCCTACTGGGAGCTGACCAAGCTGGCTGCCAAGTGTACCGCCAAGCGCATGGTTCCCGACTATATTTCCGAAAAGATGATGCTGAAGCTGAAGGTTGACCAGAACGGTGACGGCCAGTGCTACACCTGCATGGGCTGCCGCTCCTTCCTGACCCCTTGGGTGGATGAGAACGGAAAGGCGAAGTATTACGGCCGCTTCAATCAGGGCGTCGTGACCATCAACCTGGTGGATGCCGCCTGCACCGCCGTCAAGGACGGCAAGAACGAGGAGAAGTTCTGGGAGGTCCTGGAGGACCGTCTGGAGCTTTGCCATCGCGCACTGCAGTGCCGCCACGAGCGCTTGGAGGGCACTCTTTCGGATGCCGCGCCCATTCTGTGGCAGTACGGTGCATTGGCAAGACTGGAGAAGGGAGAGCCTATCACCAAGCTCCTGCACGGCGGTTACTCCACCATCTCTCTCGGCTATGCGGGCCTTTGGGAGTGCGTCTATGCCGTGACCGGCAAGAAGCTGACCGATCCCGAGGGCGAAAAGTTCGGTCTGAGAGTTATGCAGAAGCTGAACGATGCCTGCGCCAAGTGGAAGGCTGCGGAAAATATCCACTATTCTCTCTACGGCACCCCCCTGGAGTCCACCACCTACAAGTTCGCCAAGTGCCTGCAGAAGCGCTTCGGCAAGATCCCCGGTGTCACCGACAAGAGCTATATCACCAACTCCTATCACGTGCACGTGACCGAGGAGATCGATGCATTCGACAAGCTGGCGTTTGAGGCCAAGTTCCAGGAGCTGTCTCCCGGTGGTGCCATCAGCTACGTGGAGGTTCCCAATATGCAGGATAACCTGGACGCGGTGCTGGAGGTCATGAAGTTCATCTACGACAACATCATGTATGCTGAGCTGAACACCAAGAGCGACTATTGCCAGATCTGCGGCTACGACGGCGAGATCCAGATCGTAGAGGATGACGGCAAGCTTGTCTGGGAGTGCCCCAACTGTCACAACCGTGATCAGAACACCATGAACGTGGCGCGCCGCACCTGCGGTTACATCGGCTCCCAGTACTGGAATCAGGGTCGTACCCAGGAGATCAAGGAGCGCGTTCTGCACCTTTGATATGAATTACGCTACCATCAAAAAACGGGATATTGCCAACGGTCCGGGTGTGCGGGTCTCGCTGTTTGTTTCCGGCTGCACCCACCGTTGCCCCGATTGCTTCAATGAGATCGCGTGGGATTTTTCCTACGGCGAGCCCTTTGGCGAGGCGGTGGAGGCAGAGCTGCTTGAGGCACTTTCTCCCGACTACATTCAAGGGCTGAGCTTACTGGGCGGAGAGCCGTTTGAACCGCAAAATCAGCGCACGTTATGCCATTTTTTGAAAAAAGTGCGCGAAACGTATCCGCAAAAAAACGTCTGGTGCTATTCCGGCTACACCCTGGAGGAGCTGACCGGCAAGGTGCAAAGCCGTTGCCGCTGCGAGGTTACCGACGGGATGCTTGCCTGCATCGACGTGCTGGTGGACGGCAGGTTTGAAAAGGAAAAGAAGAACATCCGCCTGCGCTTTCGCGGCTCGGAAAACCAACGTCTTATCGATATGAACAAGACCCGTGAGCGCGGCGAGCTCGTGCTGTGGGATGACTGAAAGAAAAAGCGCCCCGCGATTAGGGTGTTCCCCTAAAGGACAGTTTTCAAAAATACGGTATATCTCGAAAGGGATATGCCGTATTTTGCTTGTAGCCTTTAGGGCGTATAAACCACCACTTGCAGTGGTGGAATAAAAATGCTTTAGCCATAGGCTCTCCCCCTTGGGAGAGCTCCCGCAATAGCGGGTGAGAGGGCAGGAAATACCCCTCTCCGTCGGCTCCGCCGCCACCTCTCCCCAAGGGCGAGGCTTTGCCGAATTTTCGGCAGCGGGGCGATAATTACTAATGTTTATTGTTCGGTACGTCTTCAGATGTTGTCAGCACCATTGCCTTGAAGGCACGGTGCATACCGCCACTTGAAGTGGTGGTTATGATTTTGTGTCTACAAAAGCAGTGCTTGTCAGGAAAATTGATACGTCATAGGTGAACATAAAAAAGGCTCCCATTTGCACAAGGGAGGCTCTTGTTGCATTCGTTGCTAAAGGTAAGTCCTAAAGTGCGTTCTACGCATCGCGAGGAACAGAGGGCTTCGCCCGCATCTGCAATACCACCCGTTTGACGGGTGGATCATTATTATCCCTGGCGGGAGAGTCAGATTTTCTTGTTGATCCGATAGGGCGTGCCGTCCAAGGTTTTGGGGGTATCTGTCAAGCCCGCAAGATAGTCCAAGGATACGTTATAATATTTGGCCAGCGTGATAAAGTGATGCATGGGCAATTCGCGTTCGCCTGTTTCGTATCGGGTATATTGCGGTTGCGTGGTTTGGAGGAGAAGCGCGACATCCTTTTGCAGCAAATTGTGATCCTCGCGCAGATCTCGCAGGCGTTGATAATATTTCATTTTTATTCTTCCTTTTTTGTTTTTTAGTATTGTATCACAAAATATCCAAACGGGTATTGACAAATATCCAAATGGATATTATAATAAATGTATTCTTATGAAGATAGGAGGAAAATATGAAGGATACAATGATCAAGCTATGGCATGGGGAGGGGATCACTGAGTCCGAGCATTGCCGTGAACGGGTGAGAGAGCTGGTGAAGCAGCTCTGTCAATACGAAAGGGAGCTGCATAGGCAGCTTGATGAGAAAGGAAGGGAATTGCTGGAGGCGCTACAGGATGCACACGGTGAGATCGCCTCTCTGGAAAAGGAGGAGGCATTTTCGCACGGCATGACGATGGGGCTGCGGTTGATGGCGGAGGCGCTTGAAGAGTGAATTTCGAAATGCGGAAAAATAAAAGTATCTGTTTAAATTTGAAAAACGGGTGAATAAAAAATATTTTCCGCTTTTGGAAAGAAATATTGCAAAAACCTCTTGACAAGCGCATGGTTTTGCCGTATAATGGGATCAACGACGAAAAATAACCGCAAAAGGAGATCGGAACATGGCAAAGGCAAGTGCACCCAAAAAGACTGTAACCTCGCTGGCAGGCGCAGACGCGGCCGAGCGCAAGAAGGCATTGGAGACTGCGATCAAGCAGCTGGAGCGCGATTATGGCGCGGGAACCGTGATGAAGCTGGGAGAGAACACCCATATGGAGGTGCAGGCCGTGCATACCGGCTCTATTGCGCTGGATCGCGCCCTTGGCATCGGCGGCGTGCCCCGTGGCAGAATCATTGAGATCTTTGGCCCGGAATCCTCCGGTAAGACCACTGTTGCGCTGCACATCGTAGCCGAGGTGCAAAAGACCGGCGGTCAGGCTGCCTTTATTGATGCAGAGCACGCGTTGGATCCCGTTTACGCCAAGGCGCTGGGCGTGGATATCAACAACCTGCTGGTCTCGCAGCCCGATTGTGGCGAGGATGCGCTGGATATCACCGAGGCGCTGGTGCGCTCGGGCGCTGTTGACGTGGTGGTCATCGACTCGGTCGCAGCTCTGGTGCCCCGTCAGGAGATCGAGGGCGATATGGGCCAGTCTCAGGTCGGCGTGCAGGCAAGACTGATGTCCCAGGCAATGCGTAAGCTTTCCGCGGTCATTTCCAAGAGCAATGCCGTGGTCATCTTCATCAATCAGCTGCGTGAGAAGGTCGGTGTGATGTACGGTAATCCCGAGACCACCACCGGCGGCCGCGCACTGAAGTTTTATGCCTCGGTGCGTATCGACGTGCGCAAGACCGAGCAGCTGAAGAACGGTAACGATATTTACGGCAACCACGTGAAGTGCAAGATTGTGAAGAACAAGGTCGCGCCCCCCTTCAAGGTCGCGGAGTTTGATATTCTCTACGGCAAGGGCATTTCCCGTGCCGGCGAGCTTGTGGATATCGGCCTTTCGCTGGATGTGATCCAGAAGAGCGGCTCCTGGTTCTCCTACAACGGCGAGCGCTTGGGCCAGGGCAAGGATAACATCCGCAAGATGCTGGAGAGCGATGAGGCACTCTTTGCCGAGATCGAGGCAAAGGTGCGTGCGCTCTCCGACAAGATGGAAGTGACTGAGGATACCTTTGATGTCGAGGACGACGAGGAGGATGAATTCGATCTGCGCGCCCTGAAGATGGACGACGATGAATAAGAGCTATCAGATCCTGGAGGTGCGCGCCGCTGAGGGCGGCGCGCGCCTTCTTGTTGAGATCGAGGAGCGCGTGGGAGAAGCACGGCAAAAGGAAGTGCTTTCTCTTTTGTGCGCAAGGCTGACCCGCCTGCCGCAGCGCGGTGGCATTTCTTTAGAGGAGGTAGAGGAGCTGCGGCGCGAGGCTGCGATCTGTGCCGCGATCGGCGCAGGCCTGCGCGCGCTTGGTGCCTCCGGTTCCTCCCGTCGCCACCTGATCGAAAAGCTGCGCGTCAGAGGGTACAGCCATGATGTGGCCGCGGCTGCCGTGGAGGAGCTGGCAGAGAAGGGATACCTGAAGGAAGAGGAGGGGGCCCTCCGCGAGGCGGAAAAGGGCCTTGCCAAGCTTTGGGGAGATCGCCGGATCCTGGCTGATCTGCAGGCCAAGGGCTACACGGCGGGGGCGCTTAAATACGCCGAGGCGCGTTTGCGCACCGAGGACGGTGCTGCGCGTTGTGCACAGCTCATCCGCAAGCGCCGTTTGTGCCTTTCCGGAGAAGAAGCCGAGGTGCGGCGGAGTGTGGCTGCGCTGATGCGCTATGGATATACGATGCAGGAGATCAGATCGGCCCAGAAATACACGAAAAAGTGAACACGTATTCGCTTTTTTGCGCAAAAAACGGAGATGAACGCAGTTTCATCTCCGTTTTTTCATTGCAGCCTTTACAAAATGCAAGTTTTAGGGTATACTATTAAAAGGAACCTTTGCTTTGGGAGGAATTTATGCAACTGGAAGAAAAAAAGATATCCTCGAGGCTCATTTTCGACGGCAAGGTGGTGCATCTTTATGAGGATGAGGTTCTCTTGCCCAACGGCGTGCGTGCCAAACGGGAATATGTGAAGCACATTGGCGCCGTATGTGTACTGGCGCTGAATGATCACGGTGAGGTGATTCTGGAGCGGCAGTTTCGCTACCCTTTCCATGAGGAGCTGATCGAGATCCCGGCAGGCAAGCTGGATCGCGCCGACGAGGATCCCACCGAGGCCGCATTGCGTGAGCTGCGTGAGGAGACCGGTTATGTTCCGGATCAGATCACCTACATCGGCGACTACTATAGCTCGCCTGCCATTCTGGATGAGCGTATCCGTATGTTTTTTGCTACAGGATTGAAGCGAAACGCGCAACATCTGGATGACGATGAGTTTTTAGAGGTCTTCACGATGCCGCTGGAGGAGCTGGTGGCAAAGGTGTTGACCGGAGAGATATCGGATGGCAAAACACAGGTGGCTGCCCTGAAGGTCTATACTATGCTGCAGCAGAAAGGAAATAACAAATGAAACTGAATTACAAGCGCGTGATTCTTGTAGGCTTTGCCTTTTTTCTGATCTCGGCCTTCTGGCAGGCTTATGATACCATCGTGCCCAAGATCCTGACCGATAAGTTTGGTCTGGCGCAGGTGTGGTCGGGAGCCATTATGGCGTTGGACAATATTTTTGCGCTGTTTCTTCTGCCCCTCTTTGGTTCGCTCTCGGATAAGATCAACAGCAAGCACGGCCGTCGTACGCCTTTCATTGTGATCGGTGCCATAGTAGCAGCGGTCCTGCTGGTAACGTTGGCAGTTCCGGATAGCATTCAGCGTAATCGACTGGCAGACGTGACTGCTACTGAGGGTGAGGCCTATACTGAGGCGCTGGAGACTATTTGGGATGCCAATCCCAAGGTGACCAAGTGGGATACGGTGGATGCCAAGAAGTATCCTCTGCAGGAGCTGATCACCAGAGAGGACTTCACCTCGATTCCTTTCACGGTAGAGGAGGACGGCGAGCAGGTCACCAATCCGGATTACAGCGAGATCGTTGTTCCCGCACGGCAGAGCTATGCGGCACAGGTCACCGCGCAAAGCGGAGCGCCGCTCGTCATCTTTATGATCCTGCTTTTCCTGGCACTGGTGGCAATGGGCAGCTTCCGCTCACCGGCGGTGGCATTGATGCCGGATGTGACCATCAAGCCCTTGCGCTCCAAGGCGAATGCCGTGATCAATCTGATGGGCACCGCCGGCGGCATTCTGGTGCTGCTGTTGGGCACCGTGCTGGGCACCGGCAAGGCGAAGAACGCTTTGATGAATTACACGCTCTTCTTTGCGATCGTGGCCGGCATTATGATGATCGGCCTTGCGGTCTTTATCTGGAAGGTAAGAGAAAAGAAATGGGCCGAGGAAATGCAGGAGGAGACCCTGCGGCTTGGCTTAGAGGAGAATGGCGAGGATGTGAAAAAATCCGACGCAGAGGCACGCAAGCTCACCCGTGGCGAAAAGATCTCGCTCTTCCTCATTCTGGCTTCTGTTGTGTTCTGGTTCATGGGCTACAACGCCGTGACCAGTAAATATTCTGTTTATGCCAGCACCGTGCTTGACGTGGATTATAATACTACGCTTCTGATCGCACAAGCGGCTGCGATCGCGGCCTATCTGCCGGTCGGCATTCTTTCCTCCAAGCTGGGCAGAAAGAAGATGATCCTTGGCGGTGTCGTGATCCTTGGTGTGGCATTCTTCTCCGCATCCTTCCTCAGCGCCGATAGCCCCACGCTGGTGAAAGGCGTGCTGATGCCGATCCTGTTCGCTATGGCAGGTATCGGCTGGGCGACCATCAATGTCAACTCCTATCCTATGGTGGTGGAGCTGGCAAAGGGAAGCAATGTTGGCAAATATACCGGCTTTTATTACACTGCCAGCATGTCTGCACAGGTCATCACGCCCGTGCTTTCCGGCGCACTGATGGACGTCAACACCCGCACACTCTTCCCCTACGCGGCACTTTTTGTGGCTCTGGCCTTTGTAACGATGTTCTTTGTTCGGCACGGAGATGCCAAGCCGGATGCCAAGCAGGTGGCGCTGGATGCCGCCGGTGGAGGCGATGATTGATGGCACCTTGGTTGATCGTTTTGATCGCGATTTTCGCTACCGTTCTCGTTTTTTTCGCGCTTTGGCTCTTTCTGATCGCGCCAAGGGCGCGTAAAAAGGCGTTGCAGCCCTTCCTGCGCCCTTACGCGCACCGCGGGCTTTGGAACGCAGATCGCCCGGAAAATTCCTTGGCGGCGTTTTGCGCCGCCGCCGAGGCGGGCTTCGCCATTGAGCTGGACGTGCAGCTTGCCGCAGACGGCACCGTGATGGTCTTTCACGACTACACGTTGGATCGCGTGTGCGGTAGAGCGGGCAAGGTGGCGGAGCTGACAGCCGCCGAGCTGACAGAGATCCCCCTGAACGGGGTAGAAAATGAATGCATACCGACTTTTCAGCAGGTGCTGGAGGCAGTCGGCGGCCGCGTGCCGCTTCTGATCGAATTGAAGGGAGAAAGCACCAATACCGCATTGGTGCCCGCCGTTTTACGGGAGCTGGAGGGATATGAGGGCCTTTGGTGTATGGAATCCTTCAACCCGATGCTGCTGCGCGCGGTGCGCCGTCAGGCGCCCGAGGCGGTGATCGGTCTGCTTTCCTCGGATCTGATCCGCGAAAAAAGAAAAGGCAACAAGGTGTTGAATTTTGCCTTGTCCGCCCTGCTGCTGACCTTTTTGTGTCGCCCTGCGTTTCATGCATGGGATGGGCATTATCCAAACCGCCTCGCATTGCGCGTGGGGCTTGGATGGTTCGGTGCCGGATCCTTTGTGTACACGATCCACAAGGAAGAGGATTATCGCGCCTTTCTGACACAAAAGACATACCCGATCTTTGACGGATTTGTACCGCAAAAGTAAACAAAATCCTGATACGGTATCAAAAAAGCGCCGCATTCCGAAAGAATGCGGCGCTTTTTTGATCAGAGATCTCCGATCACGTCGTTCATGTTGTAAAAGCCCGCTGCACGCCCCTTCATAAAGTGGGCGGCGCGGATAGCACCGGTGGCAAAGACCTCACGGGAGGCGGCGCTGTGGGAAAGGGTAATGACCTCATCCTTGCCGCAGAACAGCACCTCGTGCTCGCCTACGATGGTGCCGCCGCGCACGGCGTGCAGACCGATCTCACCCCGCTCACGTTGGCGGCGCTCGGCATGGCGGTCATAGACATAGGGGTGCTCCGCATCCTCGGAAAGCGCATCAGCGATCATCAGCGCGGTACCGCTGGGAGCATCCAGCTTTTTGTTGTGATGCTTTTCAATGATCTCGATGTCAAAATCCGTACCAAGAGCGGCAGCGGCGCGGCGGCAGAGCGAGATCAGCAGATTGATGCCAAGCGACATGTTGCGGGAAAAGAATACGGCTACCTTTTTGGCTGCCTCCTTCATGGCGGCGGTCTCCTCCTCGGTGTGACCGGTGGTGCAGACCACCAAAGGCGTGCCTGTGGAAACGGCATAGGAGAGCAGTCCCGGCAGGGCGCTATGGTGAGAAAAATCGACGATCACATCTACCTTGCCCCGGAATTCCTCAGGGGAGGTGAAGATGGGAAAGGGGCTATCGGCTGCGGGGTTGATATCCACACCGGCCACAATGCGGTCGCCGGCCTCCTTAGCAGCGGCGATCACCGCGGCACCCATGCGGCCGCCACAGCCGCAAAGCATAATATTCAGCATATTTTTACTTCCTTTCGGCAGTCTTACTTCAAAAGACCGTACTCGGCCATCACTGCCTTCAGCTTTTGCAGATTGCTCTCCTCCATCTGGGAGAGGGGCAGACGGATCTCCTCGCCACAAAGGCCGAGCAGAGCAGAGGCTGTCTTGACGGGAATTGGGTTGACCTCGCAGAACAGCGTGTTCATCAGCTTCAGATATTTCAGCTGCATCTCGGCACCGGTCTTGAAGTCACCCGCAAGGCAGGCAGCGCAAAGATCATGGGTCTCACGGGGCAGGATGCCGGAGAATACCGAGATAACGCCCTTGCCGCCCAACGACATGATGGGCACGATCTGGTCGTCGTTGCCGGAGTACACGTCGTAGGCATCGCCGCATTCGGCGATCAGCTCGGCAATGGCGGAAAGGTTGCCGGAGGCCTCCTTCACGGCCACGATGCGCTCATGCTTGGCAAGCTCCTTGTAAACGGGAAGCGTGATGTTCACACCGGTACGGGAGGGAACGTTGTAGAGGATGATGGGCTTATCGGTCGCCTCGGCGGTTGCCAGAAAGCTCTCGATCAGTCCCTTGGGGGTCGCCTTGTTGTAGTAGGGGGTCACCAGCAGCAACGCGTCGCAGCCCACCTCGCAGGCGTGCTTGGAGAGCGCAATGCCGTAGGCGGTATCGTTAGAGCCGGTGCCGGCGATCACGGGAACGCGCCCCGCCACGTACTCTACCGATTTTTCCAGAAGCTCACAGTGCTCCTCGTGGTCCAGGGTAGCGCCTTCGCCGGTGGTGCCGGCGATCACAAGGGCATCGATGCCGCCTGCGATCTGACCCTCGATCAGAGTCTTCAGGGTGGGATAGTCGATCTTGCCGTCCTTGAAGGGGGTGATCAACGCGGTGGCTGCACCTTCGAAAATGCTGCTTTTCAATTTGCTCATGGTAGTACTTCCTTTCAGAGAATTCTCAAGAAAATAAAAAAACCGGTTGAAAACCAGCCGTAGTTGTACTATAATAAGAACAGACAGTTTTGCTGTTCGGCAACATACAGATAGCTCTCCATCAATAACTGACGACAGTTCCACAGCTTTGAACCGTGCGAACCAGCAAGCATCCCACCGTGGAATGCTCACTTCGGCGCTCTGCGCTCTCATGGGGGCTGCAAGCGGTTACGGCAACCTTGCCCCGATGAGGTCGCAATGCGCACCTCTATCATTCATATTATGTTTTTCCGACTTTTTATGTCACCCATATCTTAACATATTAAAGGACGGTTGTCAACCGTTTTTCAAAGGATTTGAAAATTTCTTGCCGAGAAAGGAAGACCCATGACAGAACCCATTCGCAATCAGAAGATCGCCACCGATCTGCAGACCTCCGATTTTTATTACGACCTGCCCGAGGAGCGCATTGCGCAGCACCCGGTCGAGCCGCGTGACGCCTCGCGCCTGATGGTGCTGGATCGCCGGAACGGCAGCATCGAGCATAAGATCTTTCGCGATGTGATCGATTATCTGCGGGAGGGAGATGTGCTGGTGATCAATGATTCCAAGGTGATCCCCGCGCGTCTTTACGGCCACGTGGAGGGAAGACCCGAGGCGACCATTGAGCTGCTGCTGCTCCGTCAGCGCGAGCTGGATCTCTGGGAAACGCTGGTCAAGCCCGGCAAGCGCGCTCGTATCGGCTCCCGTCTCGTGTTCGGCGACGGTATGCTGACCGCTACCGTGACCGATATCGTGGAGGAGGGGAATCGATACATCAAATTTGACTATGATCGCAATACGTATACCAATATTTATGATATTTTGCATCGCATCGGCATGATGCCGTTGCCACCCTACATCACGGCGCAGCTACAGGACAACGACCGTTATCAGACGGTGTATGCCCGCGAGGAGGGCTCTGCCGCAGCGCCTACCGCCGGACTGCATTTCACCCCCGAGCTGCTGGAGCGGATCCGTGCCAAGGGCGTTGCCATTGCACCGGTCATGCTGCACGTGGGTCTTGGCACCTTCCGCCCCGTGAAGGCCGAGCGAGTGGATGAGCACGTGATGCACACCGAATTCATTTCGGTCTCAAAGGAGAGCGCCGATCTGATCAACAGTCGCCGTGCGGCCGGCGGACGTGTGATCGCCGTTGGCACCACCTCCTGCCGCACGTTGGAGAGTGTGGCGGATGAGCAGGGGATCGTTCATCCCGTTTCGGGGGATACCGGTATTTTTATCTATCCCGGTTATCGCTTTAAGGCGGTGGATGCTTTGATCACCAACTTCCATTTGCCGGAGAGCACGCTGCTGATGCTGGTCTCTGCATTTTATAACAGAGATGCGATGATCGGCGCGTATGAGCTTGCCGTTAAGGAGAAGTATCGCTTTTTTAGCTTTGGAGATGCAATGCTGATCCGGTGAGCGTGTGCAGTACTGCACCGAAGGTGGCGATAACTCACCCCGTTTTGGGGTATAATGATCCAAAAGGAGGGCGGACTATGAGCCTGCTTGTTGATCTTGCCGTTGCGCTGCTGACCGTTCTCGTTGGCGCTGTGGCGGTTTATTTTGCCATCCGTTTGTTGGGACGGATCGCCAAAACGGTGGTGACCGTGCTGGTGGTGATCGCCGTGCTGCTGGTACTGTGGTTCGTTTTCGGTGACGGTGTGGCGTTATCGCCCTTTGCACCGCAGACGCAGTGGCTGAAAATCTGAGAACGGTATCGGATTTTCGCAAAAAGATGCAATGTATACACACCTGCGCTCGCCTTGTATTCGGGGTGGGCGCGGTGCTTGTTTATCGGAAAGGGGAAAACATATGCCTGTTACAGAAAAGCCGCGGATCCTTGCGGTGGTAGGACCTACCGCCGGAGGCAAGAGCGCCTTGGCGCTGGCGCTGGCGAAGCGCCTTGACGGTGAGATCGTTTCCTGCGATTCTATGCAGATCTATCGGGAAATGGATATCGGCACCGCCAAGCCTACCCCCGAGGAGCAGGGAGCGGTGCCTCATCACTTGATCGACATCGTGGAGCCGGAGGCGGATTTTTCGGTGATGGATTATGTGGCGGCTGCCGAGCGCGCAGTGACGGATATTCTTTCTCGGGGCAAGCTACCCATCCTTTGCGGTGGGACCGGCCTTTATCTGGATGCTTTTTTGCGCGGTGCGGAGCCGGAGACCCCCGGCGCAGATCCCGAGGTGCGCGCAGCATTGCACGCTTTGGCCGCCGAAAAAGGCAATCAGCATCTGCACGATCTGCTGCGTGAGGTGGACCCGGAAAGCGCGGATGCGATCCATCCCAATAATCTGCGCCGCGTTGTGCGCGCGCTGGAGATCTACCGCGCCACCGGTGTGCCGAAGTCCGAGTGGGATCGGCGCTCCTGCCGACAGCCTGACCGCTATGATGCCACCGTGATCGGTCTTGCGTTTACAAACCGTGAGCTGCTGTATGAGCGGATCGAGCGCCGCGTGGATCAGATGCTGGCTGAGGGGCTTGTGGAGGAGACCGAGCGGCTGTATCGCCGCGGTGTTTTCGAGGTCTCCGGTACCGCCGCAGGCGCCATCGGCTATAAGGAGCTGCTGCCTTATTGCAAGGGTGAATGTGAGCTGGAGGAGGCAGTGGCAGAGCTCAAGACCGCTACCAGACGGTATGCCAAGCGTCAGCTGACCTGGTTCGGTGCCAAGTCCTATGTGAAATGGATCCCGGCGGATGATGGCAAAGAAATGCGAAAAAGTGAAGAAATTGTAAATATGTCGCTTGAATTGTTTGCAAATCGCGATAATATGTTATAATATAAAATATATCATTATGGCGCGTATGTTGTATGCGTGCGCAAGGGGGTGTGAGCATGCGAAGAAATGCCGCAAGGCAGCAGAAGGGGCGCGTTTCGCAGCTGATCTGTGTTTTCTTGCTGCTTGCACTGTTGTGTGCCATTTTTGTGTTGGAGGTCTATCGTAACGCAAGTGATATCGGTCGCGAAACGGCACGTATCGTCACCTACACCTACATGGATCGGCTGGAGGGCTATGTGTTTCGCGAGGAAGCAGCCTTTCACAGCACGAACAACGGCCCGGTGGAATATTTGGTAGCCGAGGGGAGTGCCGTGCAGAGCGGTGCCCATTTGGCAAGCGTGTATGTGGGCGATCTCGGCGGCACCTCTCAACGGGAGCAGGCGGCCGCGCTCTATGAGGAGATCGCACGGTTGGAGCGCGCGATGGAGCGCGATGTGATCGCGTGGCAGGCCAGCTATCTTGCCGACTATGCCGAAATGATGCAGCACACAACTGCCGGTGATTGGCAGATCGCGCTTTCCGCAGGCGAGGCACTTGCCGAAACGCTGGAAAAGCGCAGCGTGATGATCAGCGGCGGCCAGGAGGCGCGTGTGCGCATCGCTACGCTATATGCTGAGGTTGAGGAGCTGATCCACAATGTGCAGGGCGAATATGCCAAGTGCTACGCCGCTCAGGATGGCTATTTCACGGCCACGACCGATGGCTACGAGGCCTCGTTCGGTACCGCGGCGGTGGAAGGTCTGACCCCCGAAAAGCTGAAGACTCTGCTGGCACAGCCGAACCCCACGGCGGAAAATGTGGGGAAGGTCGTTTCCGGCAAGCAATTTTATCTGGTCATCCCTGTGTTGCCCGATGATGCGATCGGCTATGCCGAGGGGGAGAGCTATATGGTTCATATGACACGCGGCGGCAGCACCGAGATGCTGCTGGAGCGGATCTCCACCGCAGCTGACGGCAAGGAGATGCTGCTGATCATGCGTGCCGAGCGGATGCCGGAGGGGATGGATTATGCGCGCCGACAGCCCGTCACGGTGGAAAAAATACAGGTGCGTGGCATCGGTGTGCCTCGTTCTGCGCTGGTGACAGAAACAAATGCGCACGGCTTGCCGGTCGCCCGTTACGTATACGTAGTAAAGGACGGCAGGGCGACGAGGCGCAATGTAGAGACTGTTCTGTGCGAGGACGGCGGTGCGTGCATCGTGGCCTTTTCGGTGCAGGAGGGTCATCTGGCTGTTGGCGATCAGATCCTGATCACCTCACGCAGCATGTACGAGGGAAAGGAGCTGATCCGATGAGTTCCCCGGAGTATATTGCCCAAAATTTGAATGTCGTGCGGCAGGAGATCGCAGCGGCAGAGCAAAAGGCTGACCGTGAGGGCGGCACGCGAATGCTGGCTGCCGTAAAGTACGGTAGCGATGAGGAGCTGCAGGCCCTGCTGCAAGCAGGTGTTCGTGATGTGGGAGAGAACCGCGTGCAGCAGCTGCTTGCTCATTGGCCGATCTACGAGGCGTGCGGCACGCGGGTGCATTTTATCGGCACCCTGCAGACCAACAAGGTCAAATACATTATTGATAAGGTGGCGATGATCCACTCGGTGGATTCGCTTCATCTTGCCGAGGCCATCAACCGTCAGGCTATGCAGCGAGAGCTGGTAATGGACGTGCTGGTGGAGATCAACGGTGCGCGAGAGGAGGCCAAAAGCGGCATTATGCCGGAGGAGGCCGCGGCACTTTGCCGTGAGATCCTGCAGCTCACGCATCTGTGTCTTCGCGGATTTATGACCATGGGGCCGCGCTTTGAGGATGATGATGCATACCAACGCTATTTCGCCTCGGTGAAGGAGATCGGGGACGGGATCTGGCGTGCGCTCGGCATCGAGGGGCAGCCGCTTTATTCCATGGGAATGTCGGAGAGCTTTGTGCCGGCGATCCTTGCGGGCGCTGATATGGTCCGCGTCGGCAGAAGGCTGTTCCGCCTGCCCGACGGGGCGGCAAACGATCAAGCAGAAAACAGATGAAAGGACGGATAGAAAAATGAAGAATCCCTTTGCCAGAAAGCCCAGAAGCAATTACGACTCGTATAACGATTCCTACGACGGTGGCTTCTACCGCGGTGAGGAGCCGGAGGACGGTATCGTCGGTGATTTTGAGGAGGAGGTCCCCGCAGCGGCATCCACTCCCAGAAAGCCCGCGCCTGCAGCACCCACGGCCGGCAGCGCCAACCAATTCAAGGTCGTCAAGCCCCGCGGCTATCAGGATGGCCCTAACATTGCCGATTATCTGGTGGATGGCTATACCGTTGTATTGAATATCGAGGATCTGGAGCGCCCCGCAGCGCTGCGCCTCATTGATTTTTTGCTGGGCGCCCTGCAGGTGCTTGGTGGCGGTCTGCGCCGCGTGACAAAGACCACGCTGGTGCTTTCTCCCCGTGCAGATGAGATCGCCGACGAGGACGAGGACGGCATTGACGATCGCGGCTGATCCGCACATACGTAACACCAAAATAACGGAAAGGAGTGCACAATGGAGCTATTTGCGATGATCCTGATCAATACGGTCAATGCATTGCTGTCCGTGATAGAGATCTGTATGTTGGTGCGAGCCGTGCTTTCCTTTCTACCCATCAAGGATGACAATCCCTTTCTGCTCTTTACCGTGATGGTAACAGAGCCGATCATCGCACCGATCCGTGCGCTCTTTGAGCATTTCGGATGGTTCCGCAATCTTCCCATCGATATTTCCTTTCTGGTGGGATGCGTGCTGCTTTCGGTGGTCAGCACCCTGCTGATGGTGCTGGTATGATCAGTGCCGAGGAGCTGCTTTTGCAGCGAGCGGCCGATCTTGCGGCCCGTGCCGAAAAGGGAGAGCTGACATACACACCCTTTCTCACGCCCGGTGAGCAGGTAAAGCTGATCCGCTATCTGGAGCATATCGCCGCGCCCTTTGTCTTGTGGGGCGGCTATGCCGCGGCCGAACGTCGCCGCGCTTATCTGCTGCCGCCCTATCTTGCCGAAATGGAAGAAATGCTGAAAGCCGAGCTTTTGCACGATTGCTATGCCGAAAGCGCATTGGCGCTGGAGGTGAGGGGCAGTGGCTATCGGGAGCTGACACACCGCGATTTTCTGGGGGCGCTGCTGCATCTTGGCGTGGAGCGTGACCGCCTTGGAGATATCTGTGTCGTTGCCCCGGATCGTGCGATATTTTTCTGCGATCGGGTCATGGCCGCGTTCTTCGCGGAGCATCTGGAGCGTGTGGCAAACGATGCCGTGCGGATGCAGTCAATTGAGCTGCCGACTGATTTTGACGGTGGACGGAAGCTGCAGCCCGTCAGCGACACGGTGGCCTCACCTCGCGCCGATGCTGTGGTCGCGGCATTGGCCAATCTCTCGCGGGAAAAGGCGCAGGCCCTGTTCCGGGAGGGAAGGGTCGAGCTGGACTATGAGCCGACCGAGCGTACCGACCGTACCGTTACGGCAGGGACCGTTATCGTGATCCGCGGCTGCGGAAAATTCATCATACGTTCTGTATCGGATATGACCCGCAAGGGGCGGTATCGCCTGCTTGCCGACCGTTATGTCTGATCTTGATATCAAAAAATATACACATATATACACAGGAGCTTTGAAAAACAATGGCGAAAGATTACAGTGCATCATTGAACCTTCCCAACACCACCTTTGCAATGCGTGCCGAGCTGCCCAAGCGCGAGCCGCAGATGATGGAGTACTGGAACAGTATCGACCTCTACGGCAGCATGCAGAGCTACGCAGCGGACAAGCCGCTCTTCGTTTTGCACGACGGCCCTCCCTTTTCCAACGGTAATATCCATATGGGCCACGCGCTTAACAAGATCCTCAAGGACTTCATCAACAAGTCCCGGCTGATGAGCGGTTACCGCGTACCCTATATCCCCGGCTGGGATAACCACGGTATGCCCATTGAGTCCGCGATCATCAAGAAGAATAAGCTGGATCACAAGAAGATGTCGGTATCCGACTTCCGTTCGGCTTGCCATGCCTTTGCGCAGAGCTTTATCGATATTCAGCGTGAGCAGTTCCAGCGTCTGGGTATCACCGGCGATTGGGAGCATCCCTATGCGACCATGGCGCCCGCCTTTGAGGCACGTGAGGTCAAGGTGTTTGGCGAGATGTACCGTAAGGGCTACATCTACAAGGGCCTGAAGCCTGTTTACTGGTGCCCCAAGGACGAGACGGCGCTGGCCGAGGCAGAGATCGAGTATAAGACCGATGAGTGCACCTCTATCTACGTCAAGTTCCGTATGGTCGATGACAAGGGCAAGCTGGCCGGCATCTGCGATCTTGCCAACACCTACGTGATCATCTGGACCACCACCACCTGGACCCTGCCCGGCAACCTTGCCATTGCCCTCAATCCCGTTGAGGATTACGTTGTGGTCAAAGCAGGCGCTGAAAACTATATCGTGGCAAGCGCCCTGCTGGAAAAGACGATGCAGGCAGGCGGTGTGACCGAGTATGAGGTCATTGCCACCCTGAAGGGTAGTGAATTTGAGTTTATGACCGCACAGCATCCCTTCCTGGATCGCACCTCTGTGCTGGTCAATGCCGATTACGTGACGATGGAAAGCGGTACCGGCTGCGTACATACCGCTCCCGGCTTCGGTGCGGACGACTATCAGACCTGCCGCCGCTATAACATCGATATCATCGTTCCCGTAGACGACCGCGGCTATCAGACGGCAGATGCCGGCAAGTTCGCCGGTATGTACTATGCCGAGTCCAACGTGGCCATCCTTGCCGATATGACCGAGAGTGGCGCGCTCTTTGCCAGCGAGGAGATCTCTCACGAGTATCCGCACTGCTGGCGCTGCAAGTCTCCCATCATCTTCCGTGCGACCCCCCAGTGGTTCTGCTCTGTGGATGCCTTCAAGGATGAGGCTGTTGAGGCCTGCTCCAAGGTGCAGTGGCTGCCTGCGTGGGGCGGTGAGCGTATGGTGCAGATGGTGCGCGAGCGTGCAGACTGGTGCATCTCCCGTCAGCGCAAGTGGGGTCTGCCCATTCCCGTATTCTACTGCGAGGATTGCGGCGAGGTGATCTGCAACGAGCAGACGATCGAGAGCGTTTCTGCCGTCTTTGGTGAGAAGGGCTCCAATGCCTGGTTTGATCTGGATGCGGCCGATCTGCTGCCCAAGGGCTTCGTTTGCCCCAAGTGCGGCAAGACACATTTCGTAAAGGAGACCAACACGCTTGACGGTTGGTTTGACTCCGGTTCTACCCACTTCGGCGTGCTGGCTGACGAGGAGTGGCCTGCAGATGTGTATCTGGAGGGCGCGGATCAGTACCGCGGTTGGTTCCAGTCCTCTCTGCTGACCGCTGTTGGCTCTACCGGTGTGGCACAGGCGCCCTTCAAAACGGTGCTGACTCACGGTTGGGTAGTAGATGGCGAGGGCCGCGCTATGCACAAATCTCTCGGCAACGGTGTTGATCCGCTGGATGTGATCAAAAAGTACGGTGCCGATCTGGTCCGCCTCTGGGTAGCCTCTGCCGACTATCACGTGGATGTGCGTGCCTCCGATGCCATCTTCAAGCAGCTGTCGGATTCCTACCGTAAGATCCGTAATACCGCTCGCTTCCTGCTGGCTGATCTCTATGACTTCGATCCCGAAAAGGACGCTGTTCCGATGAACGAGCTGACCGGCATCGATGCCTGGATCGTGGCGGGTATGAATGCGCTGATCAAGAGAGCACGCGAGGCATATGACGGCTATGAATTCCATCTGATCTATCACGATCTGAACGATTTCTGCACCACCGAGCTTTCTAAGCTGTATATTGACATTACCAAGGATCGCGTTTATGCCGAGGCACCCGATTCCAAGGAGCGCCGTAGCGCACAGACCGCGATGTACTATATCATCAGCGCTATGACTCGTCTGATGGCACCTCTGCTCGCATTCACCTCCGAGGAGATCTGGCAGGTAATGCCGCACAAGTCGGGCGATGAGAAGAAGAGCGTATATCTCAACGATCTGCCCGCTTTTGACGAGAGCCTGACCTTTGCCGATACCGTTGCCGCTTGGGATAAGATCTTTGCCCTGCGTGAGTCGGTGATGAAGGCGCTGGAGCTGGCGCGCGCAGAAAAGCGCATCGGCAAGTCGCTGGATGCCAAGGTCACGGTCTATGCACCCGATGCTGAGGCTTACGGCGTACTGGAGGCCTTCAAGGCCGAGCTGCCTACCATCTTTATCGTTTCGCAGGTAGAGCTGGTGAAGGGTGCCGCTCCTGCCGAGGCCGTGGTTGAGGAGGGCGCCGCGATCGGCGTTTTGGTTGAGGCCGCTGACGGTGAAAAGTGTGACCGTTGCTGGAATTACACCACCGTACCTGCACACGACGAGGAGGGTGGCTGTCTCTGTCCTCGCTGCAAGACGGTGCTTGGCCTGCTTAAAAAGTAATAATCGTGTTGCCGCAAACGCCTGCCGTAAGGCGGCGTTTGCGGCCATTTTTCTGAAAGGAGGTACTATATATGACTTGGTGGATCGTGGCTATTCTGATCGTAGCCGGTGTGATCGTTGCGGATCAGGTCAGCAAGCTCCTGGTGCTGGCGCACCTGTTTGAGGGGCAGTATCAGCTGATCCCCGGCGTGCTCCATTTCACCTATGTGGAGAACCGCGGTATGGCATTTGGTATGCTCTCCGAGCATCGCTGGGTCTTTATGCTCCTCTCTGTGTTAGGCATCGCCCTGGTGGGCTTTTATATGGCCCGTTACGTCAAAAGCACGCTTGGCAGGGTGTCGCTGTCGCTGATCGTAGGCGGCGGTATCGGTAATATGATCGACCGCGTGCGCCTTGGCTTTGTAGTAGATTTTATTGATTTCTGTGCCTTTGATTTCTGGGTATGGGTGTTCAACATTGCGGATGCCGCCGTTTGTGTCGGCGCAGCGCTTTTCATCCTGGAGCTGGTGATCGAGCTTGTACAGGAGATCAAAAAGAAGAAGGAGCTGCAATGCTCCGAGGCGGCCGAGAGGAATGAGGCCAAGGAGCATGCTCCGAAGGACGAGGACGAAAAAAATGGCTGACGTGTTCGTTTTTTCGGTGACCGAAGCGGATAAGAGCGAACGCTTGGACCGCTTTTTGAGTGCACGGCTGGAGGTGACGCGCTCCGCGGTGGAGCGGCTGCTGGAGGAGGGCGCGGTCACGCTTTCTCCGGGGCAGGCGACGAAAAATTATCGCTTGCGCGGCGGCGAGGAGATCCGCGTGGAGATCGCAGACCCCGCACCCGCAGAGGCGCAGCCCGAGGATATTCCGTTGGACGTCGTGTATGAGGATGACGACATCATCGTGATCAATAAGCCTCAGGGAATGGTGGTGCATCCTGCGGCCGGCAATCCCTGTGGCACGTTGGTCAACGCCCTGCTTTATCATTGTGGCGGCTCGCTTTCGGGCGTGGGCGGCGTGGCTCGCCCGGGCATCGTGCATCGCATTGATAAGGATACCTCCGGGCTTTTGGTGGTGGCAAAAAATGATTTTGCACACAACGCGTTGGCAGAGCAGCTGAAGACCCATACCGTCAGCCGCGTGTATCACGCGATCACCGTCGGTAATTTGAAGGAGGATAACGGTACTGTCAACAAGCCCATCGGGCGGCATCCCGTTGACCGCAAGCGTATGGCTGTTGCAAAGGCCGGAGAGGGCAGAGAGGCAATTACGCATTATGAGGTGTTGGAGCGCTTCGGCGCCTTTACTTATGTGAAATGCCGGCTGGAGACCGGGCGAACCCATCAGATCCGCGTGCATATGGCCTCCCTCGGACATCCCCTCTTGGGGGATCCCGTTTACGGTGGTGACGGCACTCGCTTCGGGGCGCAGCACAAGGCGTGCTTTGCGGGGCAATTCCTGCACGCCGCCGAGCTGCAGCTGATCCATCCGCGCAGCGGTCAGCTGATGCGTTTTGCAGCACCGCTGCCGCCAAATTTCGATACCGTTCTGGCACTTCTCAGAAAGGAATATGACTGAAATGGATTTTTCCCGTTATATCATCGCCACCGACCTGGACGGTACCTTTCTGGGACCCGACGGCAAATTTGTGGAGCGAAATATCAGGGCTGTTGAGCGGTTTCGGCAGAGGGGAGGACTTTTTACCGTTTCCACCGGCCGTGTGCATCTGAATATTCGGGATGCCATCGGCGATCCCCGTGCGCTGCTGAGCGCACCCTGCGTCATGTGCAACGGCGCGTATCTCTATGACTTTTTTGAGGAACGGGCGCTGGAGGGCTCTATTATGGAGGCGGAAACAGTGTCCGCGCTGATCGCCTTCATCAAGAAGGCCTATCCCGAGCTACAGTTTCGCGTTTCCACCCCCACCGATCTGCGCGTGGAGCGTACCGACGGGTATCTGACCCGAGATCTGACCCGCTACGACGAGGGCAGCGTATTGGTCAGTCCTGCCCTCGACTGGCCTACCGACGATTGGTACAAGATCGTGTTTCGCGGTGAGCCGGAGCTGATGCAGTCGCTTCGCGCAGAGCTTCAGAGCCGCTTTGGTGATCAGATCTTTATGACCGCCTCGGATAGCCGCTTCCTGGAGGTACAGGCGCCCGGCGTTAATAAAGCGGCAGGGCTGGAAAAGCTCCGTCGCATCTGTGGCGGTGACCGCATTCTGATCGCCTGTGGTGACTACGAAAACGATAGGGAAATGCTACAGGCGGCAGACATTGCTATTTGTCCTGCCAATGCCATGACGGAGATCAAGGAGATCTGCGACTATACTCTTTGTCATTGTGGTGAGGGCCTGATCGGTGACATTGTGGAGCTGCTGGAAAAAGGAGAGATCGGGAAGTGAAGTACAAATTAGCTCTGTTTGATATGGACGGTACAGTGCTGGATACTCTGCAGGATCTGGCTGACTCCACCAACGCGGTGCTGATGCGCCACGGCTACCCCACGCACGATATCGAGGCGGTACGGCGGTTTGTGGGTAACGGTGCCAAGCGGTTGATCGAAAACGCGGTTCCCGTGGGAACCGATGCGGCGAAGATCGATACCGTTTTGGGGGATTTCAAAAAATACTACGGCGAGCATAGCGCGGATGCCACCAGACCCTACGATGGCATTTTGGAGATGCTGCAGCGCCTTCGCGCCGCAGGCGTGAAGACTGCCGTGGTCTCCAACAAGCCGGATTTTGCGGTGCGTTCTCTTTCGGCACGGTATTTCGGTGAGCTGTTCGATATTTCCATAGGAGACCGCGAGGGCGTGCGCAAAAAGCCTGCTCCCGACAGTGTTTTTGAGGTGATGCGGCAGCTTGGCTGCACACCCGAGGAGTCGGTCTACATTGGTGACTCTGACGTGGATGTGCAAACGGCACAAAATGCAGGCATTGACGGTATTTTTGTGGATTGGGGATTTCGCCCTGCTGCGCTTTTGCGAGAGAGCGGCGCCGAGATCATTGTGTCCCATCCTGCCGAGATTGCCGCGCTGATATTGCAATAAGAAAGCAAAAAATGCGAGCCGAGACATGTCTCGGTTCGCATTTTTTATATACGGTATCAAAATTTACTGCTTTCCGCGCATGGCAGAGGGGGTGGCACCGGTGATCTCCAGAAACACCCGATTGAAGGAGCGGATGCTCTGAAAGCCGCAATTCATGGCAATGTCGGATAAAGGAAGATCTGTTTCGGTGATCAGCTCCTTGGCGCGTTCGCAGCGATATTGATTGACCAGAGTGCGAAAGCGGACGTGCAGATTTTCACGAAGCACGCGGGAAAGATAATGGTATTCGTAGGAGAGGGTGTCGGCAAGTGTGTGCAGCGTGATGGGGTCGGTATAGTTCTCCTCTACGTAGGAGATGATCTGAAAGATCAGCGCCTTGTTGTCGCTTTCCTTCCTTTGCCAATGCGCTGTGGCGTCAAAAGCGGCACAAACGGCATACAAAGCGGCCTTTAGCGCGAAGGGGGAGGGCGTCGGCAGATGTATCTGATCTTTTTGCGCGGTGGGCGTCGGCACCATTTGCTCGCGCAAGTATGCCTGCAGGGAAGGGGAAAGGGAAAAGCGGGCATCGACGGGCTCCTTGCCCGCGGTGGCAGAAACGAACTTCCCGATATGCCCTCCCGCAAAGACCGCCAAAAAATT
>SVQY01000068.1 GCA_015065135.1 Oscillospiraceae bacterium
CGATAGAGATCTGGAGGAGCCCTACTTTGCAGTGGATATGATCGGTATCGACGGTCAGATGTTCCGCGTTGCAGAGGATGGCACCGTTTCCAAGGCCTTTGATTACTCTCCCTTCCGCTCTCTGCCCGAGGTGAATGCCAAGGCTGCCGGATACTATTATGAGCTTGACTATAACTACGGCGAATATCGTATGGCGAGCGGCCCGATGATGGGTCAGGTTTCCTACGTAAACGTGTATGATGCCGAGCTGAATCTGGTTACTCGCGTTGAAGCTCCCGCTTATGCAATGGACGGCGGCATGATGGTCCACGTGCTCAACAACGGCAATCTGCTGGTGCAGTACAGCGTGTACGAGGCCGAGGATGCCGAGGACTACACGGTTCTTGACGAAGAGGGCAACAAGGTAACTGTGGTGACCTACTATGCCAACGTGAAGAAGGGCACCTTCAAGGAGCTCGACACCGAGTATCTGTATATGACCGTGCTCACGCGCGACAGCTCTGATTCCATCTTTGGAGAAGATGACATTGATCTTTGGGAGATGATCGGTCTGAACGATAAGATCGAGAACATTGCCATTGCGTTCCCCATTGAAAATCAGCGCCTGTCGCTGAATATGTACGGCGGTATGCTTGATTCCGCAGTCGGCGTTGCACTTTCCAACAAGGGTAAGGTCGAGGGCACTCTCAACGGCGCTATTGAGAATCAGTCTCTCATGGCTATGAGACTGTCTGCTAACCGTTGGATGATCGAAAACAAGGCCGGCCAGTCCTTTATGGTCGACGAGAAGGGTAAGGTCGTTGCTGACATTACCAATCTGTGGGATGCTTCCGACGGCGGCGGTCTTGACTACTTCCTGTACAACGATAAGATCTATGATATGGATCTGAACGTCAAGCTGGACCTGAAGACCCTGAAGATCGACGATGTTCTGTTCTGCACCGATTACGGCGTAGTATTCGAGGATGAGGACGGTGCCGTGATCATGGCTATGGCCGATGGCAGCACCAAGACCCTGATCGCCAAGGATGCGGATCAGCTCCTTTATGACTTTAACGAGCCCTATGAGGATTATTATGACTACAACGGCTTCTTCGTTATCGTGGATGTAAGCGATGAGAGCAACACCAAGGCCACCGTTTACAACGGCCGCGGCGAAGCGATCCACACCGTCGAGAAGGCCGTGAGTGCATATGTCGTTTATGCTGCTGACAGCAATAACAATGTACTGGTCGGAGTAACTGTTCTGGATGAAGAGAGCGGTAGCAAGACCGTTTACATGGTAGTCAAAGCCGGCTGATCGATTTACAAAAAACACCCTCCTCGGAGGGTGTTTTTTTGTGCGAAATAAAAAAGGAAAGCCACCGCCTTAGGCGGTGGCTTTTGCGGTATTTTCCGCATACGTGTGCGGATTTTTGCGTTTTTTAGTTATATTTGGGCATCCAATCCTTGTGCGCCTCAAAGAGCTCGTCGCACATAGCGATGATATCGTCGATGGAGAGCTCGGAGGAGGTGTGGGGATCCAGCATAGCAGCCTGGTAAACGGCTTCCTTCTTGCGGGTCACGGCAGCCTCGATGGTGAGGAGCTGTACGTTCACGTTGGTGCGGTTCATAGCAGCGCAGATCTCGGGCAGATCGCCGACGTAGGTGGGCAGAATGCCTTGACGGTTTACAAGGCAGGGGACCTCAACGCAGGCGTTGTGGGGCAGGTTGGTGATGAGACCGTTGTTCAGCACGTTACCGCCGATCTCGTAAGGATTGCCGGTGACCATAGCCTCCATGATATAGGAAGCGTACTCGTGGGTGCGCTCGTGAGAGACCTCACCGTTCAGGTAATCCTGACGGCGCTTTTCCCAATCAGCGATCTGCTTGATGCAGCGGCGGGGATACTCATCCAGCGGAATGCGATAGCGGTCGATCAGCTCGGGATACTTGGACTTGATGTAGAGGTTGTTGTACTCGGCGTTGTGCTCGCTGGACTCGGTGCAGTAGTAGCCGAAGCGACGGATGTAGTCCAGACGGACCAGATTCTTGGTCTCGTAGTTCTCGGGATGCTCCAGGATCTCATTGGCGCGGCGCTTGATCTCGGGGTAGAGGTCGTTGCCCTTGGCGTCGTAGATCTCAAGCAGCCAGGCCATATGGTTGATACCGGCGATCTTCTGGCGCAGAGGCTTGAAGGTTTCGTACTCCTCCAGCATGCCAAGGGTCTTAAACAGGCTGCGTGCGCAGACCTGCACGCTGTGGCAAAGGCCTACGGTCTTTACGTCGGTGTAGCGCTGCATAAAGCCTGCCAGCATGGCCATGGGGTTGGTGTAGTTCAGGAACCAGGCGTTGGGGCAGACGGCCTGCATATCCTCGGCGAAATCGGCGAGGACGGGGATGGTGCGCAGGGCGCGGAAGATGCCGCCGATGCCGAGGGTGTCGGCAATGGTCTGGCGCAGACCGTATTTCTTGGGGATCTCAAAGTCGGTGATGGTGCAGGGATCGTAGCCGCCTACCTGAATGGCGTTGACCACGAAATCCGCACCGCGCAGCGCATCACGGCGATTGGGCACGCCCAGGTACTTGCTGACCTTGGCACGACCCTCGTTGATGTTCTGGTTCAGAATGGTGATCATGGTGTAGGATTCTTCCAGACGCTTCTCGTCAATGTCGTACAGTGCGATCTCAAAATCGCGCAGAGCGGGCGTGAGCATCGAGTCGCCCAGAACGTTCTTGGCAAAAACCGTGCTACCGGCGCCCATGAAGGTGATCTTTCCCATTTTTAAGTCCTCCGATCATTTAATTGTTGCATTCTCGTGCCGAACATGTTATAATGTGTTCGTCATAACCAGTATAGTACGAAAACAGGCCGCAGTCAACCGAAATATTGCGGCTTTTTATAACAATATTGCGCAAAGGGGCAAAAAATGGGATATTCTAAATTAAAAGTGGATAAAAGCGGTCTGGAGCTGGGCACGCGCGGCTCATGGGCTTTCCCGGTAACAGGTGGCGGAAAGGCGGGCACGCTCTCACATTATGAGGGCGGTCGCTTTGAGTGCCATTTTCACGCAGAGGCGGAAATGACTCTGATCGAGGAAGGGGAAATGTACTATCAGGCCAACGAAAAGATCTTTTTGTTGCGTGCCGGAGATGGTATTTTTGTCAATTCCAACGTGATGCACGCCGGCTGGCTCACCGGTAATGCGGACTGCAGATACTACCCGATGAACTTCTCCACGGTCATGGTCTCCGGGCATAAAAACAGCCGTATCGAGCAGGCTCTTGTAGAACCCGTTTTGCGGGATAATCTCATACCGTTCGTGGCCTTTTTTGCAAACAACGAGGCAGACCGCCCCTTTTTGGAGCTGCTGCACGAGTACCGTGAGCTGCTGACAAAAAAGGAGGAGGGATATGAGCTTTTGGTCAAGGCGGCACTCTGCCGACTTTGGTATATGCTCTATAACCGTGCCAAGGGCGCGGAGATGCCTTGCCCCGACCGCGGTGTGACCGCCGTCAAAAAAGCCATCACCTATATGGAGGAGCATTATGCCGAGCGGCTGACGTTGGAGAGCCTGGCCGAGGTCTGCTGCTTTTCGCGCAGCGAATTCTGCCGTATTTTCCGCCGTTACACAGGGCGTACTCCCTTTTCCTACCTACAGCATCTGCGTGTGCGCCGCTCCTTGCCGTTGCTGGCTGATCCCGCGCTCTCGGTCACCGAGGTGGCGGAGCGCACCGGCTTTGCGGGGGCCAGCTATTATGCAGAGGTGTTTCGCCGCTATATGAATCTGTCTCCTTTGCAGTACCGCAAGCAAAAGCTATAAGTTTTTTACGATATTCACGAAATATACTTGTATTTTTTCGCAAAATGCGGTATGATAGAGTATATTTTAGGGGAGAGGAGCGGCGTGATGTTCGGTTATGTCAAGGCTGCCACCGCAGAGCTGCGGCTACGTGAATACGAATACTACCGCGCCTCCTATTGCGGTCTTTGCCGCGCGATGGGCAGCTGCACGGGGCAATGCTCCCGGCTTACGCTCAGCTACGACCTTGTACTGTTGGCCAACGTGCGCATGGCGCTGCTGGATACCGTGCCCGCGTTTCGCCGTCGCCGCTGCCTTGTCCATCCGATGAGAAGGCGGCAGATCATGGAGCCGAACGCCGCGTTGGCGCTGGCGGCAGATGCCTCTGCGATCCTTGCCTTTGAGAAGTGCCGTGACGACCTCGCCGACGAGCGCGGATGGCGCAAAATCAAGGCACGTATGCGTTATTTTGCGTTAAAGGGCGCTTATCGGCGTGCCAAAAAGCGTCATCCCAAGCTGGCAGAGGGTGTGCGCTTGCAGCTTGCAAGGCTTGCCGAAAAGGAGGCTGAAAAATGCCCCTCTGTGGATGCGGTCAGTGCCATTTTCGGCGAGCTGCTGGCAGACGTTCTGGCAGAGGATCTGGAGGGGAACGCCGCCTTGATCGCGCGGCAGATCGGTTGGGAGATTGGCCGCTTCATCTATACGCTGGACGCGTTGGACGATCTTGAGGAGGATCGGGAAAAGGGACGCTTCAATCCCTTTTTGCTGCTCTATGGCAGAGTGCCGACGGCAGAGGAAAAGCAAGAGATCGCGCAGGCGCTGTATCATTGTCTTGCCGATCTGGAGGCCGCTGTTGATCTGCTGCCCGATGGCTCGGTGCCCGAGCGGACGGCGGTGTTGAAGAATATACTGTATCTCGGTATGCCCGATGCCCTGCGGCAGGTGCTGCGCCGGGACTGCAACGAAAAGGAGGAGCCCGCAATATGAGTAAAAATCCCTATCAGGTGTTGGGCGTTTCTCCCGATGCCACCGACGAGGAGATCAAGCACGCCTATCGCGCGCTTGCTCGCAAATACCATCCCGACCGCTACGCCGGCAGCGATCTTGCAGATGTTGCCAACGAGAAGATGCAGGAGGTCAATGCAGCCTATGAGGAGATCCAGCATCTTCGCGCGGCGGGCGAGAACGAGCCGCGCACGCAATCGCAGGCGAGCACCTCCGATCGGGAGAGCGAGCCGCGCCGCAAGCAGCGCACCGCCGAAACGGGCGAGGCGGGGAATTATCGCAGCCGCAATTATTCTGCCGAAGCGCGAGAAACCTTTATTCTGATCCGTACCGACATCAATCGCGGTGACACCGCCTCGGCGGAGCGTTTGCTCTCCGAGGTCGCGCAGGAGGACCGCGGCGCGGAATGGTTCTTCCTGCTTGGCTGCGTGCAGCTGAGCCGCCGCCATTACGTAGATGCGCAGCATTCCTTTGATACAGCTTACCGTATGGAGCCTACCAACAATGAGTACTGGCAGTTCAAGGAGAAGATGCACGAGCATGCCGCATCCTTTGGCAAGGAGGGCCGCAAGGAGCGCTCCGGCGGCTGCTGCAACGGTTGCTTTGAATGCATGGGTGGCGATCTGATCCCCTGCTGCTGATAAAAAAGCGCCCGCCTGCGCTCGCATCCCAAAACACGTTTTAACGAAAAAATCGCATAACGGTATCAAAAAAACGCTTCTTTTGCCGGGCAAGGGAGGCGTTTTCTTTCTGAATAGGCCGCTCGATCCGTCAAGAGGATCGTGCCCGATCGAAGGGAATCGCGTGCGCGCACACCCTTCATTTTGCCCGACGTGTGCCCCTGCGAGCGCTTTTTATATATTATACAAAAATAATAAAAAAATTCATTAAAAATATCCAAATCTTCTAAAGTTAGGTTGACAAACAACTACCAAGATGGTAAAATGTATCTTGTAGATTTGTACACACGCGTATTTCTCCGCCGCAGGCGGCCATACGCGTGCGCACGAGCGACCAAAATTCTCTACAGAGGAAGGAAGCAACTATGAAAAAAATCATGATTGCCGCACTTGCCGTCCTGATGACGCTGACCCTCAGCGTGGGCGGTATACTCCCTGCATTCGCTGCGGAACACGACCATTCCGCCCATGTGGGAGCGCTCATTGGCGGAGCTGCCAATGTGGGTGCATCCGATGCCGATGAGCTGGGACCGGATTTTTCGGGCTATAAGCCGATTACCGTATTCCCGGTGACTGCAGAGCCGATCAACAATATTGCTGATTTCTTGGCCATGCAGGCGCACGGTGTTTACTACCTGAACACCGATCTGGTGATTCCCATGTCCCATCCGGGCCTTGCGAATGCCGCTCTGTACGGTAACGGACACACGATCACCACGAACGTGCCGATCTTTGAGACGATCGACGACGTGGAGATCTACGACATCACCATCTGCGGCGAGATCAAGCAGGCAGGTAACGTGGGTGCGCTTGCCAAGGAGGCGTATCTCCCTCATCTGACCGGCATTATCAATAATGCTGACGTGACCTCCACCACCAACGGTTATACGGGCGGCCTGATCGGCTTTGTCTGGCACAAGACCGGTGAGGTCTCTATGCGTTACTGTGTGAACAACGGTCGTATCGATAACGCCAGCGCTGCCTCCGGTAAAGCGGATGCGGGCGGCTTGATCGGTATCGTGCGAGGTATGACCACGGGCACAAGCAAGAACGGCGTCTGGACCCAGACGGTAAGCAAATATGACAGATTGATCATCGAGCACTGCCTGAATACCGGTGAGGTCTACGGCAGCAATCGTATCGGTGGTATCGTCGGTGTTATGGGCGAGGCCTCCTGGCTTTTCGGCAGCATTATCGTAAAGAACACCGCTAACACCGGTAACATCACTTCTACGCAGCATTACGTCGGCGGCCTGACCGCACGCTTGAGCGGTATCGATAACGTGTTTGAGAACTGTATCAATACCGGTAAGGTGCTGACGCTCGCAGCCAGTAAGTACGGCGGCGGTATCGTGGGTCTTTCCGAGGATCCCGGCGTCAAGGTCGTCTTCCGCAACTGCCGCAACGAGGGTGAGATCAATATGACCACTACCGCCGGCGGTATTCTGGGTAACGGCAGCAAGTGGGGAATGTATTACGGCACCGGCACGACCGTAGAGAACGATGGCGCCAACATTCCCGCTTCTGATTTCTATTTTTATGATTGTGTAAACGTGGGCGCTGTCATCGCCGGCAATAATGCGGGCGGTATGGGCCTTATCAGCACTGCAGATGAGCTTGTCGTCGAGCGTTGTGAAAACCGCGGTACGATCAGCGGTAAGGATAATGATGCGGGTATGTTCCTGCAGGTGGGGGCGGCAAACGCGACCTTTGAGGATTGCTACAACAGCGGTAATGTCACCGGCGGAGACGCGGGCGGCATGATCGGCGAGGTGACTGCCAACAATGCCAAGCTTACCATCCGTAACTGTGTAAACGACGGCGCGATCACCGGCGGACGTCCCGGCGGTATCGTGGGCTGCGCCGAGAGCAAGACCATCAAGGCTCAGTTTATTGACTGTGTCAACAACGGCAAGATCCATTCCGTTACCAACTACGGCGGCGGTATCGCGGGCCGTTTCGACCTCAGAGTGGCAGACGGCACGGTGGCGGGCTTTGAATCCCAGAAGGCTGTGCTCTTCCTGCGCTGTGTGAACAACGGCGAGGTTGAGGTGTTCCAGTCTCAGGCAGGCGGTATGGTCGGCTACGTGGACGGTACCTTTGATGGCAGTGATGCGAATACGACGGTGGACTCCGGCGAGGTCTATAACATGGAGATCCGGGAGTGTCTGAACACCGGCTACATCCATCCCACCAATTTGAACAAGAACGTTTCCGTCGGCGGTCTGGCCGGTAACGTGGACGGTCGCATGGAGATCTACGACTCTGCTAACACCGGCAAGGTCCACGGCGGCAAGCGGTGTT
>SVQY01000069.1 GCA_015065135.1 Oscillospiraceae bacterium
CATTGCTGTAGGAGCGATAGCTGCCCTCGGTAGGCAGGTAGGAGGCGTAAGTCATATCGGTATCATCCAGCACGAGCCAGAAAACGTTGCCGGACATTTCAAAGGACAGGAGGTTGCCGTTCCGCACGTATTCAGCCTGACCCTGACGATGCTCCAACACGCCGTTTTCGTGCAGGGTGACGGTGCCGAACATATGTCCGACCACATCGCTTCCGGTATACGCGCTCCCCGCACCGCTGAGGGCGGCATTGATCTTGATATAGATGATCGCAGTGGCCGTTCCCTGCCCCTCGACCGTAACGTTCACCCTGATGGGATACACGCCCACTCTGGTCGCATCCACCTCGGACATATCCAGCATTCTTTCAGTAATGGGTACCGTCACCGAAAGCTCGCCGTCCACTGCCCTGAAAAAGTGCACCGTAGCGGTTCTTTGCAGCACCTCTCCCAAAGCAGCAGCCGCGCTCGCCTCGTCCCCCTGCGTGACCTCCATATTGCTATAAGAGGAAAGGGTCAGCTCCTGAATGTTATACAGTGACGGATGGTATACGTTGACCATCGTGCTGTAGGAGCCAAGCGTCGGGTGGCTGCAGGAGATCTGTACCTCCCCAACGGTATCAAAGACCTTGCCGTCGTAGCTGCTATTAAACACCGTCAACGGCATCTGATACTCAAACCGCGTGTTACCGCCATAGAAGGTGACCCACACGCCAACCTTCTCTGCGGGGGTATCCAAGGCAATGGGATCGATACCGCTGTAAAAAAAGCCGCTGACGGCCCCGGGGTTTGCCACGGTAACCGTTGCATCAAGACTCCGACCAAACGCCACAAGGCTGACGTGATAGCTGCCCACCGTATTGAAATCGGGCTTTTCGGAGACCCACATATCGTCAGTGATCGTTACGTAGCGATAGGTGCCGTCTGCATAAGTCGCCTTTATCTGCAGCAAGGGCGCGTATCCTACGTAAAAATTATTATATCGCAGGGATACCGACCGCACGATCTCCTCGGGCATATCGGAGGTGGAAACGGAATGCGTGCCATCCTGATAGATCAGCATGGTCTCCAGCTTTTTTGTGCCTGTCGTGGGATCGGTGATCACAGAGGTCTTTACGTCCACCACGTATTTTTCGGGAACGGCAACGATCCCCGTGTCCACACCGTCCAAAAACCAGTTTCCGTTCTCACCGACGGTCACCTTCGTACCATCGACTCCTGCCGCCTTTACGCCGGTGTCTTCACCGTCTATATACCAGTTGCCGTTTTCGCCGATGCGCACGTCGGTAGGGCTTGCGCAGGAAAACAGCAGCAGCGCCGCAAGGCACGCAAGCAGCGCGAGCATCAACGCTCTGATCGTTTTTTTCATTTATTGATCCTCCTTTCGAATCTATGGATCATATTCATTGTAACATATGTATGATATTTTTTCAATAGGCGTGTTCTTTTTTGTTGCCAAGTCACGAATATTATGTTATACTGGTGGCAGTACGGTGAAAGGAGATATATTATGGATCTTTTGAACAACTACACGATCTCAGTGGGCACACAAACTGAGACACAGTTCAAGCGCGCCGACGGCATCCGCTCTGACGGCACACTGGCCTCTTATCGCGACACGGACGGCAAGCTCTGGGCGCTGGCAGGTCATAGCAATTCGGGGCGTATCGGCATGTTTTGCGGCAGCTGCATCGACGATCTTGCCGAGCTTTACCCCATCTCCTTCAATTTTGCGGACGGGCACGCGGATTACGCCTTCTCGGGCATTCGTTACCCCGAGGGGATCAAGCCGCGCGGTGCGGTCTGGCCTTTCGGTCTATACATCTGTCCCGGCACACACCGCTTTTTTTGCTTTTTCCACAACGAGACCGCCTGGCGAGGGCGCGGCACCGGCTACGACGCCTTCGGCTACTGCGACAAGCCCGCCTTTGACTCGGATTTCCGTCACGTGGGTCTGATGCACTCGGACGACGAGGGCAAAAGCTGGATCTTTGACCGCTGGGTGCTGACGGCGGAGACCGTTTGCTTTACCGAGGCGTTCAATCCCGAGGGAGACGGCAAAAAGGGGCAGCCCATGGGCCCCATCTCCTTTGGCAGCGGCGATTTTTCGATCTTTGTGGAGCCCGACGGCGACTATATCTATCTGTACTACAATATCATCAAGGCGAATACCGATGAGCGCCATTGGACCGATTGCGATATCTACGTGGCGCGCACCCGCAAGCGCTGTGACGGCGTGATAGGCGATTTTGTGAAGTATTATGACGATGCCTTTTGCGAGGCGGGCAACCTCGGCAAGGAATCCCCCATCGTGCTTGCCGGCTGGCACCCCCGCGTAGTGTATCTTGAAAAATACGGCAAATATCTGATGTCCTCCTCCCTGGCACGCCTCAAGCCCAACGGCGGCATGGTCAATCCCATTATGGAGGTGCGGGAAAGCGAGGATATGCTCCATTGGAGCGAGCCCGTGCAGCTGACCCGTGACGGCGAGCTGTTCGGCGGTCATTACGTCGGCCTTTACGAGGGCGGCACTGCAGGACAGACGAATATCATCAAGGGTGACGATATGGTCATCCTAACCAACGGAAACGGCACAGACGTGACCCGCTACGAGGTGAAAATTCAGTAAGCAAAGGGCTTCCGTTGCATGGCGGAAGCCCTTACTTTATTTCGTTGCGTGCCGAATGGCCCGTTTGATATGGACATCGGTACGGAAAAACAGCAAATACAGCAGGGCGGATGCCGCCGTATCCGCGATCCATCCGCACAGGATCGCCGCAAACACTCCCTCCATGCTCATCGTCGGCACCAGCAACAGCGTCGCCGCCAGCCGCGCGGCACTGCCAAGCAGGGACACCCAGAATACCACGTTCATAGCGCCAAGTCCGCGCAGATAGGTGTGGATCAGATGTCCCAGCATATTGATGAACAAAAATGGCAGATAAAAGGTGGCAAAGCGCACCGCGTATTGGAATGCCACACCAACATACCCCTCCGGGAAGAAAAGCGAGGAAATGGGTGCCGCAAAGCAGCAAAATACCAGAACAACAGGTAATGTGAGCCCGAAGCAAAGCCAGAGATCCACCCAAAGGCCGCGACGGATCTTGTCCTGCTTCCCTGCCCCCACACATTGTGCGGCGTAGCAACCCAACACACGGGAGGCACACCAAAAACACTGAGAGCACATATTGATGATACGGTTGGAGACGGTATAGCCGGTGGTGGCATCGGCACCAAGACCGTTGATGGAGGGAGCAACCAAAAAGCCCACGCCGTGGTAAGCCACCTTCTGCACCGCGGCAGGCAAAGTGTATCGCAGCGAGCGAGTAACGCAAGAAAAGTCAAAGCCGAAGCGAAGCTTTTCCGACGGCAGCTCACGGAAGGCGCGCCGCAGCATGATCAGATAGATCACGGTGGCGACAAAAGCCGAGAATAACGTGGAAAATGCCAGTCCCGCCACGCCCCAATCCAACACCAAAACGGTAAGCAGATTACCGCCGATGTTGAGAACCGCAGAGATCAGCGAAACATAAAAGGAAACAGAGGTGACGCCCAGCGCCTGCAGAATATGTACCAGCATGATGTTGCCGTAAATGATAAGATACCCTGCCGTATAGATAATAAAATAGATCTCGGTATCCGCACGCAGGATCGGATCCACCTGCAAAAAATCCATGATCGGGTTCCGAAAAAGGATCGCGCCGCTGCTGATCAGGAGGAACACGCCGATCAAAAGCAGCAGCATATGCAAAATATCGCTTTTCATGCGTCCGTATTCCTTTTTGCCGAACAGCAATGCCACAAAGACCGCAAAGCCTTCTCCAAAGCCGTCAAAAAGGGCGTGAAAGATCATATCAAAGGAGCCGGTGGCATTGATGGCACCGATTGCGTGCTCGCTGATGAATTTGCCTGCGATCATGGCATCTACGGTGCTATACATACTGGAAAGCAAGGAGGAGCCGATCAGCGGCAGCGTGAACAGAAGGAAATTTTTATAGATATTCCCCGTGGTCAGATCTCTTGTGACCTTCAATTTCACGCACCTCCTTGACATTGCTTGCATTTTGCTCTATAATCAGTATAGCAACCTTCTCAAACCTTTTCAAGAAGGTTTAAATATTTGCAAGTTTCTCAAACTTTCTCATTTTGTGAGGTGTGTGATGTCACAAAAATTACGGCAGGAGCAGATCCTGCACATTTTACAGAAGCGCGGCTACGTGACCGTCCGTTATCTGACGCAGGCGCTACATTACAGCTCTGCGACCATTAACCGTGATCTGAACACCATGCAGACGCTGGGGCTGGTCAAGCGCACCTACGGCGGCGTGGAGGCGGTGGACCGCAATCACTTTTTCCCCCTCCCCCAGCGGCAGCTCTACATGAAAAAGGAAAAACGCCGCAATGCCCAGGCAGCGGCAGAGCTGATCCAAAACGGTGATACCGTCTTTTTGGACGGTAGTACGTCTGTACAATACATTGCTCCCTTTTTGGCACAAAAGCGCGACCTCCGCGTAATTACCAACAATCTGCGCCTTGCCATTGAGCTTGGCGAGTACGATATGGAGGTCATCTGCCTCGGGGGGCGCATTTCAGAGCGCCCCCACGTGCTGTTCGGCGAAGAAACCGTTGAAAACGCCCTGCGCTACCATCCGGATGTGATGTTTTTCTCGATCAATGAGATCACAGCAGACGGTCGTGTCCGCGCTGATGGCGGATGTCATTATCTCCTGTATCGCGCAATGCTGAAAAACAGTAAAAAGCGTTATTTACTGACCGATCACAGCAAGCTGGTGGAGCGCGTGAAGCGCTCGCTCTGCGATTTCGGTGCGCTCACCGGTGTCATATCGGATTTTGAATTCCCGGAGGAGACAAAAAAGGCGTTTCCCGACACCGCATTTATCTGTGTGACCGAATAAACAACGCTGCCCGCAAGGTTTGCGGGCGGCGTTGTTTTTAAATTCCGCAGCACTGCAGCAGCGTGCGGTACAAAAGAAGCTCGTACTCCAAGGTATAGGGATTCTCCTTCTCTCCGCGCACCATGGCGGCAAAGGCCTGCATCATATCGTCATAGCGGCAGAAGATCTCGCTTTTTTCCTGCTTTTTGACCGATCTCCCCTGCTCGTTCAGCGTGCGCTCCACGCGCTCGGTGGTCATAGCATATTTGGCAGGACCGTATGCCTGCTTTTCCTCCTCGGTCAGACCACGCTCCAAGGGCTTGATCTCCAGGGTCTTCTTGTCGCCCACCAACACCAGCTGACGGCGGGAGCCGCCGCCGATCTCCACGCCGGACATGCGCACAAAGGAAAGGCCGTTGTCGTATTCCAGCATGGCAAGGCCGTAATCAGGCGAGATAATGCCGTCCTTTCCGCTGGAGAAGGTCATAGGGATCACGCGCTTCGGTGCGCCCTGGATCTGCAATACCAGATCGATGAGATGGCAGCCCAGATAGAACATCATACCGCCAGGCAGGGTGTTGAACCATTCTCGCACCGCAGGGGGATCGTAGCGGCTCATGTGTGCCTCTACGCTGAAAATCTCGCCAAGCTCGCCCCGCTTGACACTTTCGATGGCCTCGCGGATAAAGGGATTGTAGCGATACATGTAGCCGATGTGAAACACCGTTCCCTGCGCCTTGACGGTCTCGATCAGCCGCTCAAACGCCGCAAGATCGGCGCCGCCCGGCTTTTCCATGTGAATGTGCTTACCGTGCTCTGCCGCCATCTGAACGTACTTGGTCAGGTGAATCTCATCGGTCTCCACCGTCACCGCCTCGATGGTAGGGTCGTTCAGGATCTGCTCCAGCGTCAACTCGGGATAGCCGTCAAAATGCTTGATCTTGTTGGCACAGGTCTCGCGCTCGTCCTCGACCAAGGCGTAGCCGACAATCTCAAAAATATCGGGAAATTTCACCAGTGTTTCAAAGATCTCGCCGCTGTGGCTGTATTGATTTAACCCGATCTGGGCGATTCTGATTTTTTTCATACCGACCTCCTTTTGCATATTTTCGCTTTATAGCACAAAATTTCTTTCCTTGATCAGCTTCTTCAGTGTGCCGGTAGGCAGCGCATCCGCCGCGGCACCGTCACAAACCATGCTTGCCATCAGACCTGCCGCCTCGCCAATGCTCATACAGGTGGCCTGCACCCGCAACGAGGCATAAGGCTCACGTTCGGCCGAAATGCAACGGCCCGCAGCCATAAGATTGGGGAATCCGGCCGCCACCATAGATTCGTGGGAGATATAGCAGTTGGTATCCAACATCGTTAACTGCTGCCCCGCCCCCTTGGCGGCGTGAATATCCATTGGATGTGCGCAGTGTGCCACAGGGCAATCAAACACGGTCCCCTCTGTCACATCAGACAGGCACATGGTATGAACCCCCTTGATGTGTCGGCTCTCGCGCACGCCGGCATTGACGCCCGAGGCAACGATTTCGCATTGCCGAAATTCCGGATATTTTTGCCGCAAAAGCTCCACAAGACGGAACATATCTCTGCGCAACGTGATCTCTGCTGCCGTATAGGCCGCCCGATCGGTGGCATCCGCACAGATTCGTGTCATATTGACCGCCAGACTGTTCCCCTTCAGCAGCACGTTGAACCATGGGCCACCAAATTGAAGGTCGGGCATCTCGGCCGTACAGGAAAGCAGATATTGTCTGATGGTATCATTGCAGGAACGCTTTCCGTTTTTTCCGTCGTGATGAATGCAATCACGCATCAGCTCTGTGTCGGTGTCAACACCGGTCAACACAAAGCAAAGCGAGATGGGCTGTTGCTCGTTTTTCCCTTCCAGCATCGGCACCCCGGCCAAATGGCAAAGGTCGCCGTCGCCTGTCGCGTCAATGAAACAATCGGCGCACAGAGCCTCGATACCGTTTTTGCTAGCAAAAATAATGCGATTGATGCGGTTTCCCTGCATTTCTGCATCAATCAGATAGGAATTGGTGTATAATTCCACCCCCGCCTCCAGCAACATTTCGACCGCAAGCGCCTTGTAATACTCCACGTTTACCGAAACGTGACCGTGGGGCAGTTCAACAAGGGCCGCCTCTTGGTGCTCCAGACGCTCCACAAACTCCCAGGCAATGCCGCCCACCACACGCCGGCTCTTAAAATAAAAGCCGCTGATCGGTACAACGTAGCCTGCCGTTGCGGTACCGCCGAAAAAGCCGTACCGTTCTACCAAAGCAACGCGGCGACCGCAACGGGCAGCGGAAATCGCGGCAACGAAGCCGGCAGGGCCGCCACCGCAAACGACAATGTCGTACTCGCCTACCGTTTGTACTTTACCTGTGTCACAAATCATATACAATATCTCCTTCTTCACAGTAGCTTTATTATAGCACCCGCCAAAGAGAAAGTCAAGAAGAAGTCAGGACCACCGGCGCAAGGTGTGGCTTGCACCGCCTATCGCGGGGCCATTACCGGCAGCACTATCGTGCTCGAAAAAACCACCAATTGTACCCACACGCACAACCACCGGAAATCCGGCCATCACTAAGCCTCCCTGCGCAGGGAGCCTTATAGCTAAAGCAATTCCCCTCCTCCGGCATAGCCGAAGGTTTATTCACCCCAACAAGAAAAAGCACCGATCCGTTTGGATCGGTGCTTTTCAAGTGTCCATTGGAAACCGAACAAGGCATAGATGAGTAGAGCGAAACTCAAGAAATTGGTTAGCTGAACAGGATACCCAGAATTGAATATAAGGGGTATCAAAAAGTTCAAGCCCTCGGTCTATTAGTA
>SVQY01000014.1 GCA_015065135.1 Oscillospiraceae bacterium
CGGTCCTCAAGGATGGGATCCACCCCTGCTATAGCGGATTTCAGGTGCAGGGCTCCGCTACTTCCCCGGCTGGTATGGCCTTATTTCACAGCTTACCTTTACTATTATAGCAGATTGTCAAGGGATTTGCAAGAGCAAACTGTATTTTTATCTTTAATTTTTATATAGATCGGCACTACGGTCTCGCGTGCATTGCGCGCGGACGGCGCAACGCAGCTCTTGGCAGGGGAGGCAATATCAGCGCATCCGCCCCGATGGCCTGCAGATGCTCGGCAAATCTCTCATCGTGGGCCAGTCTGCCGCCAACAGCCACAAAGCGCCGCCGCATCCGCAGATTGCCTACGCCGATCTCCAGCAGCCGCAGCAGTCCTGTGGCGCTTGCCTGAAGCGCCTCCTCAAAAAAAGGCGTGTCGGGGGCAGCAGCAAGCGAGAGACGCAGCAGGGAATCTGTGTCGATCACCGCAAAATCCGCCTCCTCGCAAAAGCTGCCGGCAGAAAGCAAAGAGGCAGGTGTGCCGAGGATGCTGCCCACCGCAAGCAGCTCGTCGAAGGGCTCGCCTTTTCGGTATAGCTCGGTCATGACCTGCTCGGCGATCTTTCGCAGCGCGCTTTGCGCCGCCGGTGAGCCGGCAGCAGGCCAAAGCAGCGAGACCCTGGCATCGGCCGAGGCGCGCAGGGCCGCCTGCAGCCAGGCGCGCAGCAGAGGCTCGGTCTCCAGCAGACGCGCAGCACCCCAGGGCATGCCCACCGACGGGGCAGGTGCCGGTGCCGCCAGAATATAGTGCCGGTCGGCCGTCATCGCGCGGTGATAGAGGTGCTGCAGCCGCTGTGCGGCGTCGAATGCCGCCGCATCCTCGGCACGTGGTGTGAAAAAGAGCAGTAGGCTTTCCTCCGGTGCTGCGATCGGCTGCTCCAGCGGCTCCCGTGCCGAGAGGGAAGCGGCGCGGATGATCCGGGGTGCAGCTTGTGTGGCTTTTTTCATCAATATCCCCCCAAACGGTATTTGTTTTATAGTTTTTACCCTTTGGGACAGGATATTCCGTACGGCGCAAAAAAGCGACCTGCCACGCAGGTCGCTTTTCATGCTTGTTCGTTTTCGGGCAGGGGGAGGGGCATCCGGCAGTAGGCGCAACGGCTTTTCTTTTCGCTGATCTCTGCCGTAGCACCGCATTGCGGGCAGATCACGGTAAAAACGCGAGGTGCCGCAGGGCGGATGGGAGTCAGACGGCTCCCGTCAAAGTAATAGCCTGTCAGATAGCGACGATCGATGCCTTGACGGAGCTGCGCGGCCACCGTTTGCGTATGCAGTCCTCTGTGTAATGAAAGGGCGTTCACCTCGGTAATGCCTTCCTGTACCGCGATCAGAGTGCGCCGCATCGAACAAAGAGAGGCGAAATGGATCCAGACAAGAGGCATGGCGATCATGCCTGCCATGATGCCGAGGAGCGGCAATGGAAGCAGATAGAGCAGGTCAAAAACGGCAACGAGAGGAATGGCGGGGATGGAAAGGACAAGCAGGACCGAAAGGATCAGTCCCCACCAAAAGGCGGTGCGCCGATGCTTGGTCAGTTTTTGCATGGCGATCAACCGTGATACAGCTTTTTGGTCTGATAGCGGGGCTCGCAGGTCATCTGTATGCCCAGCTTTTTCAGCGTGTTGATATCGTTTTGCGCCAGAATGACCGAGGAGTGCGCTTCGCAGTTGCGCAGCTGAGAGAGGCACTCCAGTGCGCGACGGGCGGTCTCGTCATTGACGGCACAGATCGAAAGTGCGATCAGCACCTCATCAGGATGCAGACGGGGATTGTGGTTCCCAAGGCGCTCGATCTTCAGGTTGGAAACAGGCTCCAGGATCTCGGGAGAGATCAGCTTTGTTTCACGCGGAATATCCGCCAGCATCTTCAGCGCATTGAGCAGCATCGCCGAAACGGCACCCAACAGGGTAGAGGTCTTGCCGGTCACCAGGCGGCCGTCGGCCAGCTCCAGCGCTACGGCAGGATCACCGGTCTCCTCAGCGCGCTGCAACGCGGCGGCGATCACAGGGCGGTGCCCCGCGTCGAGGCCGTCCTTGGCCATCAGGATCTTGATCTTTTCTACCTCGTTGTCGTTACCCTCGCCCTTGCGCTGGCGGCAGAGCGCGGCGTAATAGCGGCGCAGGATCTCGTCTCTGGCGCCTTCCTGCACATTTTCGTCGTTGAAGATGCAGGAGCCTGCCATATTCACGCCCATATCGGTGGGGGACTGGTAGGGGCAGGAGCCGTAAATGTGCTCAAACATCGCCTTGACCACCGGGAAGATCTCTACGTCACGGTTATAGTTGACGGCGGTCTGCCCATAGGCGGCCAGATGGAAGGGGTCTACGGTGTTCACATCGTTGAGGTCGGCGGTAGCGGCCTCATATGCCAGATTGACCGGGTGATTGAGCGGCAGGTTCCAGACGGGGAAGGTCTCAAACTTGGCATAGCCGGAGCGGATGCCACGCTGGTTATCCAGATAGAGCTGAGAGAGGCAGGTCGCCATCTTGCCCGAGCCGGGGCCGGGGGCGGTGACCACTACCAAGGAGCGGCTGGTCTCAATATATTCGTTTTTGCCAAAGCCCTCGTCGCTGACGATCCCCTTCACGTCGGAGGGGTAGCCCGGGATGGGGTAGTGGCGGTAGACCTTCAGACCCAGCGCCTCCAGACGGTTCTGGAAGGCCAGTGCGGCGCTCTGACCCGTGTAACGGGTCAGCACCACGCTGCCCACGTAAAGGCCGAAGCCGCGGAAGGCGTCGATCAGGCGGAGCACGTCCTGCTCGTAGGTAATGCCAAGATCGCCGCGCACCTTATTCTTTTCAATATCTGCTGCATTGATGGTAATGACGATCTCTGCCTCTGCCGCCAGCTGGACCAGCATGCGGATCTTGCTGTCGGGTGCAAAGCCGGGCAGCACGCGCGCGGCGTGGTAGTCGTCAAACAGCTTGCCGCCAAATTCCAGATAGAGCTTGCCGCCGAACTGGCGGATGCGCTCGTGGATATGGCTGGATTGGGTGCGGATGTATTGCTCGTTATCAAAGCCGACCTTAAACATAACTTCCCCCTGCATCGTGTGCATCAAAGTAATACAATATAATATTAGTATAACACAATCCGCCATTTTGGGCAATAGCTTTTGCAAAATTCGAAAAAGAAAAACCGCCGTCGGCGGTTTTTCTTTTTCGGTGTTATGCCTGCTCCTCCTCGGGGGCGAGGATGCGGTCTCTGAAATAGCGACCCATGGCGGTGATAGTGGCCATCATCTGGGGCCAGACGGGTCTGGGGCAGAGCTCCAGCACGCGGAAGGTCTCAAAGGCAAGCGAGCCGCGATAGTTGATGTCGCGCAGGCCGTTGATAAAGCTCTCCCAATCCAGATAGGTGTATGCGCCCCAGTTGTGGGTCTGGGTGTAGGGCAGCTGATGCACGTCCTCGATGCCGTTGTTATCGTGAATGTGCAGGCAGGTCAGGCGGTGACCCAGGGTGTTGATATACTTGCGGATATCGGTGGCCACCAGGTTGGCGTGGCCGGTGTCCAGGCAGAAGCCAAAGACCTCCTCGCCTGCCATCTCGTTCAGGGTGTCGATGTATTTGACCGCCTCGTCTGCGGTGGAGCAGGTGCCGCCCACGATGTGACCGTGGAAGGAGCCGAACAGGTTCTCCAGGCAGATCTTGACGCCGTGCTTTTTGGCGGCAGGGGCCATGCGGCCGTACATTTCCATATTGGTGTCCCAATCCTTTTCACGGGTGGAACGGGTGATGTTGTGTGCCACGATGGCGGGGCAGCCGATGAACTCACAAACGGCGCAGATCTTATCCATGACCATGACCATATAGTCGTTGAACTCGGGTCTGTCCTTCTGCCAGAGTGGGAAGGGAGCGTGGCACTGGGAAATGATCATGCCGTACTTTTCAAACGCAGCCTTGAAGGGGGTGAAGATCCCGATGATCTCCTCCAAAGACTTGTCATAAAAGGAAGTGATGGGGTCGTTTTTGGGGGAAACGCCGGGCATACCGAAGTCTACCGCCTCGATGCCGGCCTCCTTGCCGCGCTTGCAGCTGCCGTCGGGATCACCCCAATCAAACCAATATGCGCTTTGAATTCCTGCTTCCAGCATAGCTTTTGTCCTCCGTTTTTCGGATGAATTTGTCGTAGCCGATGTTCGGCGACAAAAATATTATAACATAAAGATGCGAAAATGAAATGCCAATTTTTTATTTTTTAAAAAAATTAAAAGACCTTATCGGGTGTATGTGTGCTTCGTGGTGTATCGCTACATGGTAGTTGACATAAGCGAAAATTTGTGATATGCTATATTTGTACTTATGTTTTTGAATCGAACACAATATCATGGGATATGATACACAGGCAAATGAGGGAAAGGTAGGAATATCAATTTCATGTCGTGTGGGGGGTGGAGTTATCAAAAAAATATTGAGAACAGGATGCTTTCTAATGGTATGTGTGCTGGGATTTTTGCTTGTTTCGTGTTCATCGAAAATTTCTATTGTGGATTATATGGGAGATGTGAGGATACAGTACACACACAAGAGGAATTTTGAACGAGCAGACGAACTCTTGCCATATTGGACAGAAGATGAGATTTTTGGAAATGCCGATCTTATTTTTTCTGGAACGGTCAGAAAAATTCGAAACATAGAAATCAACTATGCCGGCAGAAAAATATATAAATCTTTAATAGAGATTCAAGTGGATCAATTATATTGTGGCAGTGATTTCAAGACATATTATACCGTGATGGCGGCCCCCATTGGCAGATATCCTTATGTTGAGGATGAAGAATTGTTATGCGAATTAAAAAAAGGAATTTATGGAATTTTTATCGCTGACGCGGTTCCTAATGGTACGTACTTAACTGAAAATGGGTGTACATTTGATGCTTCGGAGGTGTGCGATGCGCAATTTTCCGATGGCGTGAGATTTGGATTTATCAGGCAAAAGCGCGGAGAAGTTGTTTGCTGCGATACTCTTTGCCATAAGTTGAATCAAGAAAGCAAAGTCTTTACATCTTTAAGCTGCTACGATTGGGATAGTATAGTTCAATACGTTCGTTTGATGACAGGACACAATTAAGGAGGATAGGCGGTCTCGATATTTTTAGATGAAACTAAAACTGAATTTTATCAATATTATACACTAGTGACAGGAAAATCATCTGTTTTTGAAGTTTTTAATGAAAATTTGGATAATTCCAGTGTTATGATGTATTCTCTAAGCAAAAAGTATGTGGTTGCGAAAGAAATCATGCTGCAGATCGCAAACGAAAAGTAAAATTCATTTCTACAATATTTATCTTTAAGTGATATTAATGCAAAAAACGGCACAGCGTATTGCTGTGCCGTTTTTTTATGCTTGCTCCTCCTCGGGGGCGAGGATGCGGTCGCGGAAATATTTGCCGATGTTGATGATGTGCGAGAGGGCGGAATCCCACAGGGGCTGGGGGGTGAGGTCGGTCACGCGGAAGGTCTCAAAGCACATAGAGCCGCGATAGCCGATGCTGCGCAGGCCTGCGATGAACAGCTCCCAGTCCAGCGCGCAGGTGCATTTTTTGTAGTAACGGGTCTGGGTGTAGGGGGCCATATGCAGGTCGTTCTGCCCGTCGTTGTCGTGGATATGCAGGCAGGTGAGACGGTGACCGAGGGTCTCCAGATAATGCTTGGGGTTCTTGTGCAAAAGATTGGCGTGACCCACGTCAAAGCAGAAGCCGAAGCAGTCGGCACCGGCCTCGGCGTTGAGGGTATCGATGTAGCGCACCGCCTCCTCGGCATCGGCGCAAACACCCTCCAAAACACGACCCGTGTTGACGCCAAACAGATTCTCCAGGCAGATCTTTACGCCCGTCTCCTTGGCAATGGGCATCAGCTGACGGTAGAGCTGCATATTGATCTCCCATTCCTTTTCCTTGGTGGAGCGGGTGATGGGGTGGACTACCAGCGCGGGGCAGCCAACGGCGGCGCAGGTGCGCATCACCTTCTCCAGCACGACCATCATAAAGGCGTTGTGTGCATCCTCACCCTTGCGCCAGATGGGGAAGGGGGCGTGGGCGTGCGCGATGCTGATGCCGTTCTTGTCGGCGGCCTGCTTCATTCTCACGTAGGGCGCTGCGAACTCCTCGACGGGCAGATCGTAGCGAGAGGGGAGAACGGTCAGGTTGGCGGCGTCATAGGAGATGTGGGGAAAGCCCAGATCCATAGTCTCGAAGCCAAGGCGCTTGGCTCTTTCCAGCGATCCGTCGGGGTTGGCAAGAGAGAGCCAGCCGGCGGTCTGTGTTCCGATCTCTAACATCAAAAAATCCTCCTGATTTTTAAAAAATACGGTAACGGGGTGCAAAAAACGTCAAATTTCATCCGCAAGGTTCAGCAGCTCCACCCGGTTTTTCAGCGCGTAGGCGCAGGTGTAAAGCGTGCCGCCTCGGTTCTGCATCAAAAAGGCGATGCACAGGTCGCTGCCATCCACAAGGGCACGGTTGCGTGCGTACATACAGCCGGCGTGGTAATGCTCCTCCACATAGCGCACGCTATCCGCGCGCTGCAGGATGTCGTCAAAGAGTGCGCGCTCGCCGCTCTTCCAGAATTTGGTCTGATCCTTGCAGGGCAGGATCAGCGAAAGGCGGCATGTGGGATGGCGCTTGCGCAGCTCCAGCACGCGCAGAGCAGCAAGGGTGTCAAAGCCTCTGGCGCCACCGGCACGGAATTCGGTAAAGCCCTCGTCAGCCAGGCGTTCCAGGTGTGCATCCAGCACACGGATCAGGTCGGGGGAGAGCTCGGGGGGCACGGTACGGTGCCCGGTAAAGCAACAGATCTTCAAGGCGGTGCCCTCCTTTCGCACTCTTAGTATAGCACAAAAAGAAAAAAACGGGAACCCTTTTTTGAAATATTCCTGCCGTTGGCAGGATTTTTTTGCTTTGGGCGACAGGGCTCGTCACACTTCGGGCCTGCCGCGCCTTTTTAGGCCTTCGTGTGGATCTTTCGCCTGTATCCGACAGGGGAAAGCGACAGCTTTTGAAGGGATGGTCGTATAAAATAGAGGCAAAAACGGCAGTTGCCGAAAAAGGAGGTCAAAATGCAAACGAACAAGGAGGGTGTGCGCCGCCGCGAGGGGGGGCGCACGCAAAAAAAAGGGAAAAGGCCGCTGCTCGGAGAGCGGCGGCAATGGGTGGAGCAGGGCTGCTTGCATCTGCTGTTCGCGGCGCTGGGCGCCTTGGTGGGCAGCGCAGAGCTGCTTTTTGGCGTGCGCCCTTTTGCGGTGGCACTCGCAGCCGGACTCGGTATTCTGGCGCCGGCAGTAGGTGTTGGTGCCGGCATCTTTTATGGCATTACGGGGGATCCCGTATCGCTGGTGGCAGTGGCGATCACGCTGATCGCGCGGCTGCTTTTCTGCCTTTACCCCCGGAACGGAGCGAAAAAAGCCGTGTATTTTGCGGAACGAGTGGCGTATCGCGTAACAGTAGCCGTGGTCGCCGTGTTCGGTACGGGGCTGTACCGCGTGCTGCAGGGCGGCTTCCGCTTTTACGACCTGTTCGGGCTGCTGCTCTCGATGCTGGCAACCGGCATTGCCACGCTTTTGTTTGCGGGGATGGCGGGCGAAAAGGATCGGCTCTTTCCGTATAGTCGAGAGCTGGGTGTGGCGGCGCTTGTACTGGTCTCGATCTTTGCGATGAGAGAGGTCAATTTTTTCGGCGTGTATCCCTCGGCGGTGGCGGCGGCACTTTGCGCCCTTTTGCTGGTAGCGCATCGCGGCGTTTCGCTGGGCGCGGTGGGCGGACTTCTTTGCGGTCTTTGCTTTGATTATCGCCTTGCTCCGGCTTTTTTGCTATGCGGCCTTTGCTTCGGTCTTCTGGAAAAGAGCGGCCGTGGCGTGGGTGTGCTGGCAGGAGGCGGTGCGGCAGCGCTTTGCGCCTTTTTCATGGACGGCGCCGATGGCATTCTGCGCATTTTGCCCGCGCTGTTGACGGCAGGTGCGTTCTTTCTGGCAGGCGACAGTGCCGGACTTGTAGAGGGATCGCCCGGCTATCGGGCGGCGGTGCGCAGCCGTCGAGACGCGGTGCAATCGGTCAAGGCAGGGGAGCAGGCGGCCGGAGAAGCGCAGCTGCGCGAGATCGCGGACGCCTTCTCGGATCTTTCGGGTACCTTTTTTGAGCTGAGTAACCGCATTCGCCGCCCGGGACTTTCCGACCTGCGGCATCTGTGCGACAAGGCCTTTGACAAGGTATGTCCCACCTGTCGCAATCGCGATATCTGCTGGGGAAGCGAATACCACAATACCGCCCGCACAGTAGGGGCGCTTGGCAGTCGCCTGCACGCCAGAGGCGAGGTGGACGGCGAGCTGATCCCCGCGGCGCTGGCAGCGCGTTGCACGCAGCTGCCCGGTATTCTGCAAAGCATCAACGAGGGAGCGCTGCGGCTATCCGAGGAGGCGCTGCGCGGCGATAAGACCTCGGTGATCGCCGCAGATTATGCGGCTATGGGGCGCGTGATCGATGAGGTGCTGGAGGATAACCGTGAGGCCTTTGTGCAGGATGCTGCCGCCGGCGAGCGGATCATGGAGCGACTGCAGCGGATGGGATATCTGCTGGAAACGGCGGCGGTCTGCGGCACACATCACAGACAAGTGATCCTGCGCGGCCTGCGGCTGCCGGGAAGACATCTGAAGCTCCGCGAGCTACGTCAGGTGCTGGAGCAGCACTGTCATTTCCGCCTGGGTGTCCCTCGGATCAAGGAGGCGGACGGTATGCAGGATCTGATCTTTCCCGAGCGGCGCTCTGTTTGCGGTATGACTGCAAAGGAGAGCCGTGCCAAGGGGAAAGGTGAGGGACGCTACTGCGGTGACAGCGTGACCGCCTTTACCGGTGAGCGCGGCTATAGCTACGCACTTTTATGCGACGGAATGGGGAGCGGCAACAGCGCGGCACTGACCTCGGTGCTATCCTCCACCTTCCTTTCGCGCTTGCTGCAAGCGGGCAGCCGTCCCGAGACCGCCCTGCGGATGCTGAACGGCTTTCTTGCCGCCGGCGGAGCCAAGGAGGGGGAGAGCAGCACCACGGTGGATCTGTTGGAGCTGGATCTGGTCAGCGGCGAGGCATCGCTGTTCAAATGCGGTGCGGCACCCACCTATCTCTTGCGCCGCGGGGAGCTGACTCGCTTTACCTCTCGCACCGCGCCGGTAGGTATTCTGGATGCGCTGGATGCAGAGCGGATCCGCTTTCAGACCGAGGTAGGAGATCTGGTGATCCAGATGAGCGATGGGATCACCAAGGGGGAGGAGAGCTGCCCGTGGCTGGAGGAGATGCTGCTGACGAAATGGGACGGCGATAAGGAAAAATTTTTGCGTATGGTGCTGGGGCGTGCTGCCACCGAGGGGGATGACGATCTTTCGGTGATGCTGACAGAGATCGCCGAGGCACCGGCACCGGGCAGCGTCGGGCAGGAGGATGGCGAGGCGGCACGCGCATCGGCGTGAGGTGAATAAATGTCATGTTCGGGGTGATATTTTGTCTATTGACGGTCATAGAAATTTATGATAAACTGTGGATAACGTCCCACAGGAGGTGCAAAACATGGCATTTTGCGGTAAGGTCTTTAACATGGACAAGGAGTGGCGCTTTTATCTTGGCGACTACTCGGATGAAAAAACACGTGCAAACAATCACTCGGCGGTCTACAGCGGTGCAAAGAGCGGCGGCCTGGCGGGCCCCGGCACCAAGAACGCCTTTGACGATAGCTACTGGCGGCAGGTGGATCTGCCTCACGACTATATTCGCGAGGCGGACTTCTCGCCGGACGAGGTGGGCAACCACGGCAGTCGTGTGAAGCAGAATGCCTGGTACCGCAAGACCTTTGCGGTGGATCCGAGCCTTGCGGGCAAGCACGCCCTGCTGGTGTTCGGGGGCATCTCCACCTCGTCGGTCATCTTTCTGAACGGCTCGGTGGTCTATCGCTCGGATAGCCTTTACACCGAGATCGCCGTTGACGTGACCGATCGCCTTTATTTTGACCGCATCAATACCCTGGCGGTCTATACCAGAGGGCACGACACCGAGGGCTGGTGGTATGAGGGCGCAGGCATCTACCGCCACGTTTATCTTTATATCAAGGATCAGCTGCACTTTGCCCACAACGGCGTGTTTGCAAAGCCCGTATTGCAGGACGAAGCCGACGATCTGTGGAAGATGGAGATGACCTGTACGCTGGAGAACACCGGCTACGCCTCGGAGACCGTACAGGCACGCGCTGCGCTCTATGACGGAGAAAGGGTGATCGCTGCAGGCGAGGGTGCCCCCGTTTGCTGTCCCGGAGACGAAAAAACCGACACCGTGTTCGCTTTTTCTGTGAAAAAACCTACCCGATGGGATATTGATGCGCCCAAGCTTTACACCGTGAAGGCGGAGCTTGTGCGTAACGGTGAGGTGATCGACACCACCGAATTCAAGACCGGCTTCCGCACCTTTTATATGGATCCCGACAAGGGCGCGTATCTGAACGGCCGTTCTATTAAGCTGAAGGGCACCTGCAACCACCAGGATCACGCCGGTGTGGGTGTGGCGGTGCCGGACAGCATTCAGGATTACCGCATCCGTCGCCTGAAGGAGATGGGCTGTAACGCCTATCGCTGCTCGCACAATCCGCCCGCCCGGGAGATCCTGGACGCCTGCGATAAGTACGGCATGCTGGTTATGGATGAGAACCGCAAATTCGAGGCAAGCGAGAGCGCCATTGCCAATCTGGAAACGATGGTGAAGCGGGATCGCAACCATCCTTGCATCGTGTTCTGGTCCCTTTTCAACGAGGAGCCGCTGCAGAACTGCGCAGAGGGCCGTCAGATCTTCCGTCGCCTCAAAAGCAGGCTCCTCCGTCTGGATAACAGCCGTTATGTGATCGGCGCGGTCAATGATGTGTTCCACCCCGGCGGCACCGGTGAGGAGATGGACGTGCTTGCCATGAATTACGGCATCTATAATGCAGAGCGCGTACACAAGGAATGGCCGGATAAGCCCATGATGGGGTGCGAAAACAGCAGCTCCTTCTCTACGAGAGGCTGCTATAAGAGTGACCGCGAGGTGGCGCAGGTGACCAACTGCTACGATGAGGAAAAGGCACCCTGGGGTCATACCGTTCGCGAGAACTGGGCGGTGGTGCGCAAGTATGATTTCTTTGCGGGCTGCTTCCTCTGGACCGGCTTTGACTATCGCGGTGAGCCTACTCCCTTCAAATGGCCCTCCTGCTCCTCTCAGTTTGGTCTGATGGATCTTTGCGGCTTCCCCAAGGATGCCTATTACTTCTGTCAGGCCACTTATCTGGAAAAGCCGATGCTCCACCTGCTGCCTCACTGGAATTGGAGGGAAGGGGAGACGGTGCGGGTGATGACCGTGACCAACTGTGACGAGGTGGAGCTGCTGCTCAACGGAAAGAGCCTCGGACGGTATGCAAATGACGTGTGTGAGCAGCACGAGTGGCAGGTGGAATTTGTGCCCGGCACGCTGACCGCCATTGGCTATAATCAGGGCGAGGCGGTGCTGACCGCCGAGCGCAGGACAGCGGGAGCGCCGGTAGCGATCCGCCTTGTGGCAGACCGCACCACCCTGCACAACGCAGGCGGTGACACAGTTCCCGTGCGCGTTTCGGTAGTGGATGCCAAGGGCATTGAGGTGCCGGATGCCGATCAGCTGATCCGCTTCACTCTGACAGGTGAAGGCGAGATCGTGGGTGTCGGTAACGGCGACCCCAACAGCCACGAGCCGGAGCATCTGCCCTACCGTCACCTGTTCGCAGGTCTGTGCCAGGTGCTGATTAGTGCCAAAACGGGTGCGAAAAAGCTGAAACTGACCGCCGAATGCGACGGGCTGGAGAGTGCCGAGGTGACCTTTGCCATCAAGGAGCAGGCCGAGCCTGCTGCCATCTACTCCAAGGCCAACTGGGAGATCAGCGGCATGCTTTCTACCGTCTCGGACGATCCCGTGAAGCCCGACCCTGCCAAGGTGTACAGCGACGACGATATGAACAGCTTCTCGCCGATGATCATCGAGACCCGCTTCAATACCTTTAGGCCCGGCAAGTTCAAAACGGGCTGGCGCGTGCTGCGCGTGCCCGTGACCCTGCCTGCCAAAATGCCCAAGGGCAAGCGCCCCGTCATCGAGATCGCTGCGGCGATCTGCCGTCGCGCCGAGTTCTACGTGAACGGCAAGGAGATCTTCTCCGCCGAGCCCGATTACAAGGCTCCCATCGTGGTGCCGCTGCCCACCGACTGCGGCAAGGATTTTGAGGTGCGCGTGCTGCTGCAGGCAAGAGAGGACGTGACCTCCAACAACGGCATCGGCCTCGGCATGGCGCTGACCTTTGTGGATTGACCCCTGAACGGTATAAAAAAACAGCCGACTGCAACGCAGTCGGCTGTTTTTGGATCGTATTACTTGCGGATGGTCTCGACCTCGAACTTGCTCCACGGCACGTTCACGTCGGCGTTGTCTACCAGCAGCTCGCGGATGTGGTAGAGCAGGGGGAAGTCCTCTGCCTTTGCGCGGCCTGCCTCCACCATCTGGATAACGGCATCGGCGGTGCGGCGAGCGATGACGATGGACTCCAGGGTCACGCCCTTCAGGATCTCCATAGCCTCGTCAAACTTCTTGCCCTCGCCCAGCAGGGTGCCGATCTTACGGGTACGGCCGCCGAACACGGTCACGTACAGGTCGCCAACGCCAAGGAAGATGTTCTTCTCGGCATTGCCGTCGCACAGATCCAGCAGGCGGTACATCTCCTTTGCAGCCTGACCAAAGAGAGCTGCCTGAGAGTTGTAATGCTCGAACACGCGGCCCTCGCGCTTGTAGGAAAGGCCGATGGCAAGAGAAACGCCCAGAGCGTAAGCGTTCTTCAGAGCAACGGCGCACTCTACGCCGCGGATGTCGGTGGAAAGGCTGACGTGGTAGAAATCGGTCTCAAACAGAGAACGGATCCAACGGAGCAGCTCCATGTCGGGGCCGCAGAAGGTGACCTCGGTGGGGTCAAGGTCTGCCAGCTCGTAGCTGGTGCAGGGACCGCCGACGGCATTGATCTTCAGCTTCTTGTCGGTGAACTTGAGCATGTACTCGGGGTAGGAAATGAGGTAGCCCTTGTTTTCGCCGTTGTCGATCATGCCCTTGGTGATAGAGAGAACGGGCAGCTCCTCGGGAATGCGGGGAACAACGTTCTCACAGAACCACTGCAGACCGAAGGAGGAAATGCCGCAGATCAGCAGATCTGCACCCTTCATGCACTCATCCAGCTCCTCGTAGTAGTGGAAGGTGACCTTCTCGGGCATCATGAAGGAGGTCTTCACGCCGTTTACGTCGTGGGTCAGGGTCAGGTGCTCGTGGGTCTTCTGACCGTGCTCAATGATGGCACGATCCAGGGGAGAGCCTACCAGACGAATGGTGTTGCCGTTCTTGCAAGCGGGGAATGCCATGGCCGAGCCCATCATGCCCGAGCCGATAATGGTGATGATTGCCATTGTTCTTTTCCATCCTTTTTATAAAATATTGGGGAAATACGGCTTGCCAAACGCGCGCCGTTGTGCTATCATAAGGATAACGAATTTTGCAAGCTTTGTCAAGCCTTGACGGGAATTTTGACAAACTTTCATGTTTTCGTGCAAAGTCGATCAGAAATGAGGGGGAAATATGCTACAGATCGAACGGCAGGAGCAGATCATGGAGCTGCTTGCCAAAACGCCTGCGCTTCGCATCGGGCAGATCGCTGCCGCGCTCTATACCAGCGAGGCGACCGTGCGCCGCGACCTTGCGGTCATGGAGCAAAAGGGACTTGTGCAGCGCGTATACGGAGGCGTTACCCTAAAAAAGGAGGATATGCCGCTGGATTTCCGCCATCGGGATCATGCCGCCGCCAAGGAGGAGATCGCTGCCAAGGCGGCGCTGCTGCTCCGCGAGGGGCAGACCGTCTTTTTGGACTCCTCCTCTACCGCTCAGCACCTGTTGCCCCATCTTTCCCGTTTTCACGACCTGACGGTCATTACCAACAGTCACAAGGCTATGCAGGAGCTGGCCACCACCAAGCTGCGGCTCATCTGCACCGGCGGCGATCTGGTCAAGCGCAATATGGCCTACGTGGGGCGGACTGCCGAGGAGGCGCTGATGCGCTTTTGCCCCGAGATCGCCTTCCTTTCCAGCCAAGGCGTTGGGGAGGACGGTGAGGTGACCGATGCCTCGGAGGGGGAGACCTCCCTTAGGCAAGTGGTGCTGCGACGGGCGCTGCACACGGTGTTTTTGTGCGACTCCAGCAAGGTCGGCAAGAAGTATCTGTACCGCCTGGGGCGGCTTTCGGAGATGGGCGAGATTATCACCGACGAGGCCTTTCCCAAGGAGCTTTTGACTGAAAAAAACGGAAACGGTATCAAAAAATCGCATTTTTCTTGACAGAAGCAGTGGGAAATGCTATACTGATTTCAGCTTTGGAAAAGAGGTAGAACATAACGACGATCTATCTGGTCCGTCACGGACAAACGCAGAACAACACACACGACGGCTTCAACGGCTGCGTCAGCGATCAGCCCTTGAATAAAACGGGGGAGACCATGGTCGCGCGGCTGACCCCCGTCCTTGCCCACGTGCAGCTGGATGCCATCTATACCAGTCCCCTGCGTCGCGCCGTACAGACTGCCGAGGCCGTGCGGGGCGCACGCGAACTGGAGCTGCGGCTTGATCCGCGCCTCAAAGAAACGGATTTTGGACGGTTGGACGGTATGGATTGGAAGGAAGCCAAGGCAAAATATCCCGAGGCTTGCCGTGAATGGGGCCGCCACCCCGAGCGCTTTTGCGCGCCAGGCGCCGTTGAGGGCGTTCGGGAGGTCTCTGCGCGGGTGATGTCTGCATTTTTGCAGATCCTGCGGGAAAATCGGGGTAAAACGGTGGCGATCGTGGCACACGGCATGGTGTTTGCTTTGCTGACCTCCAAGCTGGTCGGATACAGCGTACATGATTATCGGCGCACGCCGATGATCAACAACGCCGCCTATCGGGTGCTGCAGATCGAGGATGACGGACACCTCTTTATCAACGAATGGGAGCATAACGCGCATCTGGAGGACACCTGGTGCTTCCATCCCCGCCGTTTTCGCAAGCGGATGCGCCTGGAGAGAGCGCGGATCCCCCGTCACGCCTTTTACGCCCCCTTAAAAATGACAAAAAAGGAAAAGAAGCAATATGGAAATTGACCACAGAACTGCCGGAGCCGCCGGTCTTGCGTATCTCGGTGATGCGGTACTCGAGCTGCTGGTACGAGAGCGACTGGTGCTGTCGGGCTGCTCCTCCTCTAAATCCCTGAATGCGAAGGCGCTGCATTTTGTGCGCGCCGCGGCACAGGCCAAGGCTATGGAGCGTATCACGCCGCAGCTGACCGAGGAGGAGGAGGCCGCCTTCCGCCGCGGACGGAATATCGGCCACACCAATACCCCCAAAAACGCCACGGTCGCGGAATATCGGAATGCCACCGGCATGGAGGCGTTGTTCGGATACCTGCATATCAAGGGGGAGCAGGCACGCATCCGCGAGCTGTTCGAGCTGGCATATCCGAAGGGAGAACAAGAATGAAGATCAGATTTAACTGCTACAAGGATGGCAAGCACAAGGCGCTGACTGTGAGCTATGACGACGGTCAGCTGCACGATCTGCGCCTGTTGGAGATCCTGAACAAGCACGGCATCAAGGGCACCTTTCATCTCAATTCGGGCATCCTTGGCAAGGATGGCTTCGTGGCAAGGGAGCAGGTCGCCGCGGTGTATGCGGGTCATGAGGTGTCGGTGCACAGCCTGACGCACCCCTTTTTGGAGCGCATCAGTGACGAGGAGCTGGTGCACGAGATCGTGGAGGATCGCAAAAATCTGGAAAGCCTTTGCGGCTATCCCGTGCGCGGTATGTCCTATCCCTATGGCACTTATACCGAGGCGCTGATCACCAAGCTGCGGGGATTGGGCATGCAGTATGCGCGCACCATTCAGGCCACAGGTGGATTTCAGCCGCCGGAGGATTTTATGAAGTGGCATCCCACCTGCCACCATTGCGACCCCAAGCTGATGATCCGTCTGGAACGCTTCAAGGCCAGCAAGCATCAGATGCCTGTCTTTTATCTGTGGGGACACAGCTATGAGTTTCCCCGTGACAATAACTGGGAGGTGATCGAGCAATTCTGCGAGGCGGCAGCGAAGGATCCCGACGTGTGGTACGCCACCAATATTGAGATCTTCGATTACTGGACCGCTCTGCGCGCTCTTCGCTTTTCTGCGGATCGCACCATGGTTTATAACCCCACCGCCACCGACGTATGGGTGGAGGTGGACGGCAAGCCTGTCCTTTGTGCGGCGGGCAAGCTCACCAAATTCTGTTAATCAAATAAAAGGAGATAAAAATATGAATCATCCCATAATCAAGATCAATGTGAAGAACTTCGGTACGATGATCGCCGAGCTGTATCCCGAAATGGCACCCCTCACCGTAGCAAACTTTGTAAAGCTTGCCAAGGAGAATTTCTTTGAGGGACTGATCTTCCATCGCGTTATCAGCGGCTTTATGATCCAGGGCGGCGGCTACAACGCCGACATGGAGCAGAAGGAGACTGCAGCCATCCGCGGTGAGTTCAAGGCCAACGGCTTTGCACAGAATACCTTGAAGCACGTAAAGGGTGTGCTTTCCATGGCACGCACCAACGATCCCAACTCCGCCTCCTCCCAGTTCTTTGTGATGCACGCTGCCGCTCCCTATCTGGACGGACAGTATGCAGGCTTCGGTAAGGTGACCGAGGGCCTGGACGTGATCGATAAGATCGCAAGCGTGCAGACCGGCAACTACGGTTGGTATATGCAGGACGTGCCTGTGGATGCCGTTGTGATCGAAAGCATCGAGGTTGTGGCCGAATAATGGAATTTCCGAAGGAGATCTTTTAAAAAACAAGAAAAAACGATCTCTTTAATTGGAATATCCGAAAGCAAAATTGGAATTTTGAAAAAAGCAAGCGAATTCTATTGCGTAAAAAAGGCACACCCGATTTCGGGTGTGCCTTTTTTTATGCTTCTTCTTCAGCAGCGGCAGCCTGTAGCGCCGCCTCCTTTTTGCGTTTGCTGGAGTGAGGCTCCAGATCCACAGGGTGAAAGCCGTCGATCTCGCCGCGCTGAATGGCGCCGAAGATGCGGTAGCGGAGCCCGGGGCTCTGCTTTTCCATCATAGCGAGAAACTCGCCGATCTTGGTGCGGTGGGTGTTGCCGTCGGCAGGACAGGGAGCCTTGTAGACCGGCAGCTGATTTTTATTGGTGAAGTAGATCACTGATTTTTCGGGCATATAGAGCAGCGGACGGATGACCTTGACGCCGGCACGGGAAAGGTAGGAGACCGGCTCAAAGCAGCCGATACGGCCCTCGTAAAAAAGGTTCAGCATAAAGGTGTCGATCACGTCGTCCTGATGGTGACCCAGCGCCACCACATTGCAGCCAAGGTCTCTTGCGGTGTTGTGCAGCACGCCGCGGCGCATTTTGGAGCAGAGTGCGCAGGGACTTTTTTCCTTGCGGATGTTAAAGATGATGTTGTAAATATCGGTCTTTACAATATGGTAGGGAACGTCCAGCTCGCGGCATAAGGCTTCCACACCGGACCAGTCGCTTTCCTCAAAGCCCATATCCACGGTGATGGCGATCACCTCGAATTTTTTGGGGTAAAAGCGGCGCAGCCCCGCAAGGCCCGCCAGCAGGGTCAGCGAATCCTTGCCGCCTGAAATGCCGACGGCAACGCGGTCTCCCTCCTCGATCATCTGATAGTCGTCCACGGCACGGCGGACATAGCTGAGTACTCGTCGCAGATCCATGGTGCCTCCTTATTCCTGCGGCTCCTCGCCAAGCAGAAAGCGACGGGTGGCACGATATTCTGCCAATGCAAGCTCCTGCGCGGCGGCGTCGGGATTGGCACGACGGATGGCGCGCAGCATAATGTTCTTCGGGGTGTCATCGGGGTCGATCAGCTCCAGAGCCGCAACGCTGTAGCCGTGTGCCTCCAGCCAAAGGAGACGGAGGGCATCGGTGGCCGCATCGCAGAATTTTTGGCGCAGCATCGAGTGGCGGCCAATGAAATCCAGCGTGGGGCAGTTCAGTGTATGGTTGAGCTCGTGGTGGCAGCAAGGGGTGGCCAAAATGACCTTGGCGTCAAAGGTAACGGCGCGCTCCAGCACCAGATCGGTGGCGGTGTCGCAGGCGTGCAGCGAGATCACCAGATCCGGTTTGTCCTCGGTCTCAAAGCGAGCCACATTGCCCCACAGGAACTCCAGACCGTCAAAGCCCAATTTTTCGGCTACGTCCTGGCAGTAATCGATTACATCGGCCTTCAGATCCACGCCGGTCATCGATACCTCGCGGTGCAGCACGTTGGCAAAATAATGGTACACGGCAAAGGAAAGATAGCTTTTGCCGCAGCAAAGATCCAGAATGCGGATGCGCCCCTCGGGCAGCGAGGGCAGAATGTCGGCGATCAGCTCCAGAAAGCGGTTGATCTGACGGAATTTTGCCTGCTTTTTGTCATAGATGCGGCCGTTCTTATCGGCCACGCCCAGCAGGGCAAGAAAGGGCTCGCTGCCGCTCAGAATACGCTTTTTCTCTTTGTCGTTGCCGCCGATCTCCACGACCTCGGTGTCGGCGGTGTCGGAAAGGCGACGGCGCAGCTTATCGGCACCCAGCAGCAGCTCGGCACCCTTTTTGGTACGGCGGAGCTCGCAATCACCGCCGGTGGTCAGCAGATTGATCTGAGAAAAACGAGGAAAGCGTGCCGCAAGCAGATTCTCGGTATTGCGGTCGATAGGCAGATTTTCATGCGTGGCCTTGTGGTCACTGTGCAGGGTCTCGATCTGCAGCACGATCTTGCCGCCCACGCGGCAAAGCACACCGCTTGCTTTGGTAATATCCCCGTCAACGGGGCGAGAAAATACCAGTTTTTTTAACGTTTCTGTGCGCGCTGCCAGCAGGCAGAGCGACGCCAGCTCTCCATATGCGTTCACGGGTCACCTTTCTGGCAGGATCACTGCCGATCTTGAGTGGAATGGTCAGAGGAAGCAGCGTCGGAGGTGTCGTTTTCCGATACCGTTTCGCTTTTTTGACGTGAAAAGCTCAGCTTGCGCTCGGTGCCGCTGGTGATACGCTTCAGGTTGCCACGGTGGGCCCAGAGAACCAGAAGCCCCAGCATCAGGGCGTACAGCCCCACGCCGTAATGCGAGGAGCCTTCCATACTGTCAAAGGAGTGCAGGATCACAGGGTAGAACATAGCGCCCACCACCGAGCCGAGAGAGACATATTTGCTCATTGCCACCAGCGCCACGAAAAGGGCCAGCAGAATGGCAAAGATCAATGGATTCAGGGCCAGAATAGCCAGCGCCATCGTGGCAACGCCCTTGCCGCCGCGGAACTTGGAGAAGCAGGGCAGAACGTGACCGAGCACGCAGAAAAATGCCGAAAGATAGCAAGCGTGTACCTGGTGGAAATAGAGCATTTCGCTCTCGGGCGCGCCGAACACGGCAGAGGCGATGAGAATGCAGAGGACACCCTTGAAGCCGTCGCCCAGCAGAGTCAGGATCGCGGCTTTTTTGCCGTAGTTGCGCAGCACGTTGGTGGCACCTGCATTGCCGCTGCCCTTTTCGCGCACATCCTCATGATAGAAAAGTCTGGAAATGACCAGCGCACAGTTGATGCTGCCGATGAGGTAGGAGAGGACGGCGCACAGGAAGAAGCACACGCCGAACAGGACTGCTGCTTGATTTTCTGTAAAGGTATTATGCTGTAAAACGGCTCGCAGAATGCCGCCGTCGATCAGGTTATATATGCCCCATACAAAGGGATTGATGCCAAACGAAACGCCTTCCATAGGGACCTCCTTCATGCGGTGTTGATCGTCAAACCGATCCACTTTATATTATAACATAAAAAAGCGGCAGAGGCAAGACCTCTGCCGCTTTTTTTCTTTTGGCTCATGCCTCATCACCGCCATTTTGGCCGGATGTGCCGTTGCCGTTGTCGTCGTTTTTTTGTACCGTGTTGCTATTTTCGGCCAATTGCGGCGCTTTTTGCTTGTCGCGGCGGCAGAGCGCGATCAGGTCGAAATTTGCAATAAAGGCGATCCATTTGATCGAGGCATAGCGGCGGAGCAGAGCCATCAGCCCCTTGGCGATAAAGAAGCCGCCAACGGCGGAGATCACACCGGCGATCAGACCACCCACGATATCGGTGGGGTAGTGTACCATCAGATACATACGGGAAAGCCCGGTGAGGATCACAAAGATAAAGCTTGTCCAGCTATATTTTTTGGGATACACAAGGAAGAGGGCGCCCATCGCGGCCATTGCCGAGCTGGTGTGACCGGAGGGGAAGGAGCGCTGCCCTGCGTGCGTAGAGCCGATGGCGACCCACCACTCATAAAAGGCCTGCACATCCTCGCGCCGGAAGGGGCGCGTACGCATGATCAGCGGCTTTAGCGTAATATTGGTGATCAGAGCGCTGCAGGCCATAGCGCCGAGCACGGCAAAGCCCGCCTTTCTGGTGCGCTTGAAGCAGCAGAGGATCAGCCCGGTCAGAATGAGGCAGATGCCCTCCTCACCAAGCAAACTGACGAAACGCATAAACCATGTAAAAAAGCCGTTTTCTCCACCCATTGCCATAGCAAAATTGTGGATCGCGTTCAAAATGCCGTAGTCAAATGCGAAGCACGCACTGTCAAGCCATTGTGCCATATTGATCTCCTTTTTTCAAATTAGCCTTCACTGCTTGCGCCGTTTTCATACGGGAGCAGAGCGGAAAGCTCATTTTCATAAACGAATTGTATGACCACGCGTGGGGTGGCCGCGGCAAAGATCTCCGCATCGTCCTCGTATCCGATCTGATAGGTGACCTTGCCGAAGGTGTTGGAAAAATAGGGCTCGATCTGCAATCTGTCCTGCTCACGGCCAAACTGCAGCAGCAGCTCGGGGCAGCCGGATTCCTCGGAGGGAACATAGAAGGGAAGCATGATCGAGGTATCTGCGGCGCCGCTGCCGTGGAGAAAGCGGTAATTCTGCTTGGTGTTGCCGGAAAGCGAGACGGTATTGTTTTGAATAAAATGAGCAAGTCCTGCCTTTTCCGCCAGCGCTCTGCCGTTTGTCATATGGCTGTCAAAGGAGATCTCATCCCGCCACATAAAATCGGTATTGGCGAGAACGGTATCCGAAAACGTGCAATAGATCGCATAGTAGGTGTAGTAAAGCCCCAGCGAATTAAGAGCGTTTTCGGTGTTGTGATACAGGGGGATATCCTCCAGCTCCTTGGCCTCAAGCAGGTCATCGGTGAGGTTGATGAAATTCTGAAAATCGTGCTCCAGCAGATAGGCATCCAGCTGCTGCAGGCGGGTGCTTTCGCTGATGCTGCCGTAATAGGAGGGCATATTCTCGCTGTAAACGGTCTGTGCATTGGGGATGATGACCAGCAGGTATTCGGTCTTGCGCGCTTCATAGGCGGCCATACGCTGCTGCAGATTTTGCAGGATAAGCGCCTTTTCCTCCTCGGTAAATGCGCAGGAGCCGACGTAATCGTCGATGTAATGATAGCCGTGCTCCCGATCCTCGACGTTAAACAGGAAATCGTTATTGCCTGCTACCACAAGGGAGCCGTTTACGGTGCCAAAAAGTGTGTATTGCGTCTGGTGAATAAAGTCGAGCGAGCCGCTGCTTTGATACACGGCGCGGTTGAAGGCGGAGATGGGCCCCTCGGTGGCAAGCTCGCTGCCGTCATAGCAGTAGGCGGAGACCGCGCGCTCTCCTGTAACGAATATATTGGTCAGATAAAAGATCGCAACCGTCAGCAGAATGCCGATAAAGCCGGATATGACGATCAGATGGAAGGCGGACATTTCTTTTTTCATAGGCATACCTCACATACGGAAGATGCTGCTCACCGCATACTGCGGGAACTGGGGCATGAAGAACACGATGGTCAGCACAAAAGCGGCAAAAATCAATACCGTTTCCGCAATTACGAAGCACTTGGTGGCACGTTCGCCCCATTTCTTGCAGAGGAGACGGCGCAGATAAGGATATGGGATCATCAGCAAAAGCAGGATCGAAAGCAGCGCCAGATAGCGCCCATCCTGGATCATACCGAGCACGTAATGGGGCTGATAGGGGATCGAGCTGCCAAGGGCGGCTCTTGCCAGCTGCAGCACACCCATCGGCTTTTCAAGAAAGAAACCGAGGGTAAAGAAGGAGCAGGATAGCGCAGAAAGGGGGGTGAGCAGCATACGCCAGAGTGGGCGGCGGATGCGACACCTTTTGCGGAAGGGCGGGAGCAGCGCCAGTAGCGCTGTAAGCAGCACGGGGAGTGCCAGCAGCAGCATCTCGGGGCGGGTGCGCAGCGAGAGCAGGGTGATCACAAAAAAGAGCACGGTACACAGGAGACGGTATGCCGTGGCAGGCAGGCGACGGCGCAGGGGCTGACGGATGTAGTCCAGCAGATAGCTGCGCATCGAGAGAAACGTACCGTAAAGCACGCGGTGGGGAACGGCGGCCAGCAGCAGCCTGCTGCGGTCACGGGGAAGCTCCAGACCGTACATCGCCGAAAGGCCGACGGCGATATCTGCAGAGCCGGTGAAAGCAAAGTAGAAGCCAAGGAAGGAAAAGACAAGCAGGAAAAGATAGGAGAGCGGATGCAGTCCCAAGGCGGAGAAGGAGAGAATATCCCGGATGCCGCGCAGAAAAACTGCCGCAACGGCAAGACATTTGACAAAGCCGGTCATATAGCGTCGGATGCCGCGGGTGAAGCCCTCGGGGGTGAAGGCGATCTGCTCGGCAAGGTCGAAGAAGAGCTTGCTGCGCAGGATCGGGCCAACGGTGAGGGTGGGGAAGAACAAAAAGTACCCGATCAGCTCTAACGGATTTCTGGGGAGCACGGTATCGCCTCTGGCGGCGTCAATGAAATAAGAGACGATCGAGAGCGTGATAAAGAGAAGACCGGTGGGATGTATGTAGAGCTGCGGAAAGTATTCGGTCAGGATCCGTGCGGCAAGAAACGTGGCGATCGGAAGCGAAATTCCTAACACGGTACGTGTTTTTGCCACCGAAATGCGCCGCGGCAAGGGAAGATAGGCAAGTATCGTGGCAAAAAAGATCAGAAGGGCCACGTGGGCAAGCCCCAGCGGATTGCGGACGTTGGCAAGGATGAACCAAAGCACAGAGATCAGGGAAAGTGAGATCCGTCTGGCGGCCTTTGGCAGCAAAAGCACCAGGGGCAGCGAGATCGGAAAAAACAAAAAGAGAAAAAAGGGGCTTGTGAGCTGCATATGATTCCTCCTTTCCCGTTAATACTATTATTTTACCACAAAAGCATCGATTTGGCAATAGTGTGTTTTACGGCGGATTTTCACAATTTTCCGGCTTTGATGCGTCGTCGATACGCGAAACAAAAGAGAGGCGCTGACACAAGGTGGCAGCGCCTCTCTTTTGCCCAAAATGCGTACCGTTATCGGATCTTTTGTACTTCTTCTGCACATTTCAGCAGCTTTTCAAAGTCGGATCGGCTGCCGGGACGGGTCCCTTCGGTCATAATGGTGGCAGCAGCCAGCGTTACGCCGTAGTGCAGCACCTCGGGCAGCGGCAGCTGTTTTTCCAGTGCCATACAAATGCCGGCGACCAGTGCATCACCTGCCCCCTGCAGAGAGCGGACCTTTACCTTGATCGGCTTGGTGAAATAGGCCTCGGTGCGCGTTGCGATATAGGCTCCCTTGTCTCCCAGCGAGACGCAGATCATGCCCAGCTCATATTGTGTCAGCACCTCCAATGCGTGCCGATCCAGGGTCGGCACATCGGGGATGCTGCAGCCAAAGGTGGACTCAAACTCGTGAATGTTCGGCTTGATGAAAAAGGGACCCTCGGCCAACGCCTGCAGCAGCGCCTCGCCCTCGGCATCCACCACCGTGCGGCAGAGAGGAGCGGCACATTTCACGCGGCGCACCGCGCGTGCGTAAAAATCCTTGTCAAGGCCTTGGGGCAGACTGCCGGAAAGTGTCAAAAAGTCGCACCGTTTGGCCACTTCTGCGATCTTATCCAGCAATGCTTCTCCGCACGCGGCATCGATCGGCGCCCCTTGCTCGTTGAGCTCGATGGTGTGCTGCCTGCTCTCGTCAATGATCTTGGTGCAAACGCGCAGCTCGCCGGGCAGTGTCAAAAAATCGCAGGGAATGCCACAGGCCGCAAGATCCTCGGAGAGCAGCGAGTGGGTGGCATTTGTGAAATCAAAGCCGGTGCAAAGCGTTTGTGCGCCCATAGCGGCCAGCGTTTTGGAAACATTGATCCCCTTGCCTGAGGGATCGGTGGCCAGCACACGCGCACGGTTCATTCGGTAGAGGTCAAACTCCTTGACCGAAACTGTTTTATCCAGACACGGATTGGGGGTTACGGTTCCGATCATCTGCTCAATCCTCGTTTACCAGCATCAGCTTGCCCTTGACCGCACCCGGAGTCTTGTAAAGTGCAAATGCCTTGTCAGCCTCGCTCATGGGGAATACCTTGTAGATCAGTGCATCGTCACAATTCAACTGACCCGTGGCCAGATAATGAGCGGTCAGCTCCCACTCCTTGCCCGGGTAGGGGGCGGAATAGCTCATCCAGGAGCCAAACACGCGCAGCTCCTTGCGGTTGAGCCATTCCCAGCCCTTGGGGGTGAAGGTCACATCGGTGTGAGGCGTGCCGATATAGCAGACGGTGGCGCGATTTCCTGCCACCTCAAAGGCTTGCTTGACCGTGGCAGGATTGCCGGCGGTCTCAAACACGCGACCAAAGCCCTTGCCGTCGGTGAGCGCGGCGACCTTTGCTGCCACATCGTCTGTGCGGGAGTTGATCACCGCATCTGCGCCCAGCTTCAGCGCAAGCTCCAGGCGATCCTGCAGAATATCAAATACCACGACCTTTTTGCATCCGAACACCTTGACCCACTGCATGGTGAGGAGGCCGATGGTGCCGCCGCCAAGGATGGCTACACAATCGCCGCCCTTGTAGTCGGAAAGAAGCACGCCGTGAAGTCCTACGGTGTAGGGCTCAAAGAAGGCGGCCTTTACAAAAGGGATGGAGGGATCGTACTTGACCGCATTGATGGCGGGGATCACCACGTAATCGGCAAAGGCGCCGTTTTGACGGGAGCCGATGAAGCTGTAATGCTTGCAAAGCGAGAAGTTGCCGTTCTGGCAATCGTCACACTGCATGCAGGGAACCAGCGGCGCGCCCGAAACGGTGTCGCCGACCTTGACGTTGGTCACACCCTCGCCGATGGCATCCACCACACCGGCAAACTCGTGGCCCAGCACGATGGGGTAATTGTGCGCACCGTTATGGAGCACACGGGGAATATCGGAGCCGCAGATGCCGCAGGCGCGCACGCGCACACGGACGGTGCCGGGCTTTACCTCAGGGGTGGTGATCTCCTCATAACGAACGTCCTCATTGCCGTGAAGAACTGCTGCTTTCATGTCGGGTCCTCTCCCTTCTTTATGCTTTACCGTTGCAGCCGCAAACGATCATGCGGTTCTTGACCAGCTCCTTGACCTTGGCTCTGGCAGCCTTGCCGTACACCTTAGGATCAAAGACCCTTTCGTCACCGTTTAACACCTCACGCACCGCCTCGGAGTAGGCAATGCGCAGCTCGGTGGCAAAGTTTACCTTGCAGATGCCTTCCCTGACGCAGGCGCGGATGCTGTCGTCGGTGAGGCCGGAGGCGCCGTGCAGAACCAGCGGCACGCTGACCACCTTGCGGATCTCTGCCAGACGGGGCACGTCCAGCTTGGGGGCGGATTTATAAACGCCGTGGGCGGTGCCGATGGCAACGGCCAGCGACTGTACGCCGGTGCGCTCCACGAATTCGGCGGCCTCAGCAGGCTGGGTGCAGCCGTCCTCGGCCTCCAGATCGTCCTCCTTGCCGCCTACGGTGCCAAGCTCTGCCTCTACGGGGATGCCCTGCTTGGCAGCGGCGGTAACCACGCGAGCGGTCACGGCAATATTATCCTCAAAGCTCTCGTGAGAGCCGTCGATCATCACAGAGGTATAACCCGCCTCCACGGCATTCACCGCCAGGTCGTAGCTGTTGCCGTGATCCAGATGCACACAGACCGGCACGGGCGCCTTTTCGGCAGCGGCACGTACGTTAGCGGCATATATCTCCAGAGAAGCATACTTCACAGTAGAAGGGGTGGTCTGGATCATGACGGGAGCGTTCAGCTCGGTGGCTGCCTCCACGATGGCCAGCACCATTTCCATATTTTCGGCATTGAAGGCGCCGATGGCATAACCGCCCTTCTGCGCGTCCAGCAGCATCTTTTCGGATGTAACGAGTGGCATAGGATGTTCCCCTTTCGCTTTGTGAAAGTATTAACGGGTTTATCATAGCACACACGTTTTGGAAAGTCAAGAAATTTACCGATTTTTTTGAGAATGGCTATCTGAGCATTCCGGCTCATACGCAAAAGCACCTTGGCAGCTGCCAAGGTGCTTTCGGTTAAAGCAATTCGGTAAAATCGTAAATGTAGCGATCGGTGATGCCCTTGATCTCCTCGATGTATTCTTTGGAGCTGTCGTCGTAGACACCGTAGACCTGCATCCCCGCCTTTTTGGCGGTCTGATCCGCATTGAAGTTGTCATCCAGAAAGATGACCTCACCCACCGACACGCCGATCCGCTCTGCCGCCATATGATAGATGGCGGGGTCTGCCTTGGTGGTGCCGAAATCGTTGCAGGACCACACGTTGTCAAACAGATCGAAGATACCAAGTCGCTTCAGGCAGGGGTCCAGGGTGTCATGAGGGCTGGCGGTCAGCACGTGCAGTCCGTTGCCGCGCGCTTTCATCTGCCGTAGCGCCTCTATAACGTGAGGCTTGGCCGGCACGCGATGGGTGTACTCTTCTACCATATAGGTGATCATGGTCGCAATGATCTCTTCTTTCGGCTTGCAAAGGCCCATGCCGATGAAGTACTCCGCCGTGCCCGGAATGCCGAGTGGCGTAATGATCTTGATGATATTTTCCGGATACGGTATGTGATTTTCCTGCAAAATGCGCAGCATGACACCGGCATAGGTGGGCATGGAATCCACCAGTGTACCGTCAAAATCGAACAAATAATGTGTCATAGGTCAGCATGGGGCAATAAGTGCCCATCTCCTTCCATTTTCTTTGCAGAACTGCCGTTTTCACGGCACGTGTGGTGGCTTTTTGAGCAGGCACCTCGCAGCAAAAGCCGTTTTATGCCTTCTTGACTGTACAGGTCGTCACGCCGTAGTAGGAAAAGGCGGCAAGCGCCGTTTCGTCGATCTGCTCGCCGCAGCAAAGGATGGGCACCGCAGGGGGGCAGCCCACACCGGCGTCCGCTAACACCCGCCCCACACACGCGGCAACGGGCAGCGTTTCGCAGGGGGCGAGCATCGCCTCGCGCGGAGAGCAGATGTGCCGCGGGATGCCGGGGCGCGGCGGTGCTTCTGTGACAGGCGTGCGCGGAGGGCTCGCCAGGAGCGCCTCCACAACGCGCTCCAATGCCGCGTCGGGCAGGGAGGGGGAGAGCATCAGCACCACAAAATCGGGGTCGGCGAACTCGCATTCCACGCCGTGCTCGCGCAGGGCATCGGCAAGCTCATTGCCGCGATAGCCGCGCTCCTTGGCGCGGATCGTCCATTTCAGCGGCTCGTTGCCGATCAGGGTGTAGCCTGCAGCCGTCAGTTGTGCGCGATAGGCGGCGAGCCGCTCGGCAAACGCCGCATAAAGCTGCGGTCGGTCGGAGAGATAAGCGTTGGCCGCATCCAGCGATTGCAGGATCAGATAGGAGGGGCTGGTAGAGCCGAACAGGGCCATGCACTTTTTGGCGTTTGGTGCAAAAAGTGCCGCAACGGTATCGGAAATATGCAGATAAGCGCCGCCTGTCAGTACAGGCAGAGTCTTGTGCGCGGAATCGCAGCAAAGGTCCGCGCCGAGGTCGATGGGATGCAGCGACGGCTCTAAAAATTTCAGATAAGCGCCGTGGGCGTTATCCACCAGAAGATAGCTGCCGTGGGCGTGACAGACTGCGGCGAGGCTGCGGATATCCGCCATATGTCCCAGATAATCGGGGCTGGTGATGTAGACGGCTGCCGGCGGCTCGCTCATTTCGGAAAGCGCCGTCGCCAGGCGGTCGGGCGTGACCGTGCAGGAAAGATAGCTTTCACTCGGATCGGGGCAGAGCCACTCCACCTCCAGATCCAGCAGGGCTGCCGCGGAAAGGAATACCTTGTGCGCGTTTCTGCCGGCCAGAATGCGTGTTTTCTCGCCCCGTTTGGGGGCGTTTTGCGCGATCAGCGCCAGCATGGCGCGAATGCAAAGCGAGGAGCCCTCGGTAGAATAAAAGGTCTTGGCGCCAAAAAGGCGAGAGGCGTTTTCCTCGCTTTCGGCAATGATGCCGTCCGCTTCAAAAAGGCTGTCCGCTCCGCGGATCTCGGTGATATCCAGCGCCTCGCAGCCCACAAGAGCGGTGCCCTTGTGACCCGGCATATGCAGGCGCGCGGTATCGCTTTTTGCATACCGTTTCACGAAATCGCAGATCGGCGCGGTCATTTTTGCCATCATTTGTTGTCGCCCAGCGCACGGGCGACCGCCACCATGATGGCGCACTCCATGCGCTTGCGGAAGAGCTCGCAGCCCTTCTCGTAAATACCTGTTACAGAGCCGGTGGCGTGGAAGGCGTTAGCGGCGCAGCCGCCGGAGCAATAGAGCCGTGCCCAGCACTCGCGGCACTCGGGACGGGCGTATACGTTGCAGGCGGCAAACTCGGCCCGCTTTTCGGTGTTGGAAACACCGTGGAACACGTCGCCCAGCTTGTATTCCTCCTCGCCCACGAACTGGTGGCAGGGGTAAAGATCGCCCCAGGGGGTCACCGCCATGTATTCGGTGCCCGAGCCGCAGCCCGAGATGCGCTTGTAGATGCAGGGACCGCCCGAGAGGTCGATCATGTAATGATAGAAGGTGAAGGGCTTGCCCGCCTTATCCCGCTCCAGCATCAGCGCGGCGAGCTTTTCGTACTGCTCCTTGACGATGACCACATCCTCGTCGGTCAGCTCGGCGGGATCCCCTGCGGCACAGACCACCGGCTCCATCGAGAGCTCGGTAAAGCCCAGATCCAGCATCACCTGAATATCCTTCAGAAAATCGGGGTTGGCGTGGGTGAAGGTGCCGCGCATATAGTAGCCCTTGCCGCCGCGGGACTCCACGAGCTTTTGGAACTTGGGCACGATGCGGTCAAAGCTGCCGTTGCCGGCATAGTCCACGCGGAAGCGGTCGTGGATCTCCTTGCGACCGTCCAGACTCAGCACCACGTTGTGGCACTCGCGGTTGGCGAACTCTATCACATCGTCGTCGATGAGGAGACCGTTGGTGGTCAGGGTAAAGCGGAAGTTCTTGCCCTTTTCCTTTTCGATGCTGCGCGCATATGCCACCAGGTCCTTCACGACCTGAAAATTCATCAAGGGCTCGCCGCCGAAGAAGTCCACCTCCAGGTTGCGGCGCGTGCCGGAATTTTCCACCAGAAAATCCAGTGCGCGCTTACCCACCTCAAAGCTCATCACGGCGCGCTCGCCGTGATACTTGCCCTGACTGGCAAAGCAGTAGGAGCAGTTCAGATTGCAGGTGTGGGCAATGTGCAGGCAGAGCGCCTTGACCACGCCGCCTGTTTTCGCCTTCAGCTTGCCTGCCATGGGCTCAAAGGTGTCGGGCACGAACAGCTTGCCCGCCTCCTTCAAGGAGAGCACGTCGTCGTAGCATTCCTCAATGTCCGCAGCGGTGATATCCGCGCGCCCCGCGTATTTTTCCTTCATGGCGGCGATCACGCTCTCGCGGTCCTGCTGCTCAAACAGCGCGATGATATCGTAAGCGACCTCATCCACCGCGTGCACCGAGCCGGAGCAGATGTCCAGCACGATATTGTAGCCGCCCAATTTGTACTGATGTACCATAATTTCACTCCTTGCGCAAAAATGCCGCCACGGCACCGTGGCGCCCTGGCGGCATCTCGCTTTTTTCAGATTACTTGCTCTCGCACTGCTGGTTGGCGATGCCACAGCTGGTCTTGCAAGCGGACTGGCAAGAGGTCTGGCACTCACCGCAGCCGCCATTCTTGGCGCTGTCGCACAGATTACGGGTTTCCAAAGTCTGAATATGCTTCATGATGAAATTCCTCCTTGGGATATTTGTTGTAAAGATTATATCACTTTTTGATCGCAAAGTCAAGATGTGTCGGCATATTTTTCTTGCGGGTGTGGGGAGCGGTGACGGGGGAGGGGAGCTAAAATGGCACAAAATCGCAAAAAACGTGATACGTGACGGGAATTTTGCGCATTTTTTGTGCCAAACGGGCCTTATTTCAGCGCTTTTCCGTCCGAGAAAGCACGGCCGACCGCCTCGCCGAGAACGAGATAGGTGTGGTTCATGGGGTCGTAGGTGATGGGGCGCAGCAGGGCAGGGTCGATCTTGCCCTTTTCGTTCAGCACGCGCTCCTCTGCCGATACGTTGACGATCTCCCCCACAAGGCGGCAGGTCTCCTTGTCGTAGGAGGTCACACGGCACTCCAGCGCCATGGGCAGCTCGTTGATGACGGGGGCGTTCACAAAGTCGCTTTTTTTCACCGTAAAGCCGGCGCGCGCCAGCTTGTCGGGAGTGTCGTTTGCGGAGACAATGCCAAGATAATCACACGCCGCCACGTGGTCGGCATCCGCCATGCTGACGGTAAAGGCGCCGCTGTGCAGCAAGTTCTCGGCGGTCTTATGACCGCTGTCGATGCAGATGGAGATCTCCTTCTCCTCGCTGATGCCGCCCCAGGCGGCGTTCATGGCGTTGGGGGTGCCGTCCTTGCCGTAGGTGGCAACGATCAGCACAGGCATGGGGTACATGGCCGCTTTCGCGCCGAAATTTTTTCGCATAAAAACGCCTCGCTTTCCTTCGTGTTTGTGCCCATTATAGCACAAAAATGAGCAAAAAACAAGGTGCGGCTTGCACTTGAAGGGGACTACTCTTCCGTCAGGCGTTCGCCTGCCACCTTCCCTCACAAGGGAAGGCTTACAAACCTGGCAACTATCAACAACAAACGGATAATGCCGCATAAAGCTTAAAACAAGCGTAAATTTTATCGGCTACTATTGAAGTGGCGATTTTGGTTGCCTTCCCTTGCGAGGGAAGGTGGCGCCGTTAGGCGACGGAAGAGTAGTCACCAAACACGAACAACTTCCCGCTAAATCCCAATTTGGCGTTTGCGGAAGCGGTGGTGGCGGGGGCGCGGATGGAATGGCGGAGCGGTGGTCGGAAGCGGTGACACTATATCTTGTGCCAAAAAAATTTTGCATACATATTGGCATCCGCATTTTGCACAAATTTGACCGGGCAAAGCATAGCAATTCTAACAGAATTATGCGCGGAAGGCTCCAATTTGTCCGAAACCGATTGACAATTCCACTTTACAGATATATAATTATAATTAACCATCCGCAATTTGGCAATTTCGTGTGGAGTGGCGTACTGCTTTTTGGCACAGATAGCGGGGCGGGGGACGGTCAACCCCTTACCTTACCGCAGGGCGCAGCATAGCGTTCTGCATCTATCTTTACTGCGCGTGCGTATACGCATATAAACGCGTGCAAAAGGCGGTATCCCGCTCCATCGGGATCACTGAATCGGGTTACTCAAATTCACGATAAATTTTGAGGAGGAAAACAAATGAAGACAAGCAAACTTGGGAAGATCCTTATAGTTGCGCTGTTCCTCATGCTGTTCACGTTGGTATTGACCGTAGCAACGAGTGCAGCAACCGTCACTGTCGCCGCTGATGGCGACCTGTCCACCGCCATTTCCGGCGCGGCAGCAGGTGACGTGATCGAGCTTAGCGGCGGCACCTATACAGAAGCCGACCCCATCACCATTGACAAGAACCTGACCATTCAGGGTACGGGTACCGTCAATGGCGGCGCACCCATCTTTAACATTGCCGAGGGCGTAACCGTTACGTTCGGCGGCTCTGTAAAGTACGTGGGTACGGGCATCGGTGTTTCCATTCAGGGAACCAACACCAATGTCACCTTCAAGGACAGTGTGTGCTTTGAAACGACAAACCGCGTATATCAGGACTTGAATAACGCCTATACTTCCACCGTTACGGTGCAGGACAACGTTCTTTTTAAGAGCGGCTCCTATGCCATCGACTTTGACGGCAATGCCACCACCACCGGCACCCGCGCAAAGAAAACGGTTGTCGTAACCGGTGCCACCTTTAACTGTCAGCACGGTATCGTGTTCAATGCGGACTATATCGAGGCATCCGCAACCGTTACCAACGTCACGATGGTCAACAAGAACACCTCCTTCTACGCAACCAACAACAACGGTATCACCGTAATCACCGTTAACGGCGGCTCTTATACCTCCACCAGTAAGGATAAGATCGCAATGCTCGGCGGAAACGGCTCCTCTACCACGACGGCAAGCTTTACCGACGTGACCTTTACCACCAACGCGATGGCTTCTAATGCAGGTGCATTGACCGCGGAGGGTGGCTCTAAGGTCACGATGACCTTGAAGAATGCCACCCTTAACTTCTCCCAGACTGCAATTCTGCTTTGCAACGGCTCTACGCTGAACGCCACGCTGGAGAACGTGACCGCCACCGGTCGTGACATTGTGAACGAGAACGGCAAGAACGGTAATGCAACCATTACCCTGAAGGGCAATTCCGCCTACACCTGCTCCACAGGTATCTTCTCCGACGGTACTGCAGAGGGCTCTTCTATCGTGCTGAACGTAGAGAGCGGCGTTAAGATCACCTCTTACGCCCTTTGCTCCGACACCAACCTGGCCAAGCTGGCCATGGCCGTTCCCTCTACCCTGAACGTCAAGGGTGGATCGGTTGAGCTGGAGATGTACAGTGCCAGACACAACAACGTGACCGTAAGCGTAACCGGCGGCACGCTGACCGTGAACGGCATAGATGCCTCCGTGCTGGACAACGCCTCTGCCGTTGCCAAGATCGGTGATACCCCCTACGACACGCTGGAGGCAGCCATTGCCGCAGCCGCCCCAGGCGACACCATCACCATTCTGAAGAACTGCACCATTTCCACCGCGATCACGCTGAACAAGAAGCTGACCTTTACCGGTGAGAACGTGATCGTTTCCCAGAACAGCGTAAAGCTGACGCTGGCTGACGGTGCGGACATCACCGTGGACGGCAATATCGCCTGGCTGGACTTTGCCACCGTCTCCGAGAACACCGGTACGGCAAAGTTTGTGATCAACAGCGGTTACTTTACCAATGAATATGCCGATATGTTCAACGCCGGCGAGCAGGCGACCCTGAACGTGACCATCAACAACGGCACCTTCGTTCTGGGTAACGACCTGTGCGTGCGTCACGACAACGTGTCCGGCGGTACAACGAACTATGCTACCAATTTCACCATCAATGACGGTACCTTTAAGATCGCCAACAACACGGTGTTCCGTCAGGGTGATAGCAATGTTCAGAATGACACCAAGTTCAATATCTATATCAACGGCGGCAGCTTCACCTGGCATACCGAGATAACGGATGACGCTGATACCGGTACAAACGCCTTGTACTTTGTTCACATCGGCGACTGGCAGTGCCAGACCGTGGTAAACATCAAGAATGCTACCTTTAACGTTCCTTATACCGGAATGGCAAAGGATGTTTATTACTTCTTCTATCTGCAGGCCTACAAGCTGGATGCCACGCTGGAAAACTGCACCGTTACCGGCTTTGATTACATGATGCGCGTAAACCGCGGTAACAAGGTATCCAAGCTGACCATCAAGAGCGGTACTTACAACGTCGGTACGATCCTTGCCGTTTACGGCTCCAACCCCGGCTCGTCCAACAATAGCGAGGTCATCGACGGCACGCTGAACATCAGCGGCGGTACCTTTACCGTTTCCGAGTGCATTGTTTACCTGGCAAATACCGGTGCAACGAAGTCGGGTGATGCCTACGTTACCATCACCGGTGGTACCTTCAACACCATGAAGAACTTTGCGCAGGGCGGTACCTTTATGGACGGCTGGCCCTGTACGCTGAAGGTCGTCGCTTCCAACGTGACCATCAACACCACCGGCGCGTTCTTTGGTATGTCCAATGATACGGATCTGAAGCTGGATGTCAGCTTTACGAACTGCACGCTGACCTCGAACGGCCGTTTCATGTCCGGCGACATTCATAGCATCACTGCCGTGTTTGACAACACCAACGTCACCGCAGTGGAGCGCTTGATCAACCTCACCGGCGCTTCTGCGAATGCAAGCACCATCACCATCACCGGCGGTACCTTTACCATCAAGCCCTTGGCAAACGCTTCTGCCCATGCGCTGATGTTCTATGTCAACACCGCCAGCGGCTCCACCACTCTGACCATCAACAGCGGTACCTTTATTGCCGACACCAACGGTGCCGGCGAGTGGGATGGCTTGTTTATCCTGAACAACGGCACGGTGAACGCGACCATCAAGGACGGTACCTTCAACTCTGCACAGATCGTGCAGTTCGGCTCTGCAGGCACACTAAACCTTACCATTGAAAAAGGTAGCTTTACCGGTACCAACCTGTTCCAGAGCCTGAAGGGCGGTACCGCTAACATCACCGTTAAGGGCGGTACCTTCAATGCTACCCGCATCGTGGACGGCATTAAGGGCACCACCAACGTGACCATTGAGGGCGGCACCTTCACCTCCACCGAAAACCTGATCAATACCGTTTACGGTAACACCCTGAGCCTGACGGTGAAGGGTGGCACCTACACCGCAGGTAACTACTTCCTGCACGCTCCCACCACCGGTGCGGACGGCAACCCCAAGTGGAGCGGCGCAACCGTAACCGTTAACGTCAGCGGTTCTCCCGAGATCACCGCAACCAACCATATCTTCTGCTTCTACAACAACGCTATCGTCAACCTGACCGTGGGCGGCGGTACCTACACCACCACCGAATACGTGGTGCAGTCCAACGGCGCCCGGATGGTCGCCACCTGGAATAACGGTACCGTTTCTGGCGCGAAGCGCTTTATGAACACCCTGTGGGGCGAGAACGCCAAGTTTGTGACCGACCCCCTGGGCAAGGTGACCAACGCGGCAATGATCGTGACCGTCAACGGCGGTGACATCTCCGTGACCGAGCGCGCCTTCTCCGTGACCGACCGCGGTCGCACCCTGTTCCGCATCAACGGCGGTAACATTTCCTCCTCCGATTACCTGTTCTACTGCAGCCGCAGCGGCAGCAACGAAAGCTATCTTGACGCAGAGATCACCGGCGGTACGCTGACCTGCACCAAGAGTGACGGCAACAACGGCGCATTCTTTGCCTGCTACAAGATGACCGCTGCCGTGACGGGCGGTACGATCAACGCAGAAAAGATCACCGTATTCGGCGGCTCCTCCAACGTGTACTTTGACGTGGTCGTTTCCGGCGGTAAGATCAACGCCATGAACCTGATCAACATCAACGGCACGGGTCACGTGGACGTTACCGTATCGGATAACGCAGACATCGCGCTGACCAAGTCTGTTTACGCAGACTCCAACAACGATGCCTCCGAGCAGAGGTTCAACATGACCGGCGGTAAGGTCACCACCCCCTGCCTCATGTCCTACACCAGCTTCTGCAACACCACCGAGACCAGCATCACCGGCGGTACGCTGATCCTGAACGACAACGATATGAGCCCGAGTAAGTTCGCGAGCGAGGCCGTTGCCAAGGTTGGTGAGACCACCTATAACTCTCTGGCAGAGGCCATTGCGGCAGCACCCGCAGGCGCTACCGTGACCCTGCTGAAGAACGTGATGATCAATGAGTTCATCACCGTTGACAAGAGCCTCACCATCACCGGCGGTGCAGAGGGCAACCGCATCACCGTATTCGGCACCAAGCCCGGCTACGAGTTCTATAACGGTGCTGCGCACAGTGCTTTCTCTACCTTTATATTAAAGGACGGTGTGACCCTGACCCTTGAGGGCTACGTGGATTACTACGAGTGCGGCGTTACCGCCAACCACGTCACCGCCACCCTGAACCTGAAGGGCGACATCTCCTTCACCAACAACGGCGGTGCCGTTGTGGCTTACGCTAACGCCGAGGGCACGCCCGACGGCAGCAAGTACACCATGACCGTCAACATTTACAGCGGTACCTACACCAGCAACGGCAACCTGTTCGTCAGCGGCGACAAGATCGAGGGCGACAAGGGCAAAACCCAGTTCAAGATCAACGTCTACGGCGGCACCTTCCATGCAGGCGGCACCGCGTTCGTTTCCAACGACTGGCAGGCGTATATGTACGTTGTTATCGACGCAGGTACCTTCACCGGCGGCACCAATCTGGTTATCAACAACGCCAGTAACGTATACGTTACCCTGAACGGCGGTACCTACAGCGGCTTCACCAATCTGATCAATGCGGCTCGTTGTGATACCGAGCTGACCGTTCCCGCAAGCTCCACCGCAGTGGTCAACGTCAAAACGTTGCTGTCTGCCGCCTCCAGCGATAACGCTCAGAACTACGGCAATCTGACTGCCAACATTGCAGGCGGTACCTACACGCTCAGCAGCCATATCGCTTACGTAGCAAACAATGCAAAGGGCGATACCTCCAAGCTGACTCTGACCATCACCGGCGGTACCTTTAAGGTAAGCGGCTATGCTGTCAACCAGGTCAGCGGTACCTCCACCATCGTGATCAAGGGTAATACCTCCATTACCGGTACCACCGCCGACAACGGCGAGGGCATTGTGGTCAAGGGCGGTACGACCAATATCACCATCGGCTCTGCCGAGGGCGGCGATAACGTGGTATTCAACGTAAAATGGCGTCTGTTCTGGTTCGACGGCGTTGCTGACACCGACATTCACACCGATGCCACCCTGGTTGTTTACAGCGGTACCTTTACCTCTACCACCAACTTCATCTACTACAGCGAGCAGGCAGGCGATCTTGACGTGACCGTCAAGAAGGCCACCATCAACGTCGGCGACTACGGCTTTGCGCTGTACTCCAAGAATGCTTCCAAGACCAAGATCACGGTTGAAAGCATGACGCTGACCGCGCTTTGCGGCTTCCGTGCTTTCCATTGCTCTCCCGAGATCCTGATCGACTATGCCGAGATCACCGCGACCGGCTCTGCCGGCAACAAGAGCGAGTGCTTCTTCATCGACAACTCTTGCGCCACTGCCAATGTGGTCGTGAAGGCGGGTATCCTGAAGACCTCCAACGGCGGCCGTATGATCTACGGTAACGCCAAGAAGGGCACTTACACCTTTGGCGTTAAGGGCGAGACCGACCACAGCAAGCTGAAGGTCGACACCACCAACGTGCAGAACTTCGCTTTCCATGCTGCTGCTGACGTTACCTTTAACGTTTACAGCGGTACCTATACCGTACAGTCCAACGCGCTGATCGATGTGAACACCGATGCAAAGGGTACCATCACCCTGCATGACGGTATCTTTACCGACCACAGCCAGAACCACTTCCTCATCGACTTCAGCGGTAGCGGCGCAGCGTCTCCCTCTCATATGGATATCGTTGTAAACGGCGGTACCTACACCACCGGCAACGACTTTATCTACTATGCACACGCCAATGAGAGCGGTGGTGCCTCCATTACCATCAATGGCGGTACTGTGAACTTCACCAACACCGGCAAGGGCAATGATACCGGCAGACACGTTGTGTACGTCAACGGTACCGGCACCAATATCTCCTACGTGGACGTGACCATCACCGGCGGTACCTTCAACGGCGCTTGGCAGCTGATCCGTCTGGACCAGGCTATTTCCAAGGTCGTGATCAGCGGCGGTACGGCTACGCTGACCTCCCCCAACGGTAAGAACGAGGATATTGCAGCTTCCCAGGCGGCATACGATGCAGCCGTGGCTGCCGGCAAGACCGGATCTGCCCTTCCCGCAGTCCTTACCGGCAACGACGTCAATAACGACGCTTACATCCTCTACCTGTCCGGCAACAAGTGCAAGCTGCTGGAGGGCTCTACGATCAGCGGCGGTAACTACACCGTGACCCTGATCGACACCAACACCGGTGCCATCGGCGGTAACTCGGGTGGCGTTCCCGCTAACCTGAAGATCACCGGCGGTACGCTGAACTGCACCAACGGACCTCTCTTTGGTTGGTACACCAACTGGACGGTGACCATCTCCGGCGGTGACATTACCTGTAAGTGGTTGATCAACGTCAATGGCGGCTCCTGCGTGGAGAATATCACCCTGAAGGACGGCGCCAACGTGACCTGCACCGACTGCGTTGCCACCGACGGCGGCGCGGGCTCCAGGATCCACATCCAGATGGATGGCGGTGAGCTGAATACGGCCGGCGGCTGGGTCACCGGCGTGCCTTTCGCTGCAACCTTCACCGCACAGGTCACCGGCGGCACCTATAACGGCGCTGCATGGGTGGCAAACGAGCAGGGCGTGGTCGTAAACGGTACGACCTATTATACCGACCTGCAAACGGCTATTAATGAGGCCAATGACGGCGATACCCTGACCATTGTGGGCGGTATCACCATCACCGAAACCATCAATATTAATAAGAGCCTGACCATCAACGGCGGCACTGCGCAGCAGCCCATTCTGGTCTTCCACGCAAATTACGACACCAGCAAGGTCAACGGCGCTTACGACACCTTCCGCATCGCGGCTGACAAGAGCGTGACCTTTGCAGGCTACATTACCTATGCCGGTTGCGGCATTCAGGTGGACTCCGGCTCTACCGAGGCGGGCACAACGGTTACCTTTAAGGATGGCGTAGTCTTTGATAACGGCACCCGCTCTCACGTGCTGACCAACACCGCTACCGCGGGCAACGTCACCGTGAACGTGCAGGACAATGCACACCTGATCGGTGCCTATGCCATCGCCTTTGACCACAACACCAGCAAGATCGCCGGTAATAAGTACGTCAACGTGACCGGCGGTACCATCACCGCAAACCACGCTGTGGTGTTCAACACCGACAGCATCGTGGGTCATCTGTACGTGGAGAACGGTACCTTTGTTGTCAACAACAGCATGGCCTACTTCACCACCCAGTCGGCGGGCAACACCGTGGTCATTGAGAATGCTGACGTGACCTCCAAGTCTCAGCTGATCTACGTTTCCAACCCCGACGGCGTTGCGGGCGGCACTGTGACCGCTACCATCAACGATGGTACCTTCGTAACCTCCGGCACCGGCTCTCTGTTTAACTCCGCAGGCTGCGGCGGCTCCGGCGCTAACATAAACGTCTTTACTGTGAACATCTACGGCGGCAGCTTTACCAACACCTCCGAGAGCGGCAGCTACAATATGTTCTACGCCACCGACGCCAACGGCGGTCTGAAGGTGAATATCTACGGCGGTACCATTACCGCAGCGGGTGCAGGCACCCACACCTTCGCGCGCAACTGGGCTGACGATATGGTCATTAACGTCTACGGCGGTAAGATCAGCGGCTTCACCTATTTCGTTGCAGGCGCACGCCGTACCACCAACGTCCTGATCGACAGCTATAAGGATAAGGACGGCAACGTTCTGGCAACGCCCGAGATCTCGGCGACCTACGTCTTCTACGGCAAGTACGACTACACGGCCTCCGGCAACTCCGCAGGCGATAACATCTTCATGAACGTTACCGTGAACGCCGGCACCATTACCGCTACCGAGTCGGTGTTCTACACCGATAACAGCACCCGCGTTGCCACCAACACCTATACGGTGAATGGCGGTACGTTCAACGGCAAGAACCTGCTCAATATGGTCAGCGGTACCACTACCATGACCGTGAACGGCGGCACCTTTACCGCCGGCGAGAATGCCTTCCGGCTTGTCGACGGCTCTGCCGCGCTGACTGTCAGCGGCGGCAGCTATACCGTAACCAGCCACTTCATCCATCAGTCCGAGAGCTTTGGCGGTACCTTGTCCATCACCGTGGGCGCGGCAACGATCACTGCCGAGTACGGCATCGGTCTGTACTCCAAGGCTGAGGGCGCCGAGGTCGAGGTTGAGATCAACGGCATGACTCTGACCGCCTCCAAGACAGGCATCCGCGCTTACAACCTGGATGAGCTCACCATCACCGTTGAGACCGCGACCATTACCTCCAAGGGTAACGCTTACAGCAATGCAGAGGTCTTCTTCATCGATACCTCTGTTGCAGTTGCAACCGTTACCGTTAAGGCCGGCACCTACAAGTCTATCGGCAGCAACTATGCTCGCGTCTTCTACGGTCTTGCCATGGATAGCACCTACATCTTTGGCAAAGAGGGTGAGACCGACAACAGCAAGCTGACTATGGAGGGCACCGGCTACCAGGTCTTCTGCTTCCATACGAAGGGCATGTATTTTGACCTTACCGTCTACTCCGGCACCTACACGGTAACCGGTAACAGCAATATCATCGACATCAACGATAAGGTTAACGGCGAGATCAAGATCCACGGCGGTAGCTTCAGCAACACCACCGGCGGTAACGCCATCGACCTTGCCGGCAACGGCAGTGGTGTGTCCTGCGTTGACGTCACCGTTACCGGCGGTACCTTCAACGTCAAGGGCCACTTCCTGGTCTACTCCATGGCCAGCGGTGTTGCCAACATCTCCGGCGGCACGATCACCGCAGGCAACTATGGTATCGCGCTTGGCGCAGGTCCCATCTCCATCTCCCCCTCCATTACCGATAAGATCACCGTGCGTGAGGGTGTTGAGGCTCTGCCCGAGGTCATCGTAAACCTCAGCGGCAGCGTATCCATCACCGCTGTGAACCGCGCGATCTCGGTGGTCAGCAGCATCAGCACGCTGGTCAACATCAGCGGCGGTACCTACACCACCACTGCTAGCGGCGGTATACTGATCTACCGCTCCAACGACTACAATAACTCGAACATCGCTGATGACGTAGAAACAACCGATGAATTCTCGGTGTTCAATATCTCGGGCGGTACCTTCAATGCTCAGTGCGAAAATATGTTCGGCTTGGGCAACTTCGCCTTCGATAAGACCTACACCGTCTTCAACATTTCCGGCGGTAGCTTCAACCAGCAGAAGGCAAGCGGCAACGCTTACTTCTTCCAGAACTGGGACTGGAACGGCAACGCCATCATCAGCATTACCGGCGGTACCTTTACCGGCACCGCGGCGGCTACCACCTATGGCTTCAAGAATGCCGCTGACCTGATGGATATCACCATCAGCGGCAACACGACCTTTACGGGTGTGGATCACTTCGTATGGGCTGACCGCGGCACCACCAACGTGACGATCGGTAAGGATGCAAACGGCAAGGCCCCCAGCATTACGGCAACCGGTGCGGTATTCTATAATTACGTTTCAAACGAGTGGAATTCCGCTACGCTGAACGCCACCGTGACCGACGGTACCTTCTCCTGCGCACAGCTCCTGCTGTCCCAGAAGGTCAAGATGAACGCCTTCGCACACCTGACCGTGACCGGCGGTACCTACACCGTGACCGGTGACTTCATCACCTTCAACAACGCCAGCGGTATCGTCAATCTCAGCGATATCACCGTAAGCGGCTGCACCAACGGCTTCGTGTTCACGGGCGCGGCTCCCACGATCTCCTCCAAGATCACCGATGCCGACAAGGTACAGGTTTCCACCTCTCCCGCACTCAACGAGAAGCCCGACGTGATCGTGAACCTTTCCGGCAGCTTCTCTCTGACCACCTCCGGCTATGCCTTTACTGCAAACCAGGGTACAAGTGCGGCATCCGACGGCGGCATCAGCACGCTGGTCAACATCACGGGCAACGGCGTCAGCCTGACCTCCACCCAGGCGCTCTTCCACAGAGCGGGTGACACCCAGAACACCTGGTCGGTCTACAACATCGCGGGCGGTACCTTCAGGACCGATGCCGAGATCATGCTGGCAAGAGACCTGCTGACCAAGAATCACTTTACGGTGATGAACATCTCCGGCGGTAGCTTCACCGCAGGCGGTGCCAACCTGTTCCAGCAGACCTCTGCCGAGGGTGACAAGTCCTACGCCAACATCAACATTTCCGGCGGTAGCTTCGCCTCCACCAAGTCCGACAGCAAGGTTACCATCTTCAGCAACGGCGACTGGCAGGGCACGATGAACCTGAACATCACTGGCGGTACCTTCACCTCCGTGGACAACAAGGTGAACCAATTCGTCTACAACAATGCTCAGTATATGAACGTGACCTTCACCGGTACTTCTCTCTCCTTCTCGCTCCATGATTCCAACAGCGCTCTGTTCTATCATGGACGTGTGGACAGCAATCTGACCATTGACGTCAACGGCGGCTCTCTCACCTGCCTCAACGGTCCTTTGTTTGGTGTCTGCGGTAACGTGACTGCCAACATCAAGGGTGGTGAGCACACCGCTACGTATCTGCTCAACGAGAACTCCGCCAACGCGCATCAGGTGGTGGCCAACATCTATGACGGTGCAAAGGTTACCATCACCAACGCACTGATCACCGACGGCACCGCACCTGCCGCCACCGATACCACCAGCCACGTGACGGTGAATATCTACGGCGGCGACATCACGGCTCCTCACTACACCACCGGCGCGACCATGAACGTCCGTTGCTATGTCAAGTTCCACGGCGACTGCATCTACAACGGTGAGGCTATCTCCCTGGGCGACGGCCTGATCCTGCTGAACGGCTCTGAGTACGTCACGCTTGAGGCTGCTCTGGCAGACGCCGTAGACGGCGACGTGCTGACCCTGACCAAGAGCTTCGGTATCGTTTCCACTATCATCAACAAGAGCGTTACCATTACCGGTAACGACGGCGTGGCCGTACTGGCCAAGGGCGGCACCGCCTTCCTGACCGTTACGAACAACGCCAGCGTCACCTTCACCGGTAACGTGACCTTCATGCAGGTCTCTATCGTAGGCGAGGGCGGCACCACCGTGACCCTGACCGGTAACGTGGCCTTCACCAACGACAGAGGCAGTGATCCCGTCTACCAGACCGCAGGCACCGGTCTCGTGACCCTGAACGTGCAGGAGAACGCATCTCTGGCAGGCTTCCGTACGATCAGCATTCTGAACGGTGTAGCCGCTGACGTGAACATCACCGGCGGTACTGTTACCGGCGTGAGCGGCGCTGCGATCTACATCGCCAACGAGTACGTGGCTGAAAACGACAACGTGATCGACATCTACATCAAGGATGCCACCGTCACCGGTGCGTTCATCACCCACTCCGAGCTGTACGCCTCCAAGTCCAAGATCACGGTAGAGGGCGATGCATACATCTACTCCACCGATCATTCCTTCTACTATAACACCACCGGCGTTACGGTGGGCGACGTCACCACTCCCGCTTACCACAATACCGAGATCGTGATCAATGGCGGTACCCTCAATATCGCCGACACCTCCAGGCATATCATTGATATGAACGAAGGCGTCATCAGCAAGATCACCATCAACGGCGGTGAATTCAACGCCGACAAGGTAGCAAGTGCTTACATCATCGACCTGGCTGCCGGTTGTAATGCGGAGATCACCATCACCGGCGGTACGGTACACGATGCCAAGTACCTGATGAACTTCTGGAATTCCACCGTGGATCTGACCATCACCGGCGGTACCTTCAACACGCACGAGCGCTTCGTGTCGACAACCGGCGGCGGTCAGATGGATGCTGTCATTTCCGGCTGTACTGTTAACCTGTCTGATAATGGCAACGGCGGTCACGCTTTGATGTTCTACGTCAATGACGCGACTGTTGCCAATATCACCATCAACAGTGGTGTGTTCAACAACACCTCCACCGAGATGGATGAGCACAATGCCATCTTTGAGACCAACAGTGCCAGCGGCAATGCAGCTGTTCTGAACGTAACGCTGAACGGCGGTACCTTCAACACGCACAACTTCATCTGGGCGTTCGGCGGTCAGATCGTCGTTAAGGCGAACAATGCCTCCATCAACTCGGTGAACTACACCGTGAACAGCGTGTTCTTTGTGAACAGCGACGGCCACAAGGTCTACGGCTCGCTGGCTTCCGCTGCTGCTCTGGCTCCTGCCGGCACGACCATCGTGATCCCCACCAATATCAATGTGGGCGGCAGCACGGCTTCTATCAACAAGAACCTGACCTTTACGGGTGACGGCGTTACCGTTAACGGCACCGCGGCGATCTTCAAGATCACCGGCGCAGCAACTCTTACCTTCGAGGGTAGTGTTTACTACAAGACAGGTTCTTACATCGTCCGTATCGACAATGCCGAGACTCCCTTCGAGGCAACCGTTCACTTCAAGGGCGGTCGCTTTGAGAACACCAAGAGCGACGGCGGCGGCGAGACCAAGACCATTGTTTCGGACTACGCACCCAACAACACCACTCACCTCATCGTTGAGGATGGCGTGACCATGATCTGTAAGGGCTGGGGCCTGCACTTTGAGGGCACCCATGCTGCCGATCAGAATGGCTACAAGACCATCACCATGAACGGTGGCTCTCTGACCGGTTCTCACGGCTTTGTGATCCGTGCCGGTGGCGTGGACTTCAAGTTCACGGTCAACGGCGGCTCGATTGAGGTTGGCAACGACCTGTTCTACATCGAGAACGACTACTACAAGACCGACGCACAGGAGAACGTGGGCGAGATCGTGATCAAGGGCGGTATCCTTACCGCAGGCACCAACGTCTTGCTGATCAAGGATGCTGCGCATCCCGACATCAACATCTCCGGCGGTACCTTCCACGCACCCGATCTGTTCGAGGCTGAAGGCAACACCGTAACCACGATGACCGTTACCGGCGGCGAGTACAACGTCACCACCTTTGCTACGCTGGCCAATACGTCTGCCGAAAGCAAACTGACGCTGACCGCAACCGGCGCGACCATCTCCACCACCGGCGCATTCTTTGCTACCAAGGGTGGCGCTAAGTGCGTGCTGGATTGCACCTTCACCGACTGTGAGCTGTCTACTGCCGCACGCTTTATCAGCAGCGATGCAAAGCAGATGACCTTCAACTTCAAGGATACCAACCTGTCTGCCGTTGAGCGTATGTTCAACGTGACCGGCGCCGGCAACACCGCTGACGTGACTGTTGACGGCGGTACGCTGACCATCTCTCCTGCAAGCGCAGGCGGCCACTCCCTGATGTTCTACTCCAACAGCGCAGCTCCCCTGACCGTTACCATCAAGGACGGTACCTTCGTCAACACCTCTACGGCTACCGGCTCTCACATCGCGTTCTTTGACGTTGCCAACAACACGGCAAACAGCCTGATCGTGACCATTGAGAAGGGTACCTTTACGGGCACCCGTCTGGCTTATGCCGAGAAGGGTCTGATGGACGTTACCATCAAGGACGGTACCTTTAACACCACCGAGGTCCTGTACCTGCTGGCCGGCGGCAATGCCGAGCTGGATATCCAGGGCGGTACCTTCAACTGCGGCACGCTGGTGAACGCACCCAAGAACAGCAGCGCAGCCGCAACCGTTACCGTCAGCGGCACCCCCGTGGTAACCGCTGCCTCCAGCGTATTCAACATTCGCGAGGGCAACACCGTTACCCTGAACGTGAGCGGCGGTACCTATACTGCTCCTTACGCGATCCTGGTGGCTTAAGGAGCAGTATAGGTACCG
>SVQY01000015.1 GCA_015065135.1 Oscillospiraceae bacterium
TGCTATAATAGTAAAGGTAAGCTGTGAAATAAGGCCATACCAGCCGGGGAAGTAGCGGAGCCCTGCACCTGAAATCCGCTATAGCAGGGGTGGATCCCATCCTTGAGGACCGAAGCGATGCGGTCCGGAGCGTACCCTTTCGTGATGAAGAGTGGGTCTTGCGCAATCAGACGCCGTGAACCATGTCAGGTGGGGAACCAAGCAGCATTAAGCGGCCCATCTGATGTGCCGCGAGGGCGCCTGCTCCGAGCGGGAGGTGCGATTTCCGCGCAAAGGTGACGTTCGATTGGAAGGTGTATGGTCTTATTTTGCAGCTTATTTTTATACCTTTTCGAAAGGGGGCCATTGCCATGCATCAGGCATTATATCGTAAATGGAGACCGCAGACCTTTGATGACGTATGCGGTCAGGAGCATATTACCTCCGTGCTGCGGTACGAGGTCATGCAAAACGCCCTCTCCCACGCCTTTTTGTTCTGCGGCTCCCGTGGCACCGGCAAGACCACCTGCGCCAAGATCCTGGCCAAGGCGGTCAACTGCGAGGCGCCCGTAGAGGGCAGCCCCTGCGGAAAATGCGCTGCCTGCCGCAGCATTGACAGCGGCGCTGCCACCGACGTACTGGAAATGGACGCTGCCTCCAACAACGGCGTTGACAACATCCGCGACATCCGTGACGAGGTGGCCTACACCCCCTCGGCACTGCGCTACCGCGTTTATATCGTGGATGAGGTCCATATGCTTTCGCCAAGCGCCTTCAACGCGCTGCTGAAAACGCTGGAGGAGCCCCCTGCACACGTGATCTTCATTCTGGCGACCACCGAGCTGCACAAGCTCCCTGCCACCATCATCTCCCGTTGCCAGCGCTTTGATTTCCGCCGTATCGCCCTTCCCGTTCTGGCAGGACGCATCTCCTATATTGCCGAGCAGGAGGGGATGGAGCTGGAGGCCGCCGCCGCCGAGCGCATTGCGCGCATGGCGCAGGGTGGTATGCGAGATGCCATCAGCCTGCTGGAGCTTTGCGGCAGCGCCCGTCGCAGGATCGACGTGGAGACCGTAAACGAAATGATGGGCTCCGGCGGCCGTGACGAGATGCTGGAGATCGTGAGCGCCGTGATCGGGGGCGATTACGATAAGATCTTTTCCGCCGTCAACGAGGCGGTATCCTCCTCCCGTGATCTTGCTGTTTTCTGGCAGGATCTGATTGCCGTCTACCGCGATCTGCTGGTCGTCAAAACTACCGAAAACGCCTCTCGCTATCTGGATCTGACCGATGCGGAGGCCGCCAAGCTGAGCGCCCTTGCGGCCAACATCAAAAAGGGCACGCTGCTGGCCCATTGCCGCCTTTTGGAGGATGCGCTCTTTGCCATGCAAAAGGCCAACGCGGTCAAGCGCATGGTAGCCGAGCTGACCCTGGTACGGATGTGCGATCCTGCGCTGGACACCTCCGCTGAGGGAATGCTTTCCCGTCTGGAGCGGCTGGAGGATGCCATCGCCGCCGGTGTGCCCGTATCCGCAGCGCCCCCCAAAAAGCAGCCTGCCGAGGAGAAGCCTGCGACACAGGCACCCGAGGCGCCCGCAGCGCCCACCGTGGCAGCCGCCCCCAAGGCCGAGCCGCCCCGCGCGCCGACCGCTCCTAAAGCCTCTGCGCCACAGCCCGCAACAGGCGGACGTGTGCTGCACCGCATCCGCGGCTTTATGAACTGTGTGGAGCGCGTGCGCCGCGAAAACACGATGCTCGGCTCCTTCATTGCCGATGCAAAGGCCTTTCTCACCGACGATGGCTCAGTGGTCATTCAGCTGACCAATCCCTTCTCGCTGATGATGCTGGACAATGCCGATGCGCGCGCGCTGCTTTGCCGATGCATCGCCCCCGATATAGGTCAAGCTCCCACCCCCTCGCAGCTGGTCTTTGAGACCCCGGATCCTGCGGCAGCCGCCAAGGATACCGTGCTGGACGATCTTTTGGATGCAGCAGGCGGAAAAAGCGAATGATCCGACAACGGTACTGAATTTTTAAGACAAGCAAAGGAGAATATACATTATGAAAGCCAACTATCAAAGAAGCGGAGGCGCACAGAATCTCAACGCCATGATCCAGCAGGCACAGAAGATGCAGGAGGATATGGCCAATCTGCAGGCAGAGCTGGAGGAGCGCGAGTACGAGGTCTCCGCCGGCGGCGGTGCCGTGACGGTCAAGATCAACGGCAAGAAGCAGATCCAGGCACTGGAGATCGCCCCCGAGATCGTAGATCCCGACGATATCGAGACCCTTTCCGACATTTTGGTCGCCGCTGTAAACGAGGCCATCAAGCGCGTGGAGGAGACCTCTGCTGCCGAGATGGAGAAGATCACCGGCGCTATGAACCTCCCCGGCATGCCCGGTATGCCCGGATTGTTCTGATATGTCCGGCATCGAAGCACTCGACGTTCTGGCCGAGCAATTTGCGCGGCTGCCCGGCATCGGCCGCAAGAGCGCTCAGCGCCTTGCCTATGCGGTGCTGAAATACAGTCCGGAGGAGATCGCCGCCTTCACCTCGGCTATGACCGAAGCCAAGGAGAAGATCCACCGCTGCCCCATCTGTCAGAATCTGACCGACCGCGAGATCTGCCCCGTTTGTGCCGATCAGGGCAGAGACAGATCTGTGATCTGCGTGGTGGAGGATGCCCGTGCGGTCATGGCATTTGAGCGCGTACGCTCCTTCAGCGGCGTTTACCACGTGCTGCACGGCCTCATCTCTCCGATGAGCGGTGTGACCCCGGATGCGCTTACCCTGCGCGAGCTGCTGGCACGGCTGGAGGACACCTCGATCCGCGAGGTGATCGTAGCGACCGGCGCCACCACCGAGGGCGAGGCCACCGCCATGTATATCGCACGGCTGCTCTCCCCTCTTGGCGTAAAGGTCACCAGACTGGCCCACGGCATCCCCTTTGGCGGAGAACTGGAATATGCGGACGAGATCACCCTCTCCCGCGCTTTGGAGGGCAGAAGGGATTTTGAATGATCTCCCGAAACGGAGTATGTATGACGAATTTCACCATTCACTCTATACTGAAAAGCAATAAAATATTGGCAAAAAGGGAAAAGACCGATCGTCTTTTCCCTTTTGCTGCAGGTAGCTTTGATTACCGCGGCCCGCTGGATAGCGCCATCCGCTTTATTGAGGATGCCCAGCTGCTGGATCGCTCACTTTGGGAAAAATTCGTGCGTGTGTTTACCGAGCAGCCAAAGCCGGACACCGCCGACAAGGGCTGGCGCGGCGAATACTGGGGCAAGATGATGCGCGGCGGCTGCATCACCTATCAGTACACCCAAGATCCTGCCCTTTACAAGGCTCTGACCGCCGCCGTAGAGCTGATGCTGCAGGCCCCCGAGGCCGATGGCCGTATTTCCGCTTACGACCGGGAGGCCGAGTTTGACGGCTGGGATATGTGGTGCCGCAAATACGTGATGCTGGGTCTGGAGTATTTTCTGGAGATCTGCACCGACGAGGTCCTGGCCGCCCGTATCCTGCCCGTGATCTGCGGTGAAGCAGATCATATCCTCGCCCATATCGGCGAGGGCAAGCTGGATATCACCACGACCACCACTCATTGGCAGGGGGTCAATTCCTCCTCGATATTGGAACCGATGGTGCGTCTTTACGACCTCACGGGCGAGCAGCGCTATCTGGATTTCGCCACCTATATCGTGGAGCGCGGTGCCGCCGAGCGGCAAAACCTCTTTGAAATGGCTTATGCCGATGAAAAAGCCCCCCACGAATGGGAGGTCATCAAGGCCTATGAGATCATGTCCTGCTTTGAGGGGCTCATCGAATATTACCGCGTAACGGGCATTGAAAAATGGCGTATTGCCGCCTTGAACTTCGGGCGACGTGTGTATGAGCAGGAGGTCAGCATCATCGGCAGCTGCGGCTGCTGGCACGAGTTGTTTGACCATGCAAAAAAGCGCCAGCTGACTACCGTTTACACCGGGCAGATGCAGGAGACCTGCGTGACCGTTACCTGGATGAAGCTCTGTTTGCAGCTGCTCTGCCTTTCGGGCGAGGGCCGCTATGCCGACGAGATCGAGCGCGCGGCCTACAACGCTCTGCTCGGTGCCGTTAATCTGGACAAAAACAATGTCAACGGCGGTTTTCCCTTTGACAGCTACAGCCCTCTTGTGATGGGCACGCGCGGCCGCTATGTCGGTGGCCGCAAGCAGCTTTCCGACGGCTCGGAATACGGCTGCTGCGCCTGCATCGGCTCTGCCGGCATGGGGCTGATCCCCCTTTCCTCGATGTTGCTTCGCCAGGACGGCGTAGCCGTCAATCTGTACCTGCCGGGCACTGCTGCTACCCACACCCCCGACGGAGCAGCACTGGAGATCGCCGTTAAGACCGATTACCCCGCAAGCGGCGCGGTCACCCTCACGCTGGACACCACTTCTGAGCAGCCCTTTACGCTGGCGTTGCGCATTCCCGCCTGGAGCCAACGCACCACTATGGCGCTCAACGGCGTGATGCAAGACGTGACCTCCGGCAGCTACGCTGAGATCAGCCGTGTTTGGAAATGCGGCGACACGGTAGAGCTTTTCCTGGATATGCGCACCGAGGTGCTGCACCCGGACGAGGAGGGCCTGCCCGATGCCAATTCTCCCTACCACGTGGCGCTGCGCCGCGGGCCGCTGATCCTGGCGCGTGACGCACGCCTTGACGACGATCTGCACAAGCCCGTCTCTATCGCCGAGGACGAGAACGGATACGCCTGTGAGGTGCTGGAGCATCACCCGGAGCTTCTTTGCAACCACGCCTTTCTGATCAGGCAGACCGACGGCTCCTATCTGCCCGTTATTGACTACGCCTCGGCCGGTCGCACCTGGGATAATCGCTCGCTGATGAGCGCCTGGATGCACACCAGGGTCTATCTGCCCTTTGATGAAAGCAAGCCCTTTGAAATGCTCCTTTCCTGCTATATGGCCTCGGGACAGATGCCCTCCAAGGAGGGAGACGCCGTTACCAAGGCGCATATCGGCGAGGGAGAGGATGGCATTCTCCGCTCCCCTGTGGCCGACGGCAGACTGATCCTGCAGATCACCGACCGCAAGGAGGCGAGCTGCCGCCTGACTGCCCCCGACGGCCGTCAGCTGACCGTGACCGACGAGGGGCTGCTGACCCTTTCCAAAAAAGGGACCCGCTTTGCCCTGCATTGGCAGGGACATAACTGCTACGCCCTGACCGATCCGGAGGGCCGTTGGCTGGAATACGGTCGCGAAAAGCATAGCACACCGCTGTTTATGAACCGTCGCTCTCTGATCCCCCGCCACTTGTTCGATTTTGTGAATATAGAAGAAAGATAAGAAGGGAGCCTGCTATGACAGAAAAAAGTGTTCCGTTTCATGCAAAAAGGCTTCCCGCATTGCTTCAAAACGGAGAAATTCTGAGCTGCAGCCACGAAATACTGGCAAAGATCGATTATCCGGCTCCTCAGCTGCGCGGCTTTCAGGGCGGCTGCTCGGATGGAGATCGCTACTACTATCAGATCGTGATGCACTACGACCTCCCCGACCGTCTGCGCGACTACGGCAGAGTCGCCAAGGTGGATCTGCAAACGGGCGAGGTCATCAAATGGAGCCAGGACCTCTATCTGGACCACGCCAACGATATGACCTATCATCCTGCCACCAATCGGGTGCTGGTCTGCCACAACAAGCCGCGCTATACCCATATTTCCTATCTGGACGGGGATACGCTGGAGATCGTAGACGAGGCGGAGACCCCCTTCCCCATTTACGCCATTGATTATAACCAAAAGCGAGACCGATACGTAGTGGGGCTTTCCGGCAGACGGGAATTCTGCTTTCTGAACGCCGATCTTACCCCTGTGGACGGACGCACCTTCCGCACCGTTCCCTCTACCGATCGCTGCACCAAGCAGGGCATCTGCGCGGACGATGAGCTGCTCTACTTTATCTTGTGGGATGGCAAGCACAAGGAGGAGCCGGATTTTCAGAATCGGATCGCCGTCTACGACTGGGAGGGCGCATTCCGCGGCCTGCTTCACTTTAACGTGGGCGTGCAGGAGCCCGAAAGCATCAGCATCCGAAAGGGTGAGATCCTGGCAGTCTGCGGCGAAACGCACCCCGTTATTTACCGATTTACCCCCCAAACGTGATGAGAAAAGGCACCCTTTCGGGTGCCTTTTCTTTATTTGGATCGGCACTTTCTTTTCAGCCGCTTTTCTCTTTGCCTGTACAAGGCACAAAGAGAAAAGCTAACAAAAGAGAAATGCCGTTTTGTGGGGCTACGCGCCCCACCCCCTCGCAATCTTTTTGAAAAAAGATTGACCAAAAACTTTTGCGCAAGGGGGAACGGCGCACCGAAGCAGACGGGCGACGGCGTACTTGGCGTACGTCGAGATCGTCTGCAAGGAGCAACACAGCTCTGCGCGGAATTCCAAAGACAAGCAAAAAACGCGCAGAGCAAGACGCACCGGAGCAGACGGGCGACGGCGTACTTGGCGTACGTCGAGGTCGTCTGCGAGGAGCAACACAGCACTGCGCGGAATTTTGCTTGCCTTATAAGGTAGCGGCCATGACAGCCTTGATAGTATGCATACGGTTCTCGGCCTCGTCAAAGACGATAGACTTGGGACCCTCGATGACCTCGTGGGTCACCTCCATGCAATCGATGCCAAACTGCTCGTAGATCTCGCGACCGATGACGGTGCCCAGATCGTGGAAGGCAGGCAGGCAGTGCATAAAGCGGCTCTGCTCACCGGCATGATCCATCAACTCCTTGGTCACACGGTAAGGGGAAAGGTCCTTGATGCGCTCGGCAAAGACCTCCTTGGGCTCGCCCATAGAGACCCACACATCGGTATAAAGCACGTCGGCATTCTCCACCGCCTTCATGGGATCCTCCTCAAAGGTGATGGTGGCACCCGTCTCCTTGGCAACAGCAAGGCACTGCTCTACCAGCGCACTCTCGGGCCAATACTTCTTGGGGGCAGCGGCAACAAAATGCATGCCCATCTTGGCGCAGCCCACCATCAGCGAGTTGCCCATATTGTAGCGGGCATCGCCCAGATACACCAGCTTCTTGCCCTTCAGAGAGCCGCAATGCTCACGGATAGTGAGAAAATCGGCAAGGATCTGGGTGGGGTGGAACTCGTTGGTGAGACCGTTCCAGACCGGCACGCCGGCGTAGGCGGCCAGCTCCTCTACGATGGTCTGACCGAAGCCGCGGTACTCGATGCCGTCAAACATTCTGCCAAGCACCCGGGCAGTATCCGGGATGCTCTCCTTTTTGCCGATCTGGGAGCCGGTAGGATCCAGATAGACGGGATGCATACCAAGATCGGCTGCAGCCACCTCAAAGGCGCAACGGGTGCGGGTACTGGTCTTTTCGAAAATGAGTGCAATGCTCTTGCCCTCGCACAGGCGGTGCGGAACGCCCGCCTTCTTTTTGGCCTTCAGCTCTGCCGCCAGATCAATGAGGTAAGCGATCTCCTCGGGGGTGTAATCCAGCAGCTTCAGAAAATGTCTTCCCTTTAAATTCATAGTATCTCCTTATTCGGCGATCACCGAGCGAATGATCTCGGCGGCCTTTTGCAGTTGTTCCATTGGAATGTTCAGCGCAGGAAGCAGACGCACCTTGCTCTTGGCGGTCAGACAAAGAACGCCCTTTGCCATACAGGCCTTGACCACCTCTCCCGCAGGCTTTTCGGTTTCAATGCCAACCATCAAGCCCATACCGCTGACCGACTTAACACCGGGCAGATCGGTGAAAAAGCGCTTCAGGAATTCACCCTTTTCGGCGACCTCACGCAGCAGCGCATCGTCGATACGGGAGATCACGTTGCAGGCACCTGCGGAGGCGATGGGGTTGCCACCATAAGTAGAGCCGTGATCGCCAAATCCCAATACGTTCTGTACTTTTTCGCCCAAAATGCAGGCACCGATGGGCAGACCGCCGCCAAGACCCTTGGCGGTAGTAACCACGTCGGGGGTGATGCCGTAGTGCATATAGGCATAGAATTTGCCGGTACGTCCGTTGCCCGTCTGCACCTCATCGATCATCAGCACCACGTCGTTTTTCTCGCAAAGCGCCGCCACACCGCGGATGAAATCGCCATCCACCACGTTCACGCCGCCCTCGCCCTGAATACACTCCATCAGAATGCCGGCGACCTTGTAATTGGCCAGGATCTCTTCAAACTCCTGCAGATCACCCGCCTCCAGATGCACAAAGCCGGGGGTAAGAGGCTGAAACAGTTCGTGATAATGCTCCTGACCGGTTGCCGCAAGGGTGGTCAGCGTTCTGCCGTGGAAGCTGTTTTTCAGGGTCACGATCACGTTGTATTCGGGGCCCTTTTTCTCGGCGGCATATTTGCGCGCCACCTTGATGGCGCACTCGTTGGCCTCGGCGCCCGAATTGCCGAAAAAGACCTTTTTGAGACCCGTTTTGGCACATAATGCCTCTGCCAGCTTAGCGCAGGGCTCGGTGTAATAGAGATTGGAGGTGTGCTGCACCAGAGAAAGCTGCGCGATCACCGCCGCCTGCCACGCCTTGTCGGCAATGCCGAAGGCAGTCACGCCGATGCCGCTGCCAAGATCGATATATTCCTTCCCCTCAGTATCGTATACGATGGAGCCCTCACCACGTACGATCTCTACCGGGAAACGGGCATAGGTGCCCGCTACGTATTGCTTATCCAGCGATTGTAATGTGCCCATCGTTATTCTCCCTTGACCATCGTACCGGCGCCCTCGTTGGTCAGCAGCTCCATCAGGATCGAGTGCGGCACGCGACCATCCATAATGGTCACATTCTTCACGCCCTTATGGATCGCCTCGATGCAGCAATCCACCTTAGGGATCATACCGCCCGAGATCACACCGTTCTCATACAGCTTCGCTGCTTCGTCGATGGTGATCTGGGGGATCAGCGTGGAGGGATCATCCTTGTCGCGCAAAATGCCGGCGATATCGGTCATCATGATCAGACGCTCTGCGCCAAGGGCACCTGCGATATAGGCTGCGGCGGTGTCGCCGTTGATATTATACACGTTACCCTGTCGGTCGCTTGCCACGGTAGACACAACGGGGATGTAGTTCTTTTCCAGAATGTCGGTGATAGGCTGGGGACGGATCTTGGTGATCTTGCCCACAAAGCCAAGGCGCTCATCCTTGATCTGTGCCTCGATGAGGCCGCCGTCGATACCGGAAAGACCGATGGCGTGACCGCCCTTGGACTGCAGCAGGGTCACCAGCGACTTGTTGACCTTACCGGCCAGCACCATCTGCACGATGTCCACGGTCTCCTTATCGGTCACGCGCAGGCCATCCACAAACTCGGGCTTTTTGCCCAGCTTGCTCATCATATCGCTGATCTCGGGACCGCCGCCGTGCACCAGCACCACCTTGACACCGATCAGCCAAAGCAGCGCGATATCCTCCATCACCTGCTCCTTGAGCTGCTCGTTGATCATGGCGTTGCCGCCGTACTTGACAACAATGACCTTGCCGTTAAACTTCTTGATATAGGGCAGCGCCTGGGTCAGCACCTCGGCGCGCTGCGCATTGGAAAAATGATTGTCGATGCTCATGATTTCCTCTTAAAATATGTGTTTTTTGATACCGTTTTGGGGGTAATGCGGAACGCGTAGCTTTTGCGCCGCTCTCCCGGCTTCGCCCTGATGGAAAAGAAGCAAGCAGAGCAAGGCGCGCGAGCCCGAAACGCCGATGGTGTAGTGACCTACTCCGAGGTGTTGAGGGCAAAGCGGAACGCAGCTATGCGCCGCTTATTTTCCATCAGGTTCTGTAATCCCCGTTGATTTTTACGTAGTCATAGGTCAGATCGCAGCCAAAGGCCGTGGCGGCAAACGCACCGCTGTTCAGCCACACCAGGATCTCGATCTCCTTCTCCAGCAGGATCTCCTTGGCGATCTCCTCGGAGAATTCCACGCCCGCACCGTTCTTGCAGACCTCCACGGTACCCTTGACCGAGCGGAAGGAAACATCCACCTTCTGCACGTCCACATCGGCACCGCTGTAGCCGATGGCGCACAGTACGCGGCCCCAGTTGGCGTCAGCGCCAAACATAGCGGCCTTCAGCAGGCTGGAGCAGATCACGCTCTTGGCAACCGTCTTGGCGGTCTGCTCGGTGGCAGCGCCCTCGACCTTGCACTCCAGCAGCTTGGTGGCGCCCTCGCCGTCACCGGCGATCATGCGGCACAGATATACGGTCACGGTGTTCAGTGCCTTCATAAAGGTGGCAAAATCCGCACCGTCCTCGGTGATCTCCTTGTTCCCTGCCATACCGTTGGCAAGGATGCTGACCATATCGTTGGTAGAGGTATCCCCATCCACGCTGGTCATATTGAAGGTGTTCTGCACGTCGTGCTTCAGCGCCTTTTCCAGCATCTCGGCGGAAATAGCCGCATCGGTGGTGAGGAACACCAGCATCGTGGCCATATTGGGATGGATCATGCCGCTACCCTTGGCAATGCCGCCCAGATGGCAGACCTTGCCGCCCAGCTCGAACTCCACGGCGATCTCCTTCTTGACGGTATCGGTGGTCATAATGCCCTCTGCCGCGTCGGTTGCGCCCTCCACGGACAGCGCCTGCGCCAGCATGGGAATGCCTGCGGCAATGGGCTCGATATTGAGGGGCTGACCGATAACGCCGGTAGAGGCGACCACCACGTCAGCGGCGGCAATGCCCAGCTCCTTAGCCACCAGATCACTCATCTGCTCGGCGATCTCAATGCCGTTGGCATTACAGGTATTGGCGTTACCGCTGTTGCAGATCACCGCCTGTGCAAAGCCATCGGCAATGTGATTCTTGGTTACGGTCAGGGGCGCGCCCTTCACCAGATTGGTGGTGTACACCGCTGCTGCATGGGCACGGCATTCGCTGAGGATCAGCGCGATATCCTTCTTGGTACGGTTCTTGCGGATACCGCAATGCACACCGCTTGCGGTAAAGCCTTTTGCGGCGCAAATGCCGCCGGAAACAGTTTTCATCGTCTTTTATTCTCCTACTACAAGCCCGGTGGTCTCATCCACACCGAGCAGAATGTTCATGTTCTGAATAGCTGCGCCCGAGGCGCCCTTGCCGAGATTGTCAAAGCGGGCAACCAGCAGGATGCGATCCCCGTTGCCGCAAACGCGCACCTCCATATCGTCTCTGCCCGAGAAGGCATTGGCCGAAAGGAAGCCGCCCTCGGTATCTTCTTCCGCAAAACGAACCAGCTTGCCCGTGTAGGTCTCGCGGTAGACCGCCTTGATATCCTCCACCGTTCCCGTAAGATCCTTTGCAAAGACCGGAACGGTCACCTCCATGCCGCTGTAGAAATCCCCCACGATGGGGCAGAAAACAGGAGGAGTGGTAAGATCCGCAAGCAGCTTCATCTCGGGCAGATGCTTGTGGGTCTGCGCAAGGCCGTACTGGCGGGGGGCACCCAGCAGCTTGCTTCTGCCCTCCCCCTCATACTCGGCGATCATCTTCTTGCCGCCGCCGGAGTAGCCGGTCAGCGAAAAGCAAGTGAGATCAGCATCCTTTTTAAGAATTCCCGCCCGCGAAAGAGGTGCAGTCAGCGCGAGAAAGCCGCTGGCGTGACAGCCGGGATTGGCAACGCGCCTGGCAGAAGCGACACGATCATAGCCCGTGAGCTCCGCAAAGCCGTAGACCCAATCGGGATTCGTGCGGTGCGCCGTGGAGGTGTCAATGATCTTGACCTTGCTATCTCCCGCCAGCGCCACGGCCTCCACAGCCGCCGCATCGGGCAGGCACAAAAACGCGATATCTGCGGCATGCAGCATTTCCCTGCGGGCATTTTCATCCTTACGCACCGCGTCGGGCAGGATCAGAAGCTCCAGATCGGAGCGGTCGGCCAGGCGCTCATGAATGCGCAAGCCCGTGGTGCCGGCAGAGCCGTCGATAAATACCTTTGTCATTTTGCAAGTGCCTCCTTTACATAGGCGATCTGCGATTGCACGGAGGCAAGCGAGGTGCCGCCCTCGGAAATGCGGGTCTCCACGCAGGTGCGCAGAGAAATGGCATCATACAGATCCTCGCCGAACAGCTCGCTATAGGCGAGATAGTCCGTAAGAGGCAGCTCCTCCAGCACGGTACCCTCGGCAATACACTTGGCAACCAGCTGCCCCGAGATCTTGTACGCGCTGCGGAAGGGCATCCCCTTCTTCACCAGATAGTCGGCAAGGTCGGTGGCATTGATAAAGCCCTTCTGTGCCGCACGCAGCATATTTTCCTTGTTGGCCTGCATGGTGGCGACCATGCCGTCAAAGACCTGCAGGCACATCTTCACGGTATCCACCGCGTCGAAAATGCTTTCCTTATCCTCCTGCATATCCTTGTTGTAGGCAAGCGGAATGCCCTTGAGCGTAGTAAGCAGCGCCATCAGATCGCCGTAAACACGACCCGTCTTGCCGCGCACCAGCTCGGCCATATCGGGGTTCTTCTTTTGCGGCATGATGGAGGAGCCTGTGGTATAGGCATCGGAAAGCTCCACGAATTTGAACTCCCAGCTGCACCAGAGGATGATCTCCTCCGAAAAGCGGGAAAGGTGCATCATCAGCACCGAGAGCGCGGAGAGCATCTCCAGCGCGAAATCACGGTCCGAAACACCGTCCAGACTGTTGCGGCAGATGCCGTCAAAGCCGAGGCGCTCTGCCTCAAAGCGGCGATCGGTATCATAGGTGGTGCCGGCCAGCGCGCAGCAGCCGATGGGAGACATATTCATACGCCGACGGCAATCCGAAAGTCTATCCAGATCGCGCAGCAGCATCATGGCGTAGGCCATCAGATGGTGGCCAAAGAGGATGGGCTGCGCCCGCTGCAGATGGGTATAGCCGGGCATGATCACGTCGGCATATTCCTCCGCCTTATCGGTAACGGTGGCCACCAGGGCACGGGTCAGCGCGGCGATCTCATCGATCTCGGCGCGCAGATACATCCGCAGATCCAGCGCAACCTGATCGTTACGGGATCTGGCGGTGTGCAGCTTTTTGCCCACGTCTCCCAGTCGCTCGGTCAGCACCTGCTCCACGAACATATGGATATCCTCGGCGGTCATATCGATCTCCAGCTTCCCCGCCTCCAGATCGGCGAGAATACCCGAAAGCCCGTCGATCAGGGTCTCCGCCTCGCGCTGCGAGATGATGCCCTTGGCACCGAGCATAGCAGCGTGCACCATACTGCCGGTGATATCCTGACGGTACATTCTGCTGTCAAAGCGGATCGAGGAATTGAAATCATCCGCGATCTGATCAGTCTTGCCGGCGGTCCTTCCGGCCCACATTTTTGCCATTTTTTATCTCCTTATAGAACACCATAGGACTGCCGCGCCAATCGGTACGGCAGTCCAAAAAGGGGTTGCGAATTATTTCAGCTTGCCCTGATCGGCAAGTGCCTGTACCTGGATCGGCAGGCCAAAGAGGTTGATGAAGCCCTCGGCATCCTTCTGATTGTAATCGCTCTCGCCAAAGGTCGCGATCTCCTCGCTATAGAGGGTGTAGGGGCTCCAGGTGCCGGCGTTGATCATATTGCCCTTGTAGAGCTTCAGTCTTACCTTACCGGTCACGCGCTCCTGAGTCTTGTCCACAAATGCGGCAAGTGCCTCACGCAGGGTGGTGAACCACTGGCCGTTGTAGACCAGCTCACCGTAGGTCACGGCCAGCTTCTGCTTCTCGTGCATGGTGTACTTATCAAGGCAAAGGGTCTCCAGCACACTGTGTGCCTTGTAAAGGATGGCTCCACCGGGGGTCTCGTACACGCCGCGGCACTTCATACCGACCAGACGGTTCTCTACGATGTCCAGCAGGCCGATGCCGTTTTCGCCGCCGATCTTGTTAAGGGCGAGAATGATGTTCTTGGCGCTCATCTTCTCGCCGTTGAGAGCTACGGGAACGCCCTTCTCAAACTCCAGCTCCACGTAGGTGGGCTTATCGGGAGCGACGATGGGAGAAACACCCATTTCCAGGAAGCCGGGCTTCTCGTACTGGGGCTCGTTGCCGGTGTCCTCCAGATCCAGACCCTCGTGAGAGAGGTGCCAGAGGTTCTTATCCTTGGAATAGTTGGTCTCGCGGTTGATCTTCAGAGGAACGTTGTGTGCCTCTGCGTAATCGATCTCCTCCTCACGGGACTTGATGGTCCACTCACGCCAGGGAGCGATGATGGGCATATCGGGCGCGAAATGCTTGATGGTCAGCTCAAAGCGGACCTGGTCGTTGCCCTTGCCGGTGCAGCCGTGAGCGATGGCATCGGCACCCTCCTTGATGGCGATGTCTACCAGCGCCTTCGCAATGCAGGGACGGGCGTGGCTGGTGCCAAGCAGATATTCTTCGTAAAGAGCGCCCGCCTTAACGCAGGGAATGATGTAATTATCTACGTAATCGTCGGTCAGATCCAGCACGTAGCACTTGGAAGCGCCGGTCTTGATGGCCTTTTCCTCCAGGCCCTCCAGCTCGTCAGCCTGACCCACATTACCCGAAACGGCAATGACCTCGCAGTTATTATAGTTTTCCTTGAGCCACGGAATGATGATAGAGGTATCCAGACCGCCGGAATATGCGAGAACGACTTTTTTGATGTTTTTCTTATCCATGATTTGCCTCCGCGAATAAATATTCATGTGATTTTTCACTACGCGAATTATTATACTGCCCCTCTGCGGCATTGTCAAGCCTTTTTATAAAAATAATTTATTAAAATTGCTTTTTCGGTCATAATGCCCTGCGCCACAAGAAAAAGCACCTCTGTTTTGTGCATATTTATTCGCTATTTTGAATAAACAAGGGCTTTTTATTCACTCGCCACCTGCCGCCCACAAAAAATCAATGCGGAGCGCATCGTGATGCGCTCCGCCCGGATCTCTTTTTATTCGATCTCTTCCATAAGCTTGTCGTAAGCTGCCATTTCCTCCGCAGAGGGATGATCCTCCGCGTGGGAGGAGGCGCACAGCGTCGGCTCCTCGCCATTTGCTCCCCAGAAGGGGGAAAGATGATCGTTTTCGTATCTGACGCGATCCTCCTCCCTCCTGAAATCGGGGATGTCGTAGGGCATCCCCCTCTCCAGCAGGCTTCTGTGCGCCAGAATACCCACCGACGACATTGTGGTGGCGGCGTAAACGTCAAATACGGGCTTTTGATGCTCCCGGATGCAACGGAAGAATTCCCGGATCACAAAAAAGTCGCCGCCGCCGTGCCCCGTCTGCTCGATCAGCTCCCGATCCTTGTCATTCCACTCGGGCATATAGCAGCTCTTGCGCTCCGCCCCCTCGGGAATGCTCCATTTATTATAACGCAGCATCACCCTGCCCTCTCCGCCGCGCAGGTTTTCGATCTGACCGTTCACACCGCAGATACGGTAGGAGTTCCCATGCGCCCCAAAGGCGGCGCAGCCCGTGATGCGGAATACCGAGTCATCATCGTTGAGGCAGGTGATGATGGCAGCGCGATCGCCTACGGCAAGCCCCATCAACCCCTCCTTTTCAAAGGGTGCATAAACAGGCATGGCGGTAATACGCACGGGAGTGGCACCCGTGATATACATCAGCGGTGCAAGAGAATGCGTGACATAATAGGTGCGCGGCAGGAAATTGCGCCAATGCCTGGCATAGGGGCGCAGCTCCTTGATGTATTTGAGGTCGGCGGGATCAACGGGGTGATTGTATTCGCCCTCCGCAAAAAGCAGCTTGCCGAGAGAACCGCCCGCAACAACGCGCTTCATCTCCTGATTGAATTTCATATAAGGATAGTTTTCGGCAAGCGCGTAGATGGCATCGCTCTTCTCGGCAGCACGTACCAATGCCACGCCCTCGGCCATGGTGCCGTTAGCCGTGCACTCAGAAAGCACGTGAATATTCCGCTCCAGCGCCTTGATGGCAAAGGGGGCGTGTTGGTGGAAAAAGTTGCAAAGGAAAATGGCCTCCAGCCCCTTGTGCTCGACGAAGGCATCAAAATCCGTATAGGTTGCCACATCCTTGCCGAGGTGCTTCTTAGCCTCCTCCAGCTTGGCGACGTCACGGTCACAGACCGCCACCACGTCACCGTTATTGGCCAAAATGGACTGATAAAAGCCGGAGCCGCGGCCAAGGCCGAAAATGCCGAATTTAATGGTCCTCATCATAATATCCTCCACATATCCTTCCTTGTCCTCATTATAACACAACTTCCACCGTATTATATGGAAAAATTCCATAAATATATAGATTTTTTCTTGACCTTGCCACCCTTTTGGGATTATAATACAGGTATCCTGCCGAGAGGAGACTGCTATGGAGCACAACATCTGTAAATTCAACATCAGCGCCTCAAGCGATCTGATCTGCGATCATTTCGTGTACGAAACAAGATTGGCGCAGTCTGAGATCAAAAGCAGTCAAAAGCACCTGCTGGGTCTGGTGACCGCAGGCGAGGGCCTGCTGTGCAAGCCGCAGAGCAATCATACGCTGTATGCAGGCTGCCTGTTTGTGATCGAGCGAGGCGAGCGCTTTTCGATCACGGGGCACACCGATCTGAAATACATCTACATCTGCTTTTCGGGCAGACGCGCCGACGAGCTGCTGGAGCGCATCGGCTTTTCTGCTGCCGATTGTGTGTTTGAAGGCTATGAGACTCTCATCGATTTCTGGACGGACTGCCTCCACCGTGCCGATGACAGCAATATCGACCTGCTTACCGAGGCGGCGGTGCTATATGCACTCGCCCGTCTGCGCCCCGATCGCACCAGACAAAGCGATCTGCTCACAAGGATCGTACAGATGACCAACGAGCAGTTCACAAGGTCGGATCTCTCGCTCTCCGCTCTGGCAGAGCAGCTGGGCTACGATGCCAAGTATCTCTCCTCGCTTTTCAAAAAACAAAAGGGAGTAACGTTCACCGCCTATCTGCGGGAGCTGCGCATCCGCCGCGCCGTTTTTCTGATGGAGCAGGGAGTGGTCAGCGTCAAGAACATTGCTCTGCTCTCCGGCTTTGGCGATGCCCTGTATTTTTCCCGTGTATTCAAGGAGAGCGAGGGGCTCCCCCCCAAGGCATACCTCGCACGCCTGCAAAAAGAACCCGGCTGATCCGCGCGCGGATTTCTTGACAAGCCCTTACCTGCATGTTATAATAAATCTATCTGAATATGTAAGGAGAACCATTATGCGCTACGATCCTTCTATCTATCCGAAATGCACCGTTCCTGCCGCCGAGGTCAACCGTGTCAAAGGACTTGGCTTCCTGCGTGACAAGACCACTCCCGACTGCTTCAACGCCCGTGTGATCACCCGCAACGGCAAGATCACCGCCGACGAGATGTATGCCATTGCCGATGCGGCACGCCGCTTTGGCACCGGTGAGGTGGCCTTTACCACGAGACAGACCGCCGAGGTGCAGGGCATCTCCTTTGAAAACATCCAGCCCTTCTGCCATTTTCTCTCGATGCACGGTCTGATGGTGGGCGGCACCGGCCCCCGTGTGCGCCCCGTGGTCTCCTGCAAGGGCACCACATGTGTGTTTGGTCTCATTGACACCTTCTCGCTTTCAAGAAAGATCCACGAGCTGTATTACGTGGGCTACCACGCCGTCAAGCTGCCCCACAAATTCAAGATCGCCGTGGGCGGCTGCCCCAACAACTGTGTCAAGCCGGATCTGAACGACGTGGGCGTGATCGGCGCGTGGAAGCCGGTGCTCGTTCCCGATGCCTGCAAGGGCTGCGGTGCCTGCGTGAAGGCGTGTCCCATCGGGGTCGCCACCCTGCAGGAGGGCAAATTTGCCAACACCAAGGACTGCAACAAGTGCGGCCGCTGCGTGCGCGCCTGCCACGTGGGCGGTCTGGACTATATCCCCGGCTACCGCCTGACCGTTGGCGGCAGATGGGGCAAGCAGGTGGCAAGAGGACAGGCTCTCAGCCATCTCTTCACCTCCGAGGAGGAGGTGCTGGCCGCCGTAGAAAAGGCGATCCTTCTCTTCCGCGATAAGGGCGTTGCCGGTGAGCGCTTTGCCGACACCGTTGCCCGTATCGGCTTGGAGGAGGCCGAGCGCCTGATCCTTTCCGACGAGCTGCTGCAGCGAAAGGATGAGATCCTTGAAAAGGCTCTGTAAGCTGCTGGCCTTGTCGCTGGCACTATTGCTGTTGGTCTCCTGTACCCCTGCCATCAACGGGCCCGCAGGAGATCACGGCATTGCCTTTACCGACAGCACAGGGCAGGAGGTGGTGCTGCAAAGCGCCCCCACACGGGTGGCTGTGCTCTTTTCCTCTCTTGCCGAGATCTGGATACTCGCCGGCGGTGAGATCTCCGTTACGGTTGGAGAGACGGTGGAGCGCGGCATCGCAGAGGAGGGCGTGATCCTGGCCGATGACGGTGCCGGGAAAACGGTCAACACCGAGGTGCTGCTCGCCGCCGCCCCCGATCTGGTCATTCTTTCTGCCGACATTCCGGCGCAGGTCGAGGCCGCCGCAGCATTGCGCGCCGCCGGCGTACCCGCGGCGCTTTTTCGCGTAGAGACCTTTACAGAATATCTTTCGGTGCTGCACATCTGTGCCGACCTTTGCGGCACAGATGCATACCGCACCTACGGCACCGCACAGCAGGCGCAAATCGAGGCGCTTTGTGCCGAAAAGCCCTTTGCCGGGCGAAGGATCCTTTTTATCCGTGCGGGTACCACTGCAAGATCGGTCAAGGCCAAGGGCAGCGCCGATCATTTTGCCGCCGCGATGCTGCGTGAGCTTGGCGCCGAGAACATTGCCGACAACGCACCGATCCTTATTGACGGGCTCTCTATGGAGGTGATCCTGCAGGAGGATCCCGACTATATCTTTTTCATCGCTATGGGTGACGAGGAAGCCTCCGGGGCATATGTCACCGAAATGCTGCAAAAAGAGGAGTGGCAGGCGCTGGGCGCAGTACAACGCGGCAGTTTTTGCTATCTGCCAAAGGAGCTGTTTCATTACAAGCCCTGTGACCGCTGGGCCGAAGCCTACACTTATCTCGCGACACTGGAAAAGTAATAAAAATCGCATACCGTTTACTATATTTTTTTAAAAAAGGAGCGTGATACCGTGAAGCAATGTCGCAGGGATACTCTGCTGATCGGCGGTGCGCTCCTTTTGCTTTTGCTCTCTTTTTTCCTTTCCCTGCGCCTTGGCAGCACCAGAATATCCGCTGCGGATTTCTGGGGCGCGCTGCTTGGTCGTGAATCTGCCAGAAGCGCCGCGCTGATCCTGCGCGCGCTGCGCTTGCCCCGCGCGCTGGCAGGGCTTTTTGCAGGGGTGGGGCTGGCGCTCTCGGGCAGCCTGCTGCAGCACGCTACCGATAATCCTTTGGCCGCCCCCAACGTGCTTGGCATCAATGCAGGCGCGGGTTTTTTTGTGATCGCCGCTATGGCGATCTTCCCCACCGCATTTGCTATCTATCCCCTCGCCGCCTTTCTCGGTGCCATGTTGTCTGCCCTGCTGATCTTGGGCGTTTCCGCCAAGGCGCATATGGGCAGGACCGCTATCGTTCTGTGCGGTGTAGCACTCTCGGCTCTCTTTGGCGCGGGCATCTCCTTTTTCTCGGTGCTGGATGCCGATCTGCTGGCCTCCTACACCGATTTTTCGGTGGGTGGTCTGCGCGGCGTTACGATGGGCGAGCTTTGGTCACCAATGGCCATCATCCTGCTCTGCCTTATTGGCGCTATGCTGCTCTGCCGCCAGCTGACCCTTTTTTGCCTTGGCGACAGTCTGGCACACTCGCTCGGCGTTTCGGTAAAGCGGGTGCGACTGCTTGCACTGCTATTGGCGGCTGCATCTGCCGCCGCTGCCGTCTCCTTTGCCGGTCTGCTCGGCTTTGTGGGTCTACTGGTACCGCACACCGCGCGCCGCCTTTCGGGCAATCGGCTGCGAACCGAGCTGCTGCTCTCCCCGATGGGCGGTGGCATCCTGCTGCTGCTTGCCGATCTTGTGGGGCGCATGCTCTTTTCGCCCACCGAGGTACCGGTGGGCATCTTCACCGCCCTTTTGGGCGTTCCCTTCTTTATATTCCTGCTGCTGGGAGGGAGGAACCGTCATGCTTGAGCTCAGAAACGTTACAGCCGGCTATCACCGCGACCACCCCGTGCTCCGTGGCCTTTCGCTGACGGTAAATGCCGGGGAGATCACCGTTCTTTTGGGCAGAAACGGCAGCGGAAAATCCACGTTTTTGCATACCGTTATGGGGGAAATCGCACACAGCGGTGAAATTTTGCTGGGTGGCATTCCCTCGCCTCACTAAAGCCACGGGAGCGCGCCAAGCGCCTTTCCCTGCTGCCGCAGCATCTGCCAAGCCCCGCTCTTTCGGTGCGCGAAACGGTGGCAATGGGGCTTTCGGCCTCTGTTGCCCGATTGGGCGCTGCCGAATGGCAGCAGGTCACAGAAAAGCTGCAGCTGTTGGGCATTGCAGAGCTCGCTGAGCGGCCGGTCCGCACCCTATCGGGCGGCGAGCGCCAAAAGGTCTTTCTCGCTCTCTCACTTTTGCAAAATGCTGACGTGCTGCTACTGGACGAGCCTGCCACCTACACCGATGCCCCGTATGCCGCGCAGCTACACGAGCTACTGCGCGCTGAGTGCGCACGGGGCAAGACCCTGCTGCTGGTGATGCACGACGTGGGAGCCGCTCTGGAGCTTGCCGACCGCGTGGCAGTGCTGGAAAACGGCTCTCTCTCCTTTTACGGCACGCCCCACGAGGCGCTGGCAAAGGAAATCCCCGAAAAACACTTTGGGCTTACCCGATATGCCGCCAAACGGGGTGAGAAAACCGCTTATTTCTTCCGATAAAGGTAAAAGGACCGCCGATGTGTCGGCGGTCCTTTTTATTTATTCATATTGCTCCAGCAGCCGTCTGCGATAGGCGGCGGGGGTGTAGCCCGTTGCCTCGCGAAACACCTTATTAAAATGCGATTGCGAGCAAAAGCCGGTCTCCAGCGCGATCTCCAGCATCGACTTTTCACCGGCAGCAATGAGGCGCTTGGCACGGCGCACACGCTTATCGGTCACGTAAGCAAAGGGGGTCACTCCCACCTCCCGCAAAAAGACCGTGTGCAGATAGTTGGGGGAAACGTGCAGCGCTGCGGCGACTGTTTTCAAAGAGCAATCCTCCGCATAATGCTCGTTGATATATTCGTAAGCATCGGCAGCAATGCGGTGGATCGGCGTTTTGGCGGTCACGTTGACACTCCCCTGCCAGAGTCGCGCCAGGCGATGCAGGATCTCCAGCAGAATGGCATTGCTGTAAACGCCGTTCGCCACCTCGCGCTCCGGCGCGCCACCGATCAGCAGGCTGCAGAGCTTGGCAAACAGAGCCATCAGCTCCTCCACCTCGCTCTCCTCCTCCAGATACAGACAATCGGGCGCGGCGGCAAGCAGCGCGTCGATCTCCTGATCCTTCTGAGGTTGAATGCGAATATAGCTACAGCGCACCGGAAATTCGCTGTAACGGATCTGCCCCGGCTTGGCACAAAGCAGCATCCCTCTTTTGGTCGGATAGATACCCTCCTCCACATGGCTGATGCCTCCCTCGCGATGGAACAGCTCCAGCTCAAAATTGGCTACGCGCCGCCCCGGGCTGACGGTCTTGCTGCCCCGCAGAACGGTACTGTCAAACACACCACATTGCAGCTCATCTCTCGGCAAAAACATTTCTTTCACCTCAAATCGTAAGATTTTGACAAAACAGAATTAATATATGACTATTCACGGCCACTATTTAATGATATAATGACAAAGGAGACAAATTCATTATACCGAAAATCTTTTGATTTGTAAAGGAGTTTTTATGGAAAGACTGCAGCTTATTGGCAAGCTGCCGGTGGCAGGCGCCAAGGAGATCCCCTTCTCCCGTGTCGGCATCGGCTTTGAAAAGCTGGACCGCGACGTGTTCGACCCCGAAAAGGCCTATGACAAGGTAGCCGGCATCGGCGTGAAAAAGATCCGCATCCAGTCCGGCTGGGCACGCACCGAAAGGATCGAGGGCGTTTACGATTTCGCGTGGTTGGACAAGATCGTGGACAATCTGCTCTCCCGTGGGCTGGAGCCCTGGATCTGCCTTTGCTACGGCAATCCGATCTACACCGAGCTCGCCAAGCCCGTGTTCGGCGCGGTGGGCTGTCCGCCCATTGCCACCGAGCGGGAGCTGAACGCCTGGCTCGCCTACGTGAAGGCGACCGTCGCCCATTTTAAGGGACGTGTCACGATTTTTGAGATCTGGAACGAGCCGGACTGCAACTATTCCTGGCGTCACTGTGAGAACGAGGAGATCGACCACAACCGCAACGCGGATGAATACGGGCGGTTTGCGCTGGCCACCGCCAAGGCCATCAAGGAGACCGACAGCGCCGCCCGCACCATGGGCTTTGCCCTTGGGCACGCGTGGGATATTGAGTACGTCAACCGCGCCCTTTCCACGGGGCTATATCAGTACCTCGATCTGGTCTCCTTCCACGCCTATACCCCCAGCGAGCTGAACCGCCGCAGCAGTGCCCATCGCCTGAGACTGCTGCTGGATAGCTTTGATCCGAAGATCGGGCTTGTGCAGGGCGAGACGGGTGCCCAGTCCCGCAGCGACGGCAACGGCGCCATGAAGGGCTTTGCCTGGACCCTCGAAAAGCAGGTCAAGGCGCTGCTGCGCGGTCTTGTGATGGATCTTGCCGAGGGCGTGGAGTTTACCTCTTATTTTTCAACGATGGATATGATCGAAGCGCTCCGCGGTCGCCTGGCGGACAAGGCCTCCTACATGGACTTCGGCTACTTTGGTGTGATCGGCGCGGAATTTGATGAAAACGGACGCGCCAGCGGTGAATATAAGGAAAAGCCCTCCTATTACGCCTTGCAGGCCCTGGCCTACCTCATGCGGGGCAATGCGAAGCCCTATACCTTCCCTTGGCGTTCCTTCTCCCTGCCCTCCAAGCGTGTGAACGGGCAGGATTGCACCGATAGCACAAGACAAGGCGAGACCTTTCTGCTGGATGACGGCAAAAAGGCGCTGATCTACTGGAACGCCACCGATCTGCTGACCGCCACCTATGAGGGCACCACCTCCTTTGAGGTCTTTGGCGTGAAGGCAGATACCGTAAAGCTGCTGGATCTGAAAAACGGCAATATCTACGCTCTGCCCGACACTATGGTAGAGGATCTGGGGCTTGGTGGCGTACGCCTCAAGAACCTGCCGCTCACCGACTGTCCGCTGGCTCTGCTTTTTGATTGAAAGGAGAAACATATGAAGATCACCTGGCTTGGACAAGCGGGTCTGCTGTTTGAAAAAAACGGCAAGACCGTGATGATCGACCCTTATCTTTCCAACTCGGTAGTCAAGGTCAATCCTCTGAACTTCCGCCGCGTGCCCGTGGAGGAAAAATTCTTTGACATGACCCCCGACGTGATGATCTTTACCCACGATCATCTGGACCACTACGACCCCGAGACCGCGCCCCGCTTTTTTGCAAAGACCGACAAGCAGATGCTGGTGCTCTGCCCCGCCTCGGTATGGCAAAAGGCAAGAACTCACGGGGGCGGACACAACTACGTGCAGTTCGACCGTCTTACCGAATGGACGGCATACGGTATGAGATTTTCCGCCGTACACGCCGAGCACAGCGACCCTCACGCCATCGGCGCGATCATCGAGGATCTCGACACGGGCAAGACCTATTACGTCACCGGCGATACCCTTTATAACAAGCGGATCTTTGCCGATCTGCCGAGCGACATTGACGTGATCTTCCTGCCCGTCAACGGCATCGGCAACAACATGAACGAGGTGGATGCCGTCCGCTTTTTCAAGGCAAGCGGCGCCAAGGTGGCGGTCCCCTTGCACGTGGGGATGTTTGACGAAAAGACACCCGATCTTTTCAAGGCAGAGCCCCGTGTGCTGCCCGAAATATACAAAGAGATCAAGCTGTGAGGTAATGATATGAAGATTTTTGAAGTAAAGGACCACGCCCCCAGCCTGTTGCCCGACGGCTACGATTTTGAGCTGGTATGGTCGGATGAATTTGACGGCGACACTCTGGATGAAACCAAATGGGATTACCGCCTTTGCATGATGGGCAAGCGGCATCCCGCCTGGACCGATAAGGGTGTAAAAATTGAGAACGGGTGTGCCGTTTTCAGCATTTTTGAGGAGAACGGTGAGATCGTTTCCTCCCAGCTGCAGACCGGCTACAACTTTATGGATCAACCCGTGGAGAAGACCACCTTCGGCAGAGATCACCTCCAGTGGCAGATCGGCAAGCTTCATGAGAACAAGTTTACGCACAAATTCGGCTATTACGAGTGCTATTGCAAGCTCCAGCAGCTGCCCGGCTGGTGGTCGGCCTTCTGGATCCAGTCCCCCATCATCGGTGCATCTCTTGATTCCAAAAAGACCGGCACCGAGATCGACGTGATGGAGTGCTTCAAGCCCGACGGCACCATTGCCGCCCACAACGCCTTTACCGGGGGCTACGGCCTGGATATGCATCGCGCCAAGGTAGGCGGCAAGCAGGTAGACCCGAGCGAGTTCCACTATTTCGGCTTTCTGTGGTTGCCCGACAAATACGTATTTTATATTGACGGTGTTGAGGACGGTGTGATCACCGATCACCTCTCGCACACCGAGGAGTTCATTCTCATTTCCACCGAGACAAAGGGCTACCGCCACGAGGATCATCTCCCCACCGAGGAGGCAAAGGCGACCGCCAAAGCAGGCGACGTATTTTTGGTGGATCACGTCCGCGTGTTTGATATCAAGTAAGGACAAATCGGGATTTATCGGAGAGTTGTTTGTGTTTGAAGACTACTCTTCCACCACTTCGTGGTCCCCCTTCCCTCACAAGGGAAGGCTGCTAAATTTGTCGCCTTAAATAACACCGCTTATTTTAAGCATTGCACCGTATCATCTGTCTGTCGTTGAAAGTTTCAATTCTATAAGCCTTCCCTTGTGAGGGAAGGTGGCACCCGTAGGGTGACGGAAGAGTAGTTACCACACAAGATGAAACTCCCCAATAAACCAAATTTGAATATTTCAGCAACCCAATTTATATACAACAAAAGTAGGAGAAAACCAATGAAAGTAACCGACGTAAAGGTATTCGCCGTCGACTGCTTCCGCACCAACTGGATGTTCGTGAAGGTCTACACCGACGAGGGTGTGACCGGTGTGGGCGAGGCGACCCTGGAATACAAGGAAAAGGCGCTGATCGGCGCCGTGGAGCATATCAAGGAGTATCTGGTGGGCAAAAACCCCCTGGATATCGAAAAGCATTATCACGATATTTACCGCGATGCCTACTGGCGGGGCGGCGCGGTGCTGATGTCCGCCCTCTCCGCCGTGGAAATGGCGCTGTGGGATATTCTCGGCAAGCACTTAGGCGTGCCTGTGTATCAGCTGCTGGGCGGCAAGGTACACGACAAGGTGCGCATCTACGTGAACGGCTGGTTCTCGGGCGCAAGAGAGCCCGAGGAGTTCGGCGAAAAGGCCAAGATCGCCGTGCAACGCGGCATCACCGCCATGAAGTGGGATCCCTTCGGCAAATCCTATCTGGAGATCTCCAACGCCGATCTGGACAAGGCTCTGCGCTGCGTGGCTGCCGTCCGCGAGGCGGTGGGCGACAAGGTAGACCTGCTCATCGAGGGTCACGGCCGCTTCAACGTGCCCACGGGCATCAAGATCGCCAAGGAGCTGGAGCAGTTCAAGCCCATGCTCTTTGAGGAGCCCGTTCCCCCCGATAATCTGGAGGCGCTCAAGGCCGTCCGTGACAAATCCCCCGTGGCCATTTCCGCAGGCGAGCGTCTGTATACTCTGCGCTCCTTCAAGGATCTCTTTGAGATGCGCGCCGCCGACTACATCCAGCCCGACATCAGCCACGCGGGCGGCATTATGGAGCTGAAAAAGATCGCCGCTGCCGCCGAGGCCTACTACATTCCCTTCGCGCCCCACAACCCCTCCGGCCCCGTGGCCAACGCCGCCACCCTGCAGCTGGCCGCCTGCTGCCCCAACTTCTCCATTCTTGAAATTATGTACAGCGACGTGACCTGGCGCGCCGACGTCACCAACGAAGCTCTGGAGTACAAGGACGGCTATATCACCATTCCCGACAAGCCCGGTCTTGGCATCGAAATTAACGAGGAGGAGTGCCTGAAGCACCCCTATTCGGTGCATACGCTCCGTCACTACACGGGCGCCCTCACCGACATCCGTCCTCCCGAAACCGCGTTTTATTTTTAATAATGAAAGCAAAAATATGTTCCAAAAACGGGAATTTCGGCATCGAGATCAACGGCAAAAAATACCCCTTTGCTGCGACCCGCTCCTTTCGCCCCGAAGGACGCATATTGCAGGATTTTTCGGATCACGGTCTGAAATTTTTCAACATTTTCCCCAGCGGCATTATGACCGCGCTGGAAAAGCGCACCGTTCCTTATTCGCAATTTGGCCCCGTTTGGGTGGGAGAGAACGAATACGATTGGGATAATCTGCGCGCACAGTGCCACGAGATTTTTGACAGCATCTCCCCCGACGCCTACGTCTCGGTCAACGTACACCTGGATCCACCCCCGTGGTACGTAAAGCAACACCCCGAGCTGGTCGACCATTGGGAGCAGATGATACAGAACCTTGGCAGCGAGGGGTGGCGGAAAGCCGCCGCAGACTATCTGTGCGCGCTGATCGATAAGCTGGACGAGTGGTATCCCGAGCGTATCTACGCCATCTTTTTGATGTGCGGCGGCACCACCGAATGGTACTCTTACCACGTGGACAAGGTCATCGATGCCCCCACAGAGGTACAAAGACAAGCCTTTCGTGATTTTTGCAAGGATCAAAAAGCCGAAATCCCGCCGCGAGAGGTGCTCCACGCAGCTGCCGACGGTGTGATCCGCTCTGGGGCGGAAAACGCCGAAGCCATCCGCTATTGGGAATTTACCAACGAGCTGGTCACCGAAACCATTCTGCATTTTGCCAAAATTGCCAAAGAGCACACCGGCGGCACACGCTTGGTGGGACTGTTTTCGGGACACATTTACGGCCAAAATCTGGATTTTGCCGTGCAAACCTCCTACAATCGGCTGGACCAGCTGCTGAACAGTCCCCACATTGATATGCTGTTTTGCCCGGCCTCCTATTTGTTCCGCAAGCTGGACTCCACCAGCGGCATCCGCGTGCCCGTGGACTCCATCTCCTGTCACGGCAAGCTCTTTTCCCATGAGATCGACAGCTCCACCCATCTGTTAAAGAAATCCACCGAGGCTGCCGCCCTTTCTCATGCGGTGGGACGGGATGAGGCATTTACCTGCTCTGCCGACACGGTGGCATACATTCGCCGCGAGGTGGGTATGGTACTGGCCAAGGGACAGGGCTACTGGTGGTTTGATATGTTCTCGGGGTACTATGACGATCCTGCCCTGATGGACGAGATCGCACAGCTGCGCCGCATACAGGAGCAGGTCTGCACGCTACCCCGCCGATCTGTCAGCGAGGTGGTAGAGATGCCGGATACCGCATCCAACTATCACCTGAAAACGAACGTCTATTACCCTATGGTCGAGCATCAGACTAACGCGCTGAACGCTGCGGGCGCACCTTGGGACATGGGAATGACCTTTGATTTTGATTGCCCCGCCTTTGATGAGGAACAATACAAGCTCTATTTCTTCCCCGCCCTGTTTGCACCAAGCAAGGCAGTTTGCGATAGAATCGCTGCCCTGCGCCAAAAGGGCAAAAATATGCTCTATTGCCACGCACCCTACTATGCGATTGACGGTACACTTTCGATAGACAATATGGAAAAGCATACCGGCATCCGATTTGAGCGGTGCGAGCCGGCCGATAACACGGTGCGACTTTGCTTCCCCGGTGCCGAGCACGTGACCTTTTCCTTTACCAATCAGACGGTCAAGGGAGACATATGGCATCACAAGGGCTGCGAGCAGATAGGGCCGCTCTTCTCCCCCCAAAACCTTGACGTGGTGCTGGGGCGCTTTGCGGAAAACGGCAAGCCCGCCTGCGGACTCAAATTCCGCCCCGACGGCGGTTTTGACGCCTTCTCCGCCTGCGCGCCGATGCCCGTAGAGCTGATACGGGAATTTTATCGCTATGCTCACGTCTTTTTTTACACAGATCGACCGATGCCCGTCTACACAAGCAGCAGCTTTGCCTGCCTTTACAGCTTTGAGGGCGGCGAGGTCAGGCTATACCGTCCCGAGCCGTCGGTTCTGACCGACTGCTTTACGGGAGAGAAAATACGGGTCGATGCGAAAGGGACACCCGTTATTTTCACACCGCACGAAACAAAATTCTATACCGTTTGCCTACTAAAGGAGTAATATATGAAAAAAAACGCACTCATTACAGGCGCCTGCATCAACACGGGCGTCGCCATTGTGGAAAAATTTGCCGCCGAGGGCTATGACGTGGTCTTTACCGGCAGAAGCGAGGAAAAGGTACGCGCCGCCGAGGCCGCTTACCGTAAGAAATTCCCCGAGGTGAAGATCCTCGGCTACGCCATCGATTCCTTGATTGACCCCACAACGGTAGACGAAAAAGCCGTTTCCAACCTGTTTGCCGACCTGGATGCCAAGGGCATTTTTGTGGAAACGCTTGTGCTGAATGCTGCCGATCAAGGCCTTGGCATAAAGATCTTTGAAAGCCCCCTCACCGATCTCATGAAGGTGATCAACACCAACGTGGTGTGGAATTTCTGTCTGTGCGAGCATGCTGCCAAGCGCATGAAGGAGCAGGGCGGCGGCAATATCGTCTTTCTCAACTCCAACACCGCCTACCGCGCCATCCCCGATCGCGTGGCCTACGTGGCCTCCAAGGGCGGCCAGCTGGGTCTGATGCGCGCACTGGCGCTGGATCTTGGCAAGTACAATATCCGCGTGAACGCGGTGCTGCCCGGCATGATCCGCACCGAGCGTTGGAAGACGAACCCCGACTTTTACAAAACGGTGCCCTCCCGTTACACCCCCATCGGAGACGTGGCGGACGGTGCCGACGTGGCGGATGCGGTCTACTACTTTGCCGCCCACGCCCGTAACACCACCGGTGCGGAGCTTGTGGTAGACGGCGGCAACACCATCCAGCTCTACCCCATCATTCCGCAGGAATAAAAAGAAAAGAGATGGGATCTGCAGATCCCATCTCTTTTCTTTACCTATGACTTGACAAAAAAAGCAAACCGTGTTATGATATTAAAGCATTCCATGCGGGTGTAGGCGGTCCATTCCGCACGATCACCTCGCAAAACTCCATGCGGGTGTAGGCGGTCCATTCCGCCACACCCTATGCGGGTGTGGCGGAATTGGCAGACGCGCCAGATTTAGGATCTGGTGGTTATCCGTGCAGGTTCAAGTCCTGTCACCCGTACCAAAAAAAGCAAGGGCACCGTTTGGTGCCCTTGCTTTTTTTGGTACTGATTACGGCGAGAACCTGCCTCGCCGCAAGGCGATAGCAGGGCAAGTTTGCTTGCAAACTTGATAGCAACCGCAGGTTGCGTGGCAAGTAGGCGCGTAGCGCCGTCCTGTCACCCTCCTCCTCCGGCACCGTTTGGTGCCCTTGCTTTTTTGGTACTGATGACGGCGAGAACCTGCCTCGCCGCAAGGCGATAGCAGGGCAAGTTTGCTTGCAAACTTGATGGCAACCGCAGGTTGCGTGGCAAGTAGGCGCGTAGCGCCGTCCTGTCATCCTCCTCCTCTGGCACCGTTTGGTGCCCTTGCTTTTTTGGTACTGATGACGGTGAGAACCTGCCTCGCCGCAAGGCGATAGCAGGGCAAGTTTGCTTGCAAACTTGATAGCAACCGCAGGTTGCGTGGCAAGTAGGCGCGTAGCGCCGCCCTGTCACCCTCCTCCGCTAGCACCGTTTGGTGCCCTTGCTTTTTTGGTACCGATGACGGCGAGAACCTGCCTCGCCGCAAGGCGTAATACGCAAAACAAAAAAAGAGGCCTCGCGCCTCTCTCGTCGAAATCGAAATGACCCTTGATCATGTTTCTTTACACACGATCAAGGGTCATTTCTGTTCACTCTTGATATCTAACATCTTTTGTGATCCTCTCTTTCTGTTTTCTATCCGTTGCGTTTCATTGATCTACCACATCGCAAACACATTTTTTCGTTCTCTAAAGGAGAATACTTTTGTTTCGGTCGTATTCGTATGATCGCAAGGGATGCTCGGCGGAGGCCTTTCCGACACCCGTCGGCTGACACAAAGCCTCAAGCTTTTTCGCGCTCCATCTATGTTTCAGCGTAACACCGCCGTGTTTTTTCCTCCCAGTTTATTTGCCTTGCTTTGATTTGGCGATTGGGACGTTGGTTACTTGTACATTGGACTGTACCTCCTTTCTTCGCTTTCAGTATATCACATTTGCAAGTGCTTTGCAATTGGCAGATTGTAAGAAATAAACAAGAATTTTTTATACAAATAGCAGAAATTGACCCTTTTGCACAATTTGCCTCTTTACAAGCACCTATTCCTTGTGATATAATAGATTTGTGATGGTGCAAAAAACCGCACATTCAAAGGCTGCATCTGCAAGTGGGGGCGAAAAGCCTCCTCTTTTTTTGCAAAAAAATTCTAAAATAACGCTTTCCCCCTTTGACAAAGTGCATATGGAATGTTATAATAAAATCAGTAATAAGCAAGGAGAGCATCTATGTCGAACATCTGTTTTTACATCAAAGAACTTGTGGCCTATGCAGCCGACAAGGCACTGATCTGTGAGGCCGACCGCACCTGGGCCACCAACGCTCTGATGGGTGCGCTGAAGGTCTCTGATATGACCGATGACGGCACCGCCGTGACCGGTCGCCCTCTGGAGGAGATCCTGAAGGATATTTTGGATTATGCGGTTGCGGAAAAGCTAATCGAAAGCGACTCCGTGGTCTACCGCGATCTGTTCGATACCTCCCTGATGGGCCTGCTGACCCCGCGCCCCTCCGAGGTCATTTCCACCTTCCGGTCGCTCCACCGCGAGGACCCCGAAAAGGCCACCGATTATTTCTACGATCTGGCACGCAACTCGGACTACATCCGCACCTATCGTGTAAAAAAGGATCTGAAGTGGGTCTATGCCAGCGAGTACGGCAATATTGATATCACCGTCAACCTGTCCAAGCCCGAAAAGGACCCCAAGGCCATCGCCGCCGCCAAGCTGCTGCCCCCCAAGAGCTACCCCAAGTGCCTGCTCTGCCACGAGAACGAGGGCTACGCCGGTACTCTTTCTCATCCGGCACGCCAGAACATCCGTCTGATCCCGATGCAGATGGCCGGCCAGGATTGGTTCCTGCAGTATTCTCCCTACGTCTATTATAACGAGCATTGCATCGCTCTCTCCGCCGCACACACCCCGATGAAGATCGACCGCTCCTCCTTTGTGAAGCTGCTCGACTTTGTGGAGCAGTTCCCCCATTATTTCCTTGGCTCCAATGCGGACCTGCCCATTGTGGGTGGCTCGATCCTCTCTCACGACCATATGCAGGGCGGTCACTACTCCTTTGCAATGGAAAAGGCACCCATCGAGCATCCCCTGACCTTCAAGGGCTTTGAGGATGTTACCGCCGGCATCGTGCGCTGGCCGATGTCTGTGATCCGTATCAACGGTACCGACAAGACGCGCCTCATAGAGTTGGCTGACAGGATCCTGCACGCGTGGCGCGGCTATACCGACGAGGCAGCCTTTATCTTTGCCGAGACCGACGGCGAGCCTCACAACACCATCACCCCCATCGGCCGCATCCGTGACGGCAGATTTGAGCTGGATCTGGTGCTGCGCAACAACATCACCACCGAGGAGCATCCTCTCGGCGTTTACCACCCCCACGCGGATCTTCACAATATCAAAAAGGAAAATATCGGCCTCATCGAGGTCATGGGTCTGGCCGTGCTGCCCGCACGCTTGAAGGACGAGATCGCCACCATGTGCGATGCCATTCTGCAGGGCAAGGATTTTGCCGAGGATGAGACCATTGCCAAGCACAAGGAATGGTTCCTGAAATTTAAGGATAATTACACCTTTACCCCCGAAACGGTACGCGAAATCATTGAAAAAGAGATCGGCGCCACCTTTGTCAAGGTGCTGACCGATGCAGGCGTTTACAAGCGCGATGCAGCAGGCCTTGCCGCCTTCCTCCGCTTCGTGGATGCCGTTAATCAGTAAGGAGGACAGGAATTATGGCAAAGTTTACCATTACCATCGCACGCGGCTTTGGCAGCGGCGGCCGCACCATCGGCAGAATGCTGGCTGAGCGCCTTGGCATCGCCTGGTACGATCAGGATCTGATCAAGCTGGCATCCGAGGAGAGCGGCATCAACATCGATCTGTTCGGCAAGGCCGACGAGAGCAAGCGAGCCAAGCTCTTCGGTAAATACGATGGCAGCTTCGGCGAAAAGATCATCTCTCCCTCCAGCGGCGAGTTTACCTCTGATGACAATCTGTTCAACTATCAGGCCAAGATCATCAAGAGCCTGCACGGCAAGGAGAGCTGCATCATCGTGGGTCGCTGCGCCGACTATATCCTGCGAGATGAGCCAAACGTGCTGCGCGTGTTCGTTTATGCCTCCAAGGAAAAGTGCATCGAGACGGTTGCCAATCTCTACAACCTTTCCGATAAAGAGGCCGAGCGCCAGATCGACCGCATCGACCGCGCCCGTAGCACCTACTACCGCTACTACACCGGCCAGGAGTGGGATAACGCCCGCAACTACGACCTGTGCCTGAACTCCGAGATCCTGGGCTTTGACCGCTGCGTGGATCTGATCGAGCAGTATCTGAAGGTCCTTTACGGCGAAAATATGTAATCCGAAAAAGCCGCTTGCCGAAATCGGCAAGCGGCTTTTATCACCATAACACAGGAGTATCTGCAAATGACAAAGATATTTTTCAAAAAGAAGCTGATTGCCCTCATTCTTGCGTGCGTGATGATCGTCACCTCCCTTGCCCTTGTCTCCTGCAAGGACGGTCGGGACGGCATTGACGGCAAGAACGGCACAGACGGCAAGGACGGTACCGCCTGGCTGACGGGTACTGAGAGCCCCGGCACCACCGCAGGCAAGGACGGCGATTTTTATTTTGATATAGACAGCTACGATCTGTATCAGAAAAAGGATGGACAGTGGAGCCTGCTGCAAAACGACTTCGGCAAGCCCGGCGTGAACGGTATAGACGGCACGACGCCGACCGTTACCATTAACAGCAGCGGCTACTGGGTCATCAACGGCTCTGCCACCTCGGTAAAGGCGCAGGGCACGGACGGTGCAGCCGGCACGCCGGGCAGCACGCCTACCGTTACCATCAACAGTAACGGCTACTGGGTCATCAACGGCACCCCCTCCGGCGTGAAGGCAAGAGCGCTTGACATTACCGTGGCTGCAGCTGCCCCCTCCGCCCCCAAGACAAGCGATCTGTTCTTGAACAACGTCACCTGGGAGCTATTCCAGTATGACGGCACGACGTGGGTCTCCAAGGGCAGGATCGGTGCCGTGCAGGAGCCCGAGAAAAAGCCGGTGGTCGATCTTGTGATCTTTATGGGACAATCCAATATGGCGGGCCGCGGCGTTGCCGCAGAGGCTCCCACCGTTGCCGAGGGGCACGGCTATGAGTTCCGCGCCGTATCCGACCCCACCAAGCTCTATCCCATCACCGAGCCCTTTGGTGTGAACGAAAACAGAGGCGTGATCTCGGAGACCACCAAAACAGGCTCTCTCGTTTCCGCCTTTGCGGAAAGCTATTACGCCTATACCGGCGTGCCGATCGTAGGCGTTTCTGCCTCCAAGGGCGGTCAGAAGATCTCCTTCTGGGCAACCGACGGAGACGCGCTGAACGAAACGATCACCCGTTACAATGCCGCCAAGACCTATCTCCAAAGCAACGGCTACACCGTGCGCCATCAGTATATGGTCTGGCTGCAGGGCGAGACCGACGGTGCGCAGGACACGGCGGGTGCTACCTATAAAAATGCCCTTGTAAAGCTATTTGGTGAAATGCAAAAGCAGGGCGTGGAAAAGGCGATGGTCATCCGTATCGGCGAGCGTCAATCGGACGAGACCAAGCACGACGCCATCATTCTGGCGCAGACCGAGCTTTGCCGCGAGCACGACGATTTTGTGATGATCTCGGGCAAGCTGGCAGGCGTTGCGGGCGCGGATATGAAGGACGACGCCCACTTCAAGCAGTCCACCTACAATGAGGTCGGTGCAGAGGCAGGCAAAAATGCCGCTTACCACGCAAACACCGGCATGGAGCCCTATTTCTGGGACCCCGAATACAACAATTATTACCCCTTCGGCAGCAGCGGCTCTGCTGATGCAGGCAATGAGGCAGAAACGGTGGATCGGTTGATCGTTGACGTCTCCGACCCCGATTCGGGTTACGATTTCAGCAAGGTCGGCACCGTTTCGAATGGAAAAGTGACGGTCAGCACAAACAACAGCGATAAATCCTTGGAGCTTACCGAAACGGTGATCCTATCCGACGATTACAGCTGGACCTGCGAGTTTATCGCAGGCAATTTCACCGGAACGGGTGGCGTCATCGCCTGCTCGGGCACCAACGGTGCAGGCTTCATCAACCTGCCCTACAGAAACGCCGATATTTCCACCACGTCTGCCGGCTTCCGCTTCCGTGACGAGAGCAATACCTTCCAGATCGATATGAAGCTTCCTGACGATTACGACAAGACCGTCCTTCATCACTTCGCGCTGGTCTACAACGCCACCACAAGGGCCTTTAAGGCTTACATCGACTACGTGGAATGCGAGATCGTCTATACCAAGGGCACCGCGGGCGATTTCTTTACCGACACGCAGCTTGACCACGTGCTGGGCGGCTATCCTACGGAATCCAACGCCAAATGCGATTTCTGCTACTTTGCCTTTTACAAAAAGGCGCTGAGCACAAGCGAGATGCATACCCTCGCCAGCTGACACTAAAAAAGCCAAACGTTGTAAAACGGTTGGCTTTTTTTATGCCCGTTTGGGGGTTAATTGATAAAATCCATCGGATCGATACCCATCACGGGGAACAGATGGGTCAGCAGCAATCTGCTCTTGATATAGGGGTGATAGCGAAGCCCCTTTGCCAGCAGCGCCTCATCCACGTGGATATCGGCAAGCTCGGTAGCAGCGCCCGCCATTTGCATCTCGGCGCGCAGCTCCGCCTCATCGGGCAAGCACTCCTCTGCCAGCGCACGGATCTCCTGCCATTTGTCACAAAGCAGCCGGCGATCCACCTTGGCGGCAAGGGCCAAGGCATTGAGCTTCTCTACCTCGGGGATCTGCGCCGCATCAAAGCCGACGCAGACCTCCTCAAGGGTGGGCAGAGCCGTTGTGGCATCGATTTTTTCGACCCGTTTGGCTATGTTTTTGTAGATACGTATCATCAAAAGGCTGGCAACGCCCACCTTTTTGCCGTGAAACTCCGGCCAGATGCCGCGGGTCAGCTTGTAGCACTCCCAGTAATGGGAAAGGGCGTGCTCCGCCCCCGATGCGGGGCGGGAGGATGCCGCCAGCTTCATGGCGAGACCCGAAAGCACCAGCGACTCCATAATGGCCCCTGCCGCCTCCTCGTCCTCTGCGGTCACGCGGTCGGCAAGGGCGCGCATACGGCGCACGCTATCCAGGGTCAGCTCGGCAATGGCGGGGCAATAATGCTCCCCTGTCAGCAGCTGCGACACGCGCCAATCGAAAATGCCCAGATACTTGGCGATCATATCTCCAAAGCCCGCAGCCTTCAGCTCGGTGGGCGCCTTGGCCAGAATGCGGGTATCCGCCAGGATCAGGCAGGGCTGCGCACCGCTCCAGGAGCTTTTGAAGTTGTTTGCCACAATGGGTGCCAGATCTGCCGCAAAGCCGTCCATCGAGGGGGCGGTGGCAAAGATGCAGAAGGGCTTCGCCTTCGTTTTTGCCGCCACGCGGCAGATATCATTGAGCGAGCCGGTGCCCACCGAGAGGATGCCGTCCACATCATCACAAAGGCTCTCCACCTCCCGCACCTGCTCGTCACGGGCATAAAGCAGATTCTGATAGATCAGCTTTTTTACGGCAAAGCCGGATCGCTCCAGCGACGGTAAAATCCCCTCTGCCGCTCGCAGCGTATTGTCATCCGCCACCAGCAGCAGGCGGTCGCCAAAGCCGGCCTCGCGCAGCAGCGCGCCTGCCCTGTTGGTTACACCGGAGCCGATCTCCACCGCCTTTAAATCAAAGGTGTGCTTTTGCCCACAGGGGCAGTTTTCCAGTTTTTTCAGTATTCCCTTCAGATCCATTTAAAGCCTCCACATATATCACAAAAATAGCATAACGAGCGAAAGACCGCCAAGAGAAGCCAGCAGGGTCGGTATCGAAAGCGCCGCACCGTAAAGCACGAAGCGCCCAAAGGAAAGCGACACCCGATGCTGCTTGAGCAGCGCCATCCACATAATGCCGGCAAGCGCACCCATCGGTGTGAAAAACGCACCCACATTAGAGCCGATCACCGCCGCATACAATGCCGGCAGCGAGGCTACACCATCCATAGAAACGATGGTGGAAAAAAGCACGCTCATAGGGATATTGTTCAACAGATTAGCGGATAGAAAGGCCAGAATGCCCGACCGCCATAGCTCACCCTGCCCCAGCACCACCGAGCGCAGCACGTCGGTGGCTCCTACACGCCCCAATGCCATGACAACCACAAACATCGCAAGCACAAAGGGGATCACATCGTAGGGAGCGCGCTTGAAGCTATGCTTCACAACCGCCATACCGCGGCGACGGATGAGCAGCTCCGGAATAGCCGAAAGATAGAGCAGCACGCAGGCCACTGCGGCGATCAGCCACATCGGCATATCCAGATAAGAGGATAGTACTAAAAAAAGGATACAACCGCCGAGCGCCACAAGACCGAGGATCACGGTGGGCTTGTCCGAAAGGTGACTTTCTTCATTCTGGGGTCGCATCGGGCGCTCCAGCTTACGGCCAAACAACGCCCAAAGCATAAAGATGGACATCGCACCGCCAAAAAGTGTGGGGAGCGCCATCACGCCAAAATAGGTCGCAAAGTCAATGTAGTTCCCCGCCGCCAGATAGATGTTGGTGGGGTTGCCGATGATCAGCGCCATGCTCCAGGTATTTGCCGCCACAAATTCGGCGATCAGATAGGGAACGGGGTCGATTTCGGCGTGTTTTGCAAAATAGCAGATAAAGGGCGTGAAGGTCAGCACAACGATGTCGTTGGAGGTAAAGACCGTCAGCACCGACACCGCCAGATAGAGCATAATGAACAGCTTTTTCTGACTGCTGCCTGCGTGGCGAAGCACCCTGCCCGCCAGGTAGCGGAAAAAGCCTGCCTCGTCCAGGAAAACAGACATCAGCGTCATGGAAAAGAAAAGGATCAGTATCTTGATCGGGTTCACGGCGCTATCCGCCGTCAGTCCCGCATACGCCTCTCCGAGCGGGATCCATTTTCCTACGATCAGGATCAGTGCCCCCACCAGGGGCGCTATCCAGTAGATGCGCCAGGAGGGATGCCTTGCGTGCAGCATCGGCTCAAGCAGAGCCAGCGCCGCCGTGGCAAGCACCGTCACCAGCGAAATGATAATCACCGCAGTCATAAATCCATCTCTTTTCTTTTCAAGCTGCACTTACTATATCACACAAAAAGCCTGATTGCAAGAGGTTTTCGACATTTTTTCATTTTATGAAAAAGGTAACCGTCTGCCGGTATACAGTCCTGCGAAGCAAGAAGGGATCATCCCGGCACAGGCGACCCCCTCGATGCGCAAAAAGCGCTTCTGCGGCGCATCGTATTCCGAAAGCGGTCGGTTATACACGTCATTGGAGTGCGCAGAGACCAGCAGCTCCCCCTCCCGCACGGCGGTGATCAACAGCGTATGATAAAAGTCCCCTGCCGCATCCGCCAGCTGGACCACATCACCCGGCGTGACCTCCTCCCGGGTCGCAGCGCGACCAAAAGGGCCGATGCCGCCATTGGCGCGCAAAAAAGCCGGCACACGGGTAAAGAAATCCCAAAAATATTCTACGCCGGTAAAGGCGGGTGCGCGATCATTGACGGAGCGGTAATACCAGCCGAAGTCCGGTGTAAAATTCATGACGCAGCTCCCCGCCAGCACGCATTGCGAAACAAAATTGGTACAATCACCGCCGATACCGGTGAAGTTATAAAACAACGGATTGCGGTCTTTCGCCCACCTGGCGGCATACGTCACCGCCGCCTCGCGCAGATAGGGTCTTACCGTGATCATATTGCATCACCCCTCTGCCGTCAGTATATGAAAAAGGACACGAAAAGGTGCAAAAAAACGCCGCACGTGTCAGCTTTTTGCTAACACGTGCGGCGTTTGGATCACGCTGCCTCGTCAATGTACTGACCAATATTGGGCAGGTCACCAAGATGTGCGATCAGACGATCGGTGATCTCGGGCACCGAAAGAGAGGTCAGCTCCTCACCGGTGAACTCCTCCTTCAACGCATCGGCGATGATCTCTGTTGCAGCCTCGGGAATATCCACCTGATGCTCGGCAAGCACGTTGTTCACGTTCTCTGCCAAAGCTTCTACATTCACGTTGCCCTCGTTATCCACCGCACCCTTCAGTGCGCCGGATATAGCGTCCATCAGCTCGCCGTGCTCCTCCAGATATTTGGCAGGATCGCCCAGCTGCTTGACCAACAAACGCATAGCTGCGTTGGAAATGGCCTCGTTTACCGGCCGCATACGGGTATTGGCCTGCAGCAGCTGCTGTGTCTCGTCCAAAAAGCCGGAGGTAACCAGATAGGCCACCAGATCATCGGTCTGCTCGACGCTGTTGATCTTTTCCAATATGCCATATTCGATCATCAGGTCGATCAGATCGGCAAAGAAATCCAGATCGCTGCCAAAGCTCTCGCTATCGGTGGTGGCAAGCACCTTCAGGAGGCCGTCGAGAATGATCTCCACGCTCTCATCCCCCACCGCAGGCTTGGCCACACTCATAAAGGTGTCACCCTGCAGCCACGCCCCGGCAATGGTGCTGATGGCGTCGCTGCCAATGCCGGAAAGCAGTACCGAATGCTCTACACTACCGATCATGGCATGGATGCTCTGCGACTCGGTCTCGCCGTATTCCGCCAAGGGCTTTTCGGTCAGTCGGATGCCGCTGTTCACGGCACCGACCACAGCAAACCACTCATTCTCCAGCTCCACCGTCTCCCCGTTCCATTCGGCAGACGAAAGATGACAAAACAGCTTGCTGCCAAGAAGATCGTAAGCCTGCGCGGCGATCGGCGCCGTTGCCGCAGGAGCAAGATATTGCTCGTTGTACTCCTCCAGCTCCATCTCGCCCATACGGGCGGTAACGGCATCCGCCTCGCTCAGCGTACGGCTGAGCAGCTGCGTGTAGCCCATCACCGGCGTAACAAAGGCGACCAGCCCCACCACACCGATCACAAGACCGAGAGCGGCACCGCAGGTGGTGCGGATCAGCGCACCCTCCTTTTTGATATGTAACAGCTTGCATAGAATGAAATAGATCAGCCACGTGATAAGCTTAAGCACCATGTAGCAAAGCAGGAGCAGGATCGGACCGACCAGCATTTGCGCCACGGCATCCACCGATTCCAGCATTTCGGGGTTTTCCCCAAAAAAGCTGCTGAGATCCGGATTGGAGGACAGTAGCTCCTGTATTTTCGGCACCAACGCAGCACCAACGGCATCCGACAGAGCACCTGCCACAAAAAAGGCTGCCACTGCCGCCACCGCGATCAGCACAAGCCGCAAAAGACCGCGCTTGAGCCCACGGCTCATTCCCACGATCACATTGATCCCCAGAATCAGCACGGCAGCACCCAAAACGATATATTGCACGCGTTTCAACTCCTTTGATATAGACTATGTGGAATAATTATACTCGCTTGACCGTTTTTTGTCAACAACCGCACTCAGAGCGTGACGGTTCTGCCCTCCTTGGCCGAGCGATAAATGGCCTCGATCACAGCAAGGCTCTTCATAGCCTCCAGCGGCATGATCTCGGGGTCGCGGCCGTCTCTCACCGCAAGGATCATATCCTCCACCACATGTCGGTGACCGTACAGCTTTTCCGGCTCCTTGGCGGAGGCCACGCGGTTACCGCCGCCAAAGCGCTCCAGCATCAGCTCCTCCTCTTCCTCCTCGTCCAGCTCATCCACAGGCTCGCTCATTCTCCAGAGCTTCAGGCGATCCGCATCGGCCTCTATGCTGCCGCCCGTGCCGTAAAGACAGATCTCGGTGGACACGCCGGGATAGGCACAGGTGGTGCTGACAAAGGTGCCCATCGCACCGTTTTTGAAGCGCACGGTGCTGGCGGTCACATCCTCGGTCTTGATGTCGTGATTGGCGATCTGCATATGTGAGGTCACCGATGCCACATCGCCCATGAGCCATTGCATCAGATCCACCGTGTGGGAGGCCTGATTGATCAGCGAGCCGCCGCCATCCATTTCCCAGGTGCCTCTCCAGCCACCGCGATCATAATAGCGCTGCTCGCGAAACCACTTGACCGCGAAGGTGCCAAGAAACAGCTGCCCGATACGGCCGCTGTCAATGGCCTCGCGGATGGGATACATATTGAGATTGAAGCGGTTCTGCAGGACCACACCGCAGCACTTGCCGGTGCGCAGTCTTGCCTCCTCAATGCGCATAGCGCGCTCGCAGGTAATATCAATCGGCTTTTCCACCAGCACGTGCTTGCCCGCCTCCATTGCGCGCACCGCATAGTCTGCGTGCAAAGCGCTGGGCAGGCAGACGCTGACGATATCCACCGCAGGGTCTGCCAGCAGCTGCGCCGCATCGGTATACAGCTTTGCGCCCGGATACATTGCGCCGATCTTTTGCAGCAGCGCCTCGTCCCGATCGCAAAGAGCCACCAGTTGAGCATTCTCACTCTTGGCGGCAGCCTCAGCATGGGCCTTTCCGATACCAAGTCCCAGCACTGCATATCCGATCTTTTTTACGTTTTTCATGATACGTTCCCTCATTTTTTGATTTTTCGCAAGGCGGCAAGCGCCGCCATTTGTTCACATAACGCTTCAAAGGTAATGCCCTTTGCCGCTGCCGCTAACGGAAAGAGACTGGTCGCCGTCATACCCGGCAGGGTGTTGGCCTCCAGAAAGCGAGGCACACCGTCGGCGTCCTCCTTGAAATCCAGCCTCGCGTAGTCCCGCAGCCCCAGAGCGCGGAAGGCGACCGTAGCAAGGCAAAAAAGGCGATCCCGCTCTGCCGCCGTGATCGGCGCGGGGCAAAGCTCCTCGGCAGCCCCCGACTGATATTTGTGCGCGTAGTCATACAGGCCGCCACGCGGACGGATCTCCACAACGGGCAGACAGCATTCCTCCAGAATACCTACGGTAAATTCTCTGCCCGGCAGGTATTCCTCGCACAAAAAGCCCGTGAACGGGGTGAGTTTCCGCCACTCTGCATCGGTTTTTACCAAAGAAAATCCAATGCTGGAGCCACCCTCCGCAGGCTTGACGACAAAGGGGTAAGATAGGGGCGGCACCGCCTGCTTTTTATCAAGCAAAGTGCCCTTGGCGACCGGAACGCCAAAGGCGGCTACCGCCGCCTTGGCACGCGGCTTTGCCATCGCCAGCGCGGCACCGTCACCGCCCGTGCCGGTATAGTGTCGGGTCCCGTTTTGATCCAGCACTCGTTGCAGCTCTCCGTTCTCGCCGGCACCGCCGTGCAAAGCCAAAAAGACCGCGTCCGCTGCGCCGCATTTTTGCAGCAGCTCTGCCGAAACAACACCGTTCCAATCGGTCGCAGATACGTGCGCGCCACGCGCACGCAGGGCGGCGGCTACACGGGCACCGGAGCAAAGCGAGACCGCTCGCTCTCCGCCAACACCGCCACAAAGAACCTCAACGTTCATAGCAGCACCTCCAAAGGAGGCCTCAGGGCCTCTCACCCAAGGGTATGCCGCCGCGCGTATTTTGGTTATTTTTTCAAATACACCACGCGGTCATTTCCGCCAAGATCCCTGTAAACGGTATGAGAAAAGCCGTGTTTTTCGGATAACGCACGCAGGTCGTCCGCCTGATCGTAGCCGATCTCCAAAAGCAAAAATCCGTCCGGCTTCAAAAGCATGCTCCAGCGCTCCAGAATACTTCTGTAAAAGTCCAGGCCGTCCGCACCGCCGCGCAAAGCCGCCGCCGGCTCGTGCTGCACCTCGCGCTGCAGCACAGGCACCACATCATCGCGGATATAAGGCGGATTGGAGAGGATGGCATCAAACTTTTGCATCGCCAGCTCACCTTCGGGCAAACGAAGCACATCGGCGATCCGACAGGTCATCCGCGCTGCTACGCCGTTTCGATCGGCATTGCGCGCCGCCAAGGCTAAGGTCCTTTCAAACAGATCCACCGCCGTGCATCTGGTATCCGGTCGCTCACACAAGGTGGAGATCGCAATGCAGCCGCTACCGGTGCAAAGATCCAGAAACTGCGCACCCTCTGGCAGCATTCCGATCGCCTTCTCCACCAATAACTCGGTATCCGCACGCGGAATGAGGCAATCCTCGCTGACCTCGTAGCGCTGGCGATAAAAATCCCATTCGCCCAGCAAATATTGCAGCGGATAACCGTTGCAGCGGCGCTCGACGGCATTTTCCAACGCCTCGCCGCTCATAGATGCACAAAGCTGCATCGCTTCAAAAAGCGCATTTTCTATGCCTGCAGCCCGCAGCTTTTCTTGTATTTGCGCTCTTGTCACGGTTGCACCTCCGTTATATTGCAACAAATTTGTAAAAATGTAAGAATTCCTATTGCTTTTTTTCAAAAATATGATACAATGAATTCATAAGGCACCCATTGGGTGACCAAAAGCAAAAGGAGGTTACTCTAATGGAAGAAAAAAAGACAAATTACGGCAAGATCATTGCCATCACCATGGCTGTCGTTGCAGCCGCCAGCGCCATCGCTTACGTCATCTACCGTCTGTGCCGCAATTTCTTTACCTTCTGCGATTCCTACCGCGAGGATGAGATCGAGGACACGGATTTCGATTTCGATGAGATCGATGAAGAAGAGCTTGACGACAATTTTATCATCGTTGACGACGACGAGACTGCTGAAGAGGCACCCGCCGAGGAAACGACCGAGGCTTAATGCTCTTTAAAGAAAACCGCACGCACCGGCGTGCGGTTTTCTTTTTTTACTCAGCCTTCCTTTGCCGCAAGGAAAGCCTGATACTGCTCGGCAATAAACTTTTCAAATCTCGGCTCCACCAGGATCATACCATCGGTATTCAGGTGGCTGATATCACCGGTATTCTGACTATACTTTTCGCGGAAGGAATAGCGATCTATATCCACACCGGAAAGCTCCACGTTGCTGGCGTCAAAGCAGGGCAAGCCGTGCCGCTCGAACACCGCCAGCATGGCATCCGCATATTGCTGCTGCGTCTCGTCGTTTCTGGTCTCCTCGTGCGCCCAGCAGGTGATGCCAATGATCAGCGCGTTGGGATATTTCGCCTGCAGCTGCTCGATGCAGCTGTTCACACCGCCGCAGAAGGTGGTAAAAACGGTGTCATCCGGCTCACCGACCGATATGCTGCTTTCGCAAAAGTCGTTGCGGCCGCCCTCCAACAGCACAATGTCGGGGCTACCCGACGGCATCTGCGAGATACGACTGCACATCGGCATATAGCCGCCTATCGCCACCGAGCTGCCGCCAATACCGTGATTGACGAATTCCATACCATATTTCTGTGCCATCAGATTGGGCCAGACATACTGCTTGCCGTTAGTGCTACCGCCAAAATAGCTGTCGCCCATAGCATAAAGCGTAATACCCTCCAGCCCCTCATACCAGGAGGTCTCTTTGGCGGTCTCCAAAAATTCCGCTACCTTGATATCCTTGAGAATATTGGTCTTGGAGGTCAGCAGCGTGCCGGTTTCAAAGGTCTGCTCCACATACACCCGAGGAAAGTCCAGCTTGCGGGTATTCCGCTTGGTCTGCCCCGAGGCGTAGCAAAGGCGGATCTTTTCGTCTTTATAGGAGCTGATGTAGGTATAGGTCGCGTATTCGTCGCGCTTGATCTCGGCGATCTCGCCGGAACGTCCGTCCACACCGGTATAGTTGTCGCCCGGGTGATCAATGACCCATTTGCCGTCCTTTTCCTCCCAATGCGACAGCACAAAGACCTCCTCGGTAGCATATTCGCCACCGTCCGGAGCATCCTCGCCGTTGTAATCGGTAAAGGTCAGGCGCATACCGGGCTCCTCCAACGTGATGATATCGGTATAGGAATAGCCCTCCAGCCCATCCAGAATGGTCAGCGGAGATTCCTCATGCAGATCCGACGTGACCATACCCATATGCCATTTGACCGCGATCTCGTTTTCCTCCAGATCGGGGCTGCAGCCGCTCATCAACGGCGCCACCATCAACGCGATCAACAAAGCGGCAAGAGCGCGCACTCTTCCAGAACGTTTCATCTCAATCCTCCTTCGCCACAAAGGTGACCTTGGTAAAGAACTCCTTTTTGTCGCGCATCATTTCCAACGCCTCGTTGCAGCGCTCCAGCGGATAACGATGTGTGATCAGCGCCTCAAACGCCATATCGCCTGCAGCCATTGCCTCAGCAACCGCCTTCCAGTCATTAACGCGATCATTGTAGGAGGAGTTCCAGGTGCCGCACATAGTGATCTCCCGGCGCAGGATCTCGGAGTACACACCCTTATCGATGGTCATATCCCCAAAGGGATTGCCCATCAGCACCAATCTGCCATTGGGGGCCAACGCCTTGACCGCATTGTTGAGTGCAGCGGAAGCACCGGTACCCTCCAAAGCGCACTGGCAAGCGCCATCGCGCGCCTGATCATAAGCCTCAAAGCCAAACTGACGGGCAAAAGCCAGCTTTTCCTCACTGATATCCACCACGCGCACCAGGCCCGCGCCCGCCTTTTTTGCCCACTGTGCGGCAAGCAGACCGATAGGACCGGCACCAAAGATCACCACAGTATCGCCCAGCGTGATCTGCATACGGCGCACCGCGGCGCGTGCCACGGCTGCGGGCTCCAGCAAGGAGGCCTCGGCATAGGAGATCTTATCGTCCAGCAGCACCAGATTACGCTTGTCTACTGCCAGATATTCCGCAAAGGCACCGTCGCGACGGGAGCCGTAATAATCATAATCGGCGCATTTGACATACTCTCCCACCTGGCAGGCGGCGCACTTGCGGCAGGGCAACAACGGAAACACAGCTGCCTTGCGCCCCAGCAACGCAGGATCATCGCTCTCTACGATCTTACCGGCAAACTCGTGCCCCGGAATGGTAGGAAAATGATAGGTGCCCTTCGTAAAAACGCGCGGAATATCCGAGCCGCAGACACCGGCAGCCATCACCTGCAAAAGCACCTCACCCTCACCCGGAACGGGGCGAGCCACATCCTCATAGCGCAGATCCGCAACAGCGTGAAGCACCGCTGCCTTCATCGTTTTTGCCATTGTAAGTCCTCCCTTGGAAAAATCTTGTACAGCTTCATTATACATCATTTGCCGTGCTTTGTAAATAGAAAAAGCCGAATAAAAAGCACCGCAACCAAAGTTGCGGTGCTTTTGAAAATAACTTACACGAGGCTATCTACGATCTGTGCAAGCTTTGCATCCAGGGATCTCTTGTAAGAGCCGTAGGTAGAAGCCCAGGAAGCGCCGTTTACAGCGGTTCTGGAGGGCATCTCGCTCATATACGCCATATCGTTTG
>SVQY01000016.1 GCA_015065135.1 Oscillospiraceae bacterium
ATGCCATTTCTCGGCGGAAAGCTCGGTGAAGGGGGTAAACTCCCGCCAGAGCGCCGCGTTGTTCACCAGAATGTCGATCCTGCCGAAGTGCGCCATGGCGGTGGCGATCACATCGTTTACCTTGGCCTCGTCGCTGATGTCGCAGACAAAGCTCTGCGCATCCCGTCCGAGGGCGGCACACTCCGCCTTGACGGCGTTCAGCTTTTCTTCGTTGATATCCAGCAATATCACGTCCGCGCCCCGCTCTGCCAGCTGCAGCGCCGTGGCTCTGCCAATGCCTACGGCAGCACCGGTCACCAGGGCGACCTTGTTACTAAAATCCATGCACGTGTCTCCTTTTTAAAGTCTTTCCTTTGGCAAATAGTCAAAATTATCCAGTACCGCACGGGCGGCGCGGAGCAGGGGCTGATCCTTGGAGGAGCGCGCATCGTACTGCTGCACGCAAAGCCCCATCACGCAGCCCAGCGCAGGGCCGATCATACGGTGGAAGCGGCAATGGGTGCCTCCCGAGAGAAAGAGGAAGGGGATATCCAGCTCTTTTTTCAGCAGCGTTGTGATGCGCAGATTTTCCATTTCCTCCTCTACCGAGTTGCCCGCAGTGACGATCTTCACAACGTCCGCGCCGCGCTTTTGCTGCTCAAAGGCGATGCGCAGCACCTCCTCGGCAGGGGTGTATTTCAGCACGTGCGAGGACATCAGCACCTCGCCCCCCGCCTCGTGGATGCGGTCGATGAGGCGGCGCTGCTTGTCAATGGCGGCGGCATCCATAGTGAGCTCGTTTTCCTCGCGATGATAATAGTCGCCCATCACATCGCAAAGTGTGGCACCCCATTTTGCAAGATCCACCAGCTCGTCGCCCAATTGCTCGTCGCTTTTTTCCTTGTTGAAGCCGTGGCGATAGTTGGTCATATAAACGGGGCGATTTCCCATATAGCGCAGTACGCGCTTGATCTCCTCCTCAGAGCGCTGGGTGGGATCCATGCGGCAGATCTGATAGCCGTAGGCATCCGCCCCCTCAAAGGCGGCGTTGCGGGCGGTGATGATCGCCTGATCCGCTGTCTCGGTGATCACCATGCAGCAGAGCAGGGGCTTGTTCTGTCCCAGAAATGTCGGCTTTTGTTGCATACGTACCCTCACTTTTCGTATTTCAGACGCTGCATCGCGTCACGTCCGCCGTCGATGAGCAGGTTGGTGCCGTTGATAAACTGCCCCTTGTCGGAGGCGACGAACAACACCAGATCAATGATCTCCTGCGGGTCGGCGGCACGGTTCAGCATGGTGCGCATATTGGCCATGGCGGCTCTTGTCAGCACGGGGCCGGGGGAGATGCACACGCAGCGCACGCCGTAGCGAGCGCCCGCCTGCGCCACCGACTTGGTAAAGCCGTTCATCAGGGCGGATTTGGCGGTGGGATAGTCCACACCGATGCGATCCCCCTCAATACCCGAGATCGAGCCGATGTTGATGATCAGACCGCTTTTCTGCTCTCGCATCTGGGACAGCACGGCGTGGGCGAAATAAAAGGGCCCCTTGAGATTGACGTCCAGTCCCCATTCGTACACGTCGATGGGCACGTCGCAAAAGTCCTTGCCCTTGGTGTCGGCCTTCAGCATACGGACGGCAGTACCCCCCGCAAAATTGGCCATCACGTCAATGCGCCCAAAGGCGTTGACGGCGGCGTCTCGGGCGGCAACCACCTGGGTGTAATCCCGCACGTCGCAATGGATGCCAAGCGCCTTTCCAACGCCCTTGGCGTTGATCTCATCTACTTTTTCCTGCAAAACGGTGTCGTTGACGTCGCACATCAGCACGCTTCCGCCCTCGGCGGCAAAGCACTGCGCAAACAGCAGCCCCATGCCCGAAGCGGCACCGGTGGAAATGGCGACCTGTCCTTCAAATCTCATATGTATACTCCTTCTCGTGTTAAATAGATCTTTCCTTCACTTTACTACACCCCTGCCGTAAAGTCAATAACCAAAAACGATAGTTTTTGCACTTTCCGATGGAAAACGGCAAAAAAGTCTTGCGATGCTTGCTCTTTTTTGCTATAATGCAGGGGAGAGGTGATAGTATGGCCGATCTGCGCACACTGACCCCCACCGAGGTGGTGGAGGTGGTTACCGTCCATTCGGAAAAGGGGCGGTATTTAAAAATAGAGAACAGATCTCACTACGGGCTCTCCTTTTGCCGGGAGGGGGAGATCATCTATACCCAGAACGGCAAGTGCACCCGCTCTGATGCGAATTGTGCGGTGATCCTGCCGCAGGGCGGCTGCTACGAGCTGGAGGGCACACGGACGGGGGAGTTCCCGTTGATCAATTTCCGTTGTGCCGAGGAGGCCGCTCTTCCCGGCTTTTTGCGCATTCCGCTGCGCAGTCCCGAGACCTATTGGCGTGAGTTTGAGGCATTGCGTGAACAAATGCTGTTGGGGCGCAGTCGATACGCGGTCATGAGTCGGTTTTATGCTATCCTTCACCGCCTGGTGCAGGAGAGCGAGATGCAAAACGATGCCCTCGCCTCCATCGTGAGCTATCTGGAGGAGCACTACGCCGATCCCGCGCTCTCCAACACGCAGCTGGCAGAGCGAGGGGGCATCAGCGAGGTCTATATGCGCCAGCTCTTCCGTGAGCGGTTTGGCACCTCCCCCAAGCAGTATGTGTTGGAGCTGCGGATGCAGAAGGCAAGGCAGCTGCTTTGCGAGAGCGGCGCCCCTGTGGGAGAGATCGCCGCCGCCTGCGGCTTTACCGCTATCTATCACTTCTGTCGCGTTTTCAAAAGCGCGGTGGGGCAGACCCCTACCGACTACCGCCGCGAAAATCGCAAAACGGTACTGTAAAACAAAAGCAGCAGCCACAACCGTGGCTGCTGCTTTTTGATGATTTGATTTACTTCACGCCGACCTCGTTCTTGACCTGCTCGGCGTTCTCGGGGGCGAGAGCCTCCTTTTGTACGGGAGCACTGCTTGCCAGCATTTCCGCGTCGGATTTTCTTGCGCTGGTCTTGCCCTCGGGCTTGATCTCACCCGCCTTCTGGAGGGAGATCTTGGTCAGCGCAGGACCCACGATCTCGTAGATCAGTACTGCAAACAGGGTGATCTGCGCCACAATGGCGCCGCCGTCGGCAAGGTTCTGTGCCTTCATGGCCATGCCCAAGGCCACACCCGCCTGAGGGAAGAGCGTGATGCCCAGGTATTTCACGATGTTGTCGTTGCACTTCATCATCTTGGCGCTGGAGAAGGCGCCGCTGTATTTGCCTGCGCAGCGAGCCAGCACGTAAACGACACCGATCACCACGATCGCCCAGTCGGTGAATACCGAAAGCTCCAGCTCCGCGCCGCTGAGCACAAAGAACAGGATGAACAGGGGACCCGTCCAGCGGTCCAGACGGTCCATCAGCTCCTCCGAGAAGTCACACACGTTGCAGAAGATGGTGCCCAGCATCATGCAGGAGAGCAGAGGGGAGAACGCCACGTGAACGGCGCCCACGTGGAAGCTCAGATTGGAGAGGGCCACCGTCAGCAGCACGAAGGCCACCGACATGGAAAGGCGCTTGGAGCGCGAATGGAAGAAGCGCTCGCAGAAGGTGAAGATAAAGCCCATCGCGGTGCCGAGGAGCAGCGAGAGCACCACCTCCAGAATCGGCTCCAGCACGATGGAAAGAATGCTGACCTGGCCGACCGAAATGGCGTTGGCAATGCCGAAGGAAACGGCGAACAGCACCAGACCCACCGCGTCGTCCAGGGCGACCACGGGGAGCAGGGTGGAGGTGACGGGGCCCTTTGCCTTGTACTGTCGCACTACCATCAACGTGGCAGCAGGGGCGGTAGCGGAGGCTACGGCGCCTAGCACGATGGCGGCAGGGAGAGATAGCTTATCCGGTATCAGGAAATGCAGACCGATCAGCACGCCGTCCACCAGCAGGGTGGTGACCACAGCCTGCAGGATGCCGATGACGGTGGCCTGCTTGCCGGTGTGCTTCAGCTCGGAGAGACGGAACTCATTGCCGATCGAGAAGGCAATAAAGCCGAGCGCAATATCGCAAAGGATCGAGAAGCTCTCTACCTGCTCCATATTGTTAAATCCAAGTCCCTGCACGCCAATGAGGCCGAGGCAGTAAGGACCCACCAGAATACCGGCCACCAGATAGGCGGTCACCGCAGGCAGATTCAATAGCTTTGCGAGACGGGAAAGCATCAGGCCCGCAAAGAGTGCAATAGAGAGAGAAAGCAGTATTTGTGTCAAAGGCATGATCAGATCTCCTCATAATAATTAGAAAGTCCGAATAGCATCATACCACTTTTGTGTGGCAAAGTCAAGGCATTTTTCAAAAGATCATTGATCTTTTGCGATATCCTGCTCGCACTCGTCCAAGTAGGCGGCAATTTCCGCTGCTCCCACGGCGCAGCAGCCCAGGGGAACATAGTCGTGAGATGCGAGAATGCACCGCAGCGGCAGGGTGCGTAAACGGGAGATGCTTTGCAGGTAAAGTGCCGGATAACGAACACCGTTCACGTACTTATCCACGCCGCGCTGTTGCAGACAGTCTCCTGAAATAAGCGTGGCTGAGGGCAGGTGAAGATACCCGACCGATCGGCGCGTGTGCCCGGGCAGATGCAGGACCTGCAAGCGATCAAAAAGCAGGTCACCCTCTCCGATTTCCAGGTACGGTAGTGATTTTGGCGGCTCGGCAGCATAGATCGGCATAGTGGGGAAATGCTCCTGCAGTCTTGCCGCTCCGCCTGCGTGATCGCCGTGATTATGGGTGAGCAGCAGGGCGCGGGGCGGATCGGCAAAGCCGAGCTCGCGCAATGCGGGCAGGATATGCGTGTCCACGTCCTCGGCGGTGGTGGCGCAGTCTATCAGCAGATACCCCTCCGCCAGCCTCACCGCAAATACCGCGGTATAGATGCGCTCAAAGGGCACCTCAATTTTGAAAATGCCGTTGATCGGCTCGGTGATCTTCATGATATCCCCCTATACGTGTCGCTTTTTTGCCGCAATTTGATGGGCGAAAAGCCATACACCCTTTTGAATTTTTCCGAAAAATAATTACTGTCGTTAAAGCCGCAGGCAAATGCCACGGCAGAGATCTTCAGGTGCGGCTCGCTTTTCAGCATCGCCTCCGCTCGCTGCAGGCGGAGCATGGTGAGATATTCCGAAAAGCCAAAGCCGGTCTCCTTTTTAAAAAGGCGCGAGAGATGCTCCGGACTCACCGAAATGATCCTTGCCGTATCGGAGAGGGTCACGGACTCGGCATAATGCGCCTTGATATGCGCCACCGCTTGCTCGATGTAGGGGGGAAGGGGAGAGATGGAAAGACAGCCCTCGGCGTGGCGGACCAGCGTGTAAAAAAGCAGATGCAGCTGCGCGGTCAGCACACTTTCGGAGAGAGCATCAGGGTGCCTGTATTCCTCACGGATCTGCCCGAGCAGCGCACGCAGCTGCGGCACAAGGGTAGGATTGCGATAGAGATGAAGCAGCGGTGGTAGCTTATCCATCACATCTGCGGGAATGTAATGGCGCGAGCAGTTGATCAACGTGCGCGCCCGCCTTTTTTCGGGATAGACCGTCTTGTGCAGGGTGCCCTCCGGGATCAGCACCAGGTCTCCCGCCTCCACGTGATAGAGCTTGTTGTCTATGAAGTAGTGGCATTCGCCTTCCTCTAAAAAATATAGCTCAAAGGTGTTGTGATAGTGCTTGGAGCCTGCCATGCTTTTGGCGTTGATCAGATCCTCAAAGAAAAAATATCTGCCCTCAGTAGCAAGCGCTTTTGACATGGCTTCACCCCCCCTTTGCGGCCATTGTAGCACAAAATATCAAAAAAATCAAGATTTTTGCATCAAAAAGTCAAATTGATGAAGGAAACATTGATAAATTTGATTTATAATGAAGGCGAAAACAGCCAAAGGAGGCGTTAAAATATGAAATATACCGAAAAGGGTGTGGAGGAGCTGCGCATTGCTTACGTGGGCGGCGGCTCACGCGGATGGGCGTGGGGGCTGATGAGCGACCTTGTTTCCGCTGCGGATATCAGCGGCGAGGTGCGTCTTTTTGACATCGATAAGCAGGCGGCGGAGCATAATGTGATCATCGGTGAGAAGTTCAATGCCGCCACAGGGGCGAAGTCCCATTGGAGCTACCACGCCTATGATACGCTCGGCGAGGCGCTGGATGGGGCGGATTTTGTAGTGATTTCCATCCTGCCGGGCACCTTTGACGAGATGGAAAGCGACGTGCATACCCCCGAAAAGTACGGCATCTACCAGTCGGTGGGTGATACCAGCGGTCCCGGTGGTATTGTCCGCGCTCTGCGCGCGATCCCCATGTTCGAGGAGATCGCCCTTGCCATCAAGGAGCATTGCCCCAAGGCGTGGGTCATCAATTATACCAATCCCATGACAGTGCTGGTACGCACCTTGTACCGCGTGTTTCCCGAGATCAAGGCCTTCGGCTGCTGTCACGAGGTGTTCGGAACCCAGAAGCTGCTTGCCTCCATGGTGACCGATAAGTACGGCATTGAGAATATCCCCCGTGACGAGATCAAGGTCACGGTAACGGGCGTGAACCATTTTACCTGGCTGACGGGTGCGAAATACCGCAATATGGATCTGATGCCCCTTTATGCGGAATACGCGAAACGGTATGCGGAAACCGGCTTTGCGCGCATCGGCAGCCATGACGATAACTGGATGAACAACGTGTTCGCCTGCAATCACCGCGTAAAGTTTGACCTGTTCAACCGCTACGGTGCCATTGCAGCCGCAGGGGATCGCCATCTGGCAGAGTTTTGCCCCGGCAAATGGTACCTTTCCTCTCCCGAGGCGGTGGCGGAATGGCACTTTGGGCTCACCCCCGTCTCCTGGCGCAAGGAGGATCTGGGCAAGCGCCTGCGCAAGAGCAAGCGCCGCCTTTCGGGGGAGGAGGAGATCACCCTGCGCCCCACGGGAGAGGACGGCGTCAATCAGATCCGCGCCCTGCTCGGGCTGCATACTATGGTCACCAATGTGAATCTGCCCAACGTGGGCCAGGTGCCGAACCTGCCTATGGGCGCGGTGGTGGAGACCAACGCGGTATTTGAATCGGATCGCGTGACCCCCGTGATGGCAGGTCCTCTGCCGCAGCGGATCTATCCTCTGATCTCTCGCATTGTGGGCGAACAGGAGATGGTGGTAGAAGCGGCGCTGACCCGCGATATCGAGCTTGCCTTCAACGCCTTTGCAAATGATCCGCTGGTGACGGTGGATGCGGCAACGGCACGCGAGATGTTTGACGAAATGCTTGAAAAAACCAAAACGTATCTGAAAATGTACGACATTTAAGGAGAAACAGTATGAAATACTGCACACCCGAGCAGGCGGGGATCTCCTCCGCGCACGTGTCCGCCTTCGTTAAGAGGTTGGAGACGTATAACCTTTCCACCCACAGTATTCTGATGGCACGTGGCAACGATATCTTCTTCGAGTGCTACTACGCCCCCTTTCACAAGGATTTCAAGCACAGGATGTACTCGGTCTCCAAAAGCTTCGTGTCGGTGGCCGTGGGCTTTTGCGAGCAGGAGGGACTGCTTTCCTTGGATGACCCCATGCTGAAATACTTTCCCGCATACGCGGGGGAGGGCGCACCCAACGCCACCATACGCGAGATGCTGATGATGGAGAGTGCCGAGGAGAGTCAGGCGAAAAGCTGGTTCCGCACCGTGACCGACGACCGTGTGGCGTGCTACTTCAAGCCCTTTGTAAAAAAATATCCCCATACTCTTTTCTCCTACGACAGTGCAGGCTCTTATATGCTGGGCGTGATCGTGGAGAAGGTCACAGGCAAGCCCTTTCTGCGCTATTTGCAGGAAAAGGTGCTGGACGGTATCGGTTTTTCGAAGGATGCCTACTGCTTGCAGGCGCCCGGCGGCTACTCCTGGGGAGACTCGGGGGTCATGTGCACCGCCAAGGATCTGATGCTGTTTGCCCGCTTTGTGCTGAACAGGGGCAGCTGGGAGGGGAAGCAATACCTGAACCGCGCCTATCTGGAGGCGGCCACCTCTTTGCAGGTCAGCAACGGGGATTACGGCTTTTATGCACACGATGCCCATGGCTACGGCTACCAGTTCTGGATGGCGCCCCAAGGGTGCTTTGCGATGCTTGGTATGGGCAATCAGATCGCCCTTTGCGATCCCGTTCACGACTTTATCTTTGTGATCAACTCGGATAATCAGGGCAACAGCTACGGCTATGAGCATATCTTTTTTGCCCTGTATGAGGAGATCATCCCCCACCTCGGCGCGCCGTTGTCGGCGGACAAGGCCGCTCACGCTGCGCTGCTGGCAGAGACCTCCGCTCTGCAGCTTTTTTCGCTAAAGGGTGCTGCGTGCAGCGATTTTGCCGCCCAGATCGACGGTAAGACCTTTACCTGCGATGAAAATCCTATGGGTATCAAGTGGCTGCGGCTGAGCTTTGAGGGGAACGAGGGCGTGCTGTATTATCAAAACGCCCAAGGAGAAAAGGCCTTGCGCTTTGGCCTTGGCAGGAACGTGTTCGGTAAATTTCCGCAGGAGGGATATGCGGATCTGGTCGGCACGGTGCCCACCAAGGGGCATTATTACGACTGTGCCGTCAGCGCCGATTGGCCCGAGCCCCAAAAGCTGCGCATCCGCGTGCAGATCATCGATAAATATTTCGGCAATCTTGCCATTGTGATCGGCTTCCGGGATGCGAAACACCTTTCCTTGCGTATGACCAAAAAGGCGGAATACTTCCTCACCGAATACGAGGGGATTCTGAACGCCTCTGCCGAATAACCCGTAAACGGTATTAAAAAACCGCTCCGTTGACTTTTGTCAACGGAGCGGTTTTTTTGATACGTTATGCTTTTTTCTTCTTTTTGATCACCACAAGGGCGGCTGCGCCGCCACCGAAGCCGACAACACCGAGAACGGCGGCAACGATCACGATGATCAGGGTGGAGGAGCCGTTCTTTACGGCAGGCTCCGGCGTCGGTGCAGGATCCAGATAAGCGAATGCGTAAACGGTATTGAAGTCATCGGTCTCCAGCGTCAGCGTCTGTGCCGTGGCGTCGTAGGTGGCCTCGGCCGCCGTCGCCTCGCCGTTGCGGAGCGCGATCAGCTTGTATTGGCGCTCGCTGCTGCGAAGCTCCTCGGGGATCTGTAGCGTTACAGCCAGCTTGGCAGCGGTGCTATCCAGCTTTACTGCCGTGGTGCTGCCGACCTGCTTGAAAAGGGAAACCGTCAGCTTTGGGCCTGCGGTATAGCCGTTCAACAGCGCTTCCAATGCGGCCTGCTCGGTCTCGGTCAGCTGGCCGCCGGTGGTCTGCAGATAGACACTTACATTCTCACCCAGCTCCATCTCGGCACGGTCGCCATCGGTGATCACGTCCTCCCAGCCGTTGCCGGTCAAGGTGGCAGCCTGCCCCTCGGTGGTGTTGCTGGCGGTGCCCGCAGGGTTCTTGGTATAAACGGGGGTCACGGTCAGATCGGATAGCACCGTGTCAAGCGCTGCGCTCCAGACGGCGGGAGTCTTGTCATAGCCTCGCTTGACAGGGATCTCGGGGATGTCGGTCACCGCAGAGCCGTGGGTCACGGTGCGGGTCACGTCTGCCTCTCCCTCTACCCTGAAGGTGACGGTATAACGGTTGATGGTGTATTTGGCGGTCACGGTCATGCTCTCCCGCATGTCGCTGAAAACGGCGACCGTATTGCCGCTCATCCAGACGGGAGCTACCTTGTCATAGCCTTTTTTGGCAGGGACGGTGGGGATACTGCTTAACGTGTTGCCCCAGTCCACCTCGACTGTTTTATACGTTTGTCCATCCACCTTGAAGGTGACGGTCAGCGTTTTGTCCGCCGCCACCGTCAGCACCAGAGGTGCGGAGGCATGGTGATTGTCGTCCGCTGCCGCATAGCGCAGGTAGTAGCTGCCCGATGCAAGGGCGGAAAGATCTCCCGTGGCGGGAAGATAGGTCATCCCGTCGGTGCTGTATTCCATAGCGGCGGTCAGCCCTGTGATGCTGCCGTCTGCCTTGCCCTTGACACTCTCGTTCTTGACGGTGAAAAGGGAAGCGGCAGGGGAGGGCACGGATGCCTTTTCGATGGTAAAGAAAAGCGTTGCGGTGACACCGTGGCAGGTGGCACTTGCGGTGGCGGTGCCCGCGTTTAGGTTGTTTGCGTAAGAAACGGCGGAAAGAGGCTCGCCCAACCAGCCGGATCCGTAGGAGATCCGTACGTTTTTGATGGCGGAGCCGGTATATACGGCGTTGGAGGCGGTGGCAAGCGTGGCGGTGGCGCTGTGAGCGGTGGCGGCGATCGTGGCAGCGGAGGCATCCGCATCGTGCCCTTGACCGCTGCAGCTTTGGGTGATCACCGCGCCGGCGGCGGCGTAGGTCAGGGTATGGATCTCATCCGCGGCGGTGGCGACGGTTTCCATGATCTTTTTCATCGTGGTGTCCAGCGCCTTCAGCTTGCTGCCCTGGTAGCTGCCGAGGAAGATCAGGGTGGACTTCTCGTCGGCAGTCGGGATCGCGCCGGTGCTGTTGTGAACGGAAAGTCGGCTGCGGGCGTAAAGCGCGCGGTCGTTATCGGTATTGAGTGCCAGGTTGGCGGCATCGCTGATGATGACGGTGATGCTGCCGTAGACCTGATAGGTAGAGGACCAGGTGCCGTATCTGCCGGCAAGAATGTTCATCCAATCATTCAAGCCGTAATTTGCAAAATTATTGTAGCAGCCGCCGTAAATACGTCTGGCCACTGTGCCGCCCAGCACCGTCACGTTGACGTCAACGGGCCTTGCCGCCGTACCGAAGTGAGCGCCGTTGCTGGCGCCGAAGATCTGATCCACGGTGCCGCCGGTCATCAGCACGTTACCTGCCGTGGCGGTATTGGCGCCGCTGTTATGGGCGCCGTAAATGCTCATCAGAGTGCCGCCGGTGAAGCTCACGTTGGTGGTGCCACCCACCTTGCTGCTACCCCCGTGAGAGCCGCCGTAGGCGTAGATCAATCGGGCATTATCCTGCACGGTGAGGTAGGTGCTGCCGGTGATGTTGTCGTCCCAGCCGCCGCCGTAGGCGTTGTAGTTGGTGTCATGGTTGGAGATGACGGCGGTGGCGTTCACGTTGCCGCCCACCGTTACGTGAGTGCTGCCGTTGACGGTGCCGCCGTGACCGCCGCCAAAGATGTAGGTATACCAGCCTGCCAGCACGGTCAGATCGGTGTCACCGTTCACGGTGCCGCCCTTGCTGCCGCCGAACAGACAGACGTTGGTGTTGTAGGTCTGTCCCTCGGTAAAGGTGACGTCTGCGGCAATGGTCAGGTCATAGCCGTTGGCGTAGATGTTGGTGCGGGGAAATATGCCGTTGCTTTTCGCGTCGGCACCGTCGTTATTCTCCGCGTTCCAATCAATGATGGCAAACTTCAGCTCGATCTCCGTAAAGGTCACGTTGTCTCTGATGTGAAAATGACCGTTGTTGCCGAAATTGGTAAAGTCCAACACACCGCCCGTAACGGTCACGGTCTTGTTGTGTGCTGTCCAGTTAAAGTCGGCGGGGATGGTATAGGTATCTTCGATTTTGACTGTGCCGCCGTCAGGCACCAGGCTCAATGCATCGGCTAGAGTGGTGCTACCGTTGACGGTTACCGTGTTATCTGTGGCGCCGATCTGAAGCGAGAGGGAAAGGGTCAGTGCCAGTAGCATGCAAAGTGTGGTAAGGAGCAGGAGCTTTTTCATAAGCAAGGCTTTCCTTTCAAGGCGAAAATTGTTGTCAAAAAAATTAACACACCTATTATATCATATGCGCTGCAAAAAAGCAATAGGGTCAGCGATCGATATAGTCGGTCGGCCGCTTGCCCGTCACGTGATAAAAGGATTTGTAGAAATTAGAGGAGCTGGAAAAGCCGCACTGTGCCGCGATCTCCAGCTTGGAAAGGGTAGTGGTCTTCAGCATCTCCACCGCACGCTCCACCCGCTTGATGGTGATGTACTCCCAGGGGGAAACGCCGTTAAAGCGCTTGAATACTGCCGAAAAGTAAGTGGGGGTCATGCAGGCGACCTCGGCGATCTCTTTTAGTGTCAGAGGCGTCTCCAGATGCTCGTTGATATAGCGGATGGCACGGGAAAGGCTATCGGTGGTGGCGGTGCGGATGCTGAGGGGCAGCGGATCCACGTAATCGTAGCGGCGCAGGATATGGACGAGTGCGGAAAAGAGCAGGCACTTGACCTGCACCGCCTGCCCCACCGCCCGGTGGGCGTTTTCCCGTTCCATTTCCAGCAGGATGCGGTTCAGCTCCTCATCACCCCTTGCAATGCGATGACTGTACTGCTTGCTGCGGTGGGTGAAAAGGGAAAGCAGCTCGGTGTTCTCGGGGTGCTCCCACAGCAATCGCGGCTCAAACTGAAAGTTCAGCAGGTCAAGTCCCTCGGTGATCTCGGTGATGCAATGGGCCTCGTTGCTGCCGAACAAAAATACGTCTCCGGCGGAAAAGGTGTATTCCCGACCGTCCACGGCATAGATGCCGCTGCCCGAGAGCAGCAGGGAAAGCTCACACTCGGTGTGGTGATGCTCCCGGTGTCCTCGCTTGCTCGGCTCCACGGTGGAGTGGAAGGAGCGCAGGATGGGCAATCCTGAGGCATCGGTCAGCAGATGTTCAGAAAATCGCATAGGCATCCTCCTTGATTTCGTAAAATAGTGGAGAAAAAACACAAAATAGTGTTGGCATTGCCATTGTCGCTGTGTTATACTGAAAGTACAGAAAATTATACCACACATCAGAAAAAAGTCAAGGAGAAAAGAAAAAATGGATGATTTGAAAGCCAAAATCTCCGAAAATGTCAATGTTTGCTCCTCTCCCTCCGATTTAAAAATAACGGATATTCGCGTGACAAATATCACGGGCGCGCCCAAGCATTGTCCGCTGATCAAGGTCTATACCAATCAGGGGATTGTGGGCTACGGCGAGGTGCGTGATGCCTCCAGCGCCACCTATGCGCTGATGCTGAAATCCCGTCTCATCGGGGAGAACCCCTGCAACGTGGATAAGCTTTTCCGCCGTATCAGGCAGTTCGGTGGCCCCTCTCGTCAGGGTGGCGGTGTCAGCGGCCTGGAGATCGCCTTTTGGGATCTGGCGGGAAAAGCGTGGGGCGTACCTCTTTGGCAGATGCTGGGCGGTAAGTTCCGTGATAAGGTCCGCGTTTACGGTGACACCGACGTGGACGGCAAGCATACCGGCACCGACATGGGCAGAGCCATTCAAAAGCGCATCGACATGGGCTTTTCCATCGTCAAGATGGATCTTGGCATCGAGCTGCTCTACGACGAGCCGGGCACCCTGAACGCCCCCCTTGGGATGCTGGAGGAGATGCAGAAATATTCCATGAAGGCGATCCAGCACCAGAGCGGCTCTATCGATATGGATATGATGCTGGGCAAGAACTATGAGGTCTTTACCATTCCGCACTACGCCACCGGCATCCGTATCACCGAAAAGGGCATGGATATGCTGGAGGACTACGTAAAGCAGGTACGTGACGTGGTGGGCTATGAGGTGCCCCTTGCCATCGATCATTTCGGCCACGTGGCTATTGAGGATTGCATCAAATTTGCCAAGCGTCTGGAAAAATACAATATCGCCTGGCTGGAGGATATCCAGCCCTGGCATCTGACCGACCACTACGTGCGCATTGCGGAAAGCTGCAACGTGCCCCTTGCCACCGGTGAGGATATCTATCTTGCCGAGAATTTCCGCCCCCTCATGGAGAAGCACGGCGTTTCCCTGGTGCATCCCGACCTGCTGACCATCGGCGGTGCCCTGGAGACCAAGAAGCTGGGAGATATGTGCGAGCAGTACGGTGTGGGCATGGCCATCCATATGGCAGAAAGTCCTATCGCCTGCATGGCGGCGGTGCATACCGCAGCCGCTATTCAGAACGTGATGGCGGTGGAGTTCCACTCGGTGGATATTCCTTGGTGGAACGATCTTGCGAACGGCATTGCCAACCCGCTTTTTCAAAACGGCTTCGTAGAGGTGCCGAACACCCCCGGTCTTGGCATCGAGAGCCTCAACGAGGAGCTGATCGCGCAGCACATCCATCCCAAATATCCCGGTCAGTGGGAGCCTACCACCGCGTGGGATAAGGAATGGGCGAATGACCGCGAGTGGAGCTGATAACCCCCACAACGGTATGAAAAGGAGGGATTTTATGTTTGATCTGACGGGCAGGACTGCCCTTGTTACGGGTGCCACACAGGGCATTGGCTTTGAGATCGCCGCGCAGCTTGCAGCGCAGGGCGCCAAGGTCTTTGTGAACGGCGTCAGCAGCGCGGCAAAATGCGCCGCTGCGGCCGAAAAAATACCGAATGCCGCACCCGTTTGCGCGGATATCACCACCGCCGAGGGGCGGGATCGGCTTTACGCTGTCACGGGTGACGTGGATATTCTGGTGCTGAACGCCTCGGTCCAGTATAAGCGCGCGTGGGATGAGTTTTCTGAGGCGGAATACGACGCGCAGATGGATTGCAACCTGAAAAGCAGCTATTTCCTCATCAAAAAGTACGCAGACGGTATGAAAAAACGCGGTTTTGGGCGTATTGTGACCGTCGGCAGCGTCAATCAGTACAATCAGCACCCCGAGCTGAGCCTTTACGGCGTCACCAAGGCGGCGCAGCTGAAATTGGTGCAAAATATCGCTCCCGCGCTTGCGCCCTTCGGCGTTACGGTCAATAACGTGGCACCCGGTGCGATCAACACACCTCGCAACGAGGCGGTCCTCAGCGATCCCGATGCGCTGCGTGCCGTGGAGGCCAAGATCCCCTGCGGCAGGGTGGGCACGCCTGCGGATATCGCCCCTGCGGTGCTGTTGCTTTGCTCCGAGGAGGGCGGATATATCACGGGTGCCGAGCTTCGTATCGACGGCGGCATGGCGCTGAAATAACGAAAGAGAGGTCACAAAAATGTCGGAACGTAAACGAGTTTTGGAGTTATTTGAGGAATATAAGGACTATACCGCAGATCGCGTGAAGAACGGCATCGAGCTTTACCGCAAGGGCTACGCCTTCCTTACCGTAAAGGACGAAAACGGTGAGGTGGTGGAGGGCGCGAAGATCACCGTGAAGCAAAAGAGCCACGAGTTCCGCTTCGGCGCAAACCTTTTCATGCTGGACGAGCTGGAAACGCCCGAGAAGAACGAGGCATACAAAAAGCACTTTGCCGAGACCTTCAATATGGCGACTCTGCCTTTTTATTGGGATGCCACCGAGCCCGAGGAGGGCAAGACCCGCTATCACAAGGATGCTCCCCCTATGTACCGTCGTCCCCCTATTGATCGCTGCATGGCGTTTTGCGAGCAGCACGATATCGAGCCCCGTGAGCACGCCCTTGCTTACGACCAGTTCTTTCCCAAGTGGCTGTATGACGCCTCCATCCCCAAGATCAAGCAGGCGCTTGACAAGCGCTGCCGTGAGATCGCGGAGCGCTACGCCACCCGTATCAACACCATCGAGGTGACCAACGAGATGGAATGGGGCATCGGCAAGGGCAGAACTGCCTTCTATGAGGAGCCCGACTACGTGGAATTCTGCTTCAAGCTGGCGGAAAGGTATTTTCCCGCCAATCAGTTGGTCATCAATGAGCATACGGGGCTTTGCTGGGGAGATCGTTGCCGCCCCAGCGACAAGTATTATGCTTACATCAAAAATGCCATCGACGCAGGCGCCCGCATCGACGCCATCGGTATGCAGTATCACCAATTCAAAAAGCGTGAGGTGGAATATGAAAAGACCCGCGTGACCTACGACCCCGTACAGCTTTACAAGCATATGGATCTGTACGCGCAGTTCGGCAAGCCGCTGCAGGTCACCGAGGTAACAGTCCCCGCCTACTCCCCGGAAGCCGAGGACGAGGAGATCCAGGCAGAGATCCTCAAAAATCTGTACGCCATCTGGTTTTCCCACCCCGCGATGGAGCAGATCGTCTATTGGAATCTGGTGGACGGCTACGCTCACGTGTGGGATCCCGACCTCGAAAAGATCCGTGCGAGCCAAGGGAATATGACCCTTGGCGAAAACTACTACCACGGCGGTCTTTTGCGCTTTGATATGACCCCCAAGCCTGCCTTCTTTGCTATCAAGGACTTGATCGAAAGGGAATGGCACACCGAGACCGAAACGGCCACCAACGGTATGGGAAAAGCGCAATTCAAGGGCTTTTTCGGCAAGTACGAGATCACCGTGGAAAAGGATGGCAAGACGGTAACGAAAGAGATAGATCTTTCCAAAAGGGCAGACAGAAATTCGAGCTGACGATATAAGGAGAAGGACGATGAATTTTAATTGCAGAGATGAGATCATCGCGCTGACCCCACAGTGGAAGGGGGAGCGTCTTCCAGACGGGCGCCCCAAGGTGGCGGAAAAGTATCTGAAGGCGCTCCGCACACTTACCCTGGAGGAGGTCTGGAAGCCGATCTTCGTTAAGGGCTACGAGAGTCAATTTGAGGGGAGACTCCACACCCTGCACAATGACGGCAGAAAGCTGATCGGCAGAGCCGTCACCGCCACCTATTGCCCCTACCGTCCCGACCTTGACGAGGTGACCAAGAATGTCGGTCGCAGCGAGGGGCGCACAGGCACCTACAATCAATGGGTCATTGACAATCTGCTGGAATACGACGTGCCCGTGATCGATATGTACGACAAGATCTATAAGGGCACCTTCCTCGGTGGTAATCTGACCACAGCTCTCAAGAACAAGACCAAGAATGAGAACGGCGGTGCCGTGATCTGGGGAGGCATCCGCGATACAGAGCAGATGCAAAAGGTAGAGAACACCCAGGTCTATTACCGCGGCATCGATCCCACCCCCATCCGCGATTTCATCATGACGGGCTATAACACCGTTACCCGTATCGGCAACGCGGTCTGCCTGCCCGGTGACGTGGTGTTCGGTGCGGGGGGCGGCGTGCTGTTCATCCCCGCGCACCTGGTGGAGGAGGTGGTCGGCGGCGCTGCCAAAACGCAGGTGAAGGATATCTTCGGCTTTGAGATGATCAGCCAGAACAAATTCACCACCGCCCAGATCGATCGCAACACCTGGACAAAGGAGATGCTGGACCTGCTTATGGACTTCATCAGGACCGACGACCGCGCGGCGGCCTACCGTGATCTGGACTGGTCGCACGAGTATGATCTCGCCATCAACGGTGATCCCACCGACACCCAGTCTTCGTTGTAAGCAAGCAAAAAAGCACCCCAACGGGGTGCTTTTTTGCTTGCTTTGCTTTATTCGGCGATGATCAGACCGTAGTCGCCCGCCTTGCGGCGATAGACCACGCAGGGCTCATTGGTCTCGGCATCGCGGAACACAAAGAACTGGTGGCCCAGCAGCTCCATTTGCAAAATGGCCTCCTCTACCGACATGGGCTTGATGGGGAAGGACTTGGTGCGGATCTGAAACTCGCCCTCCTCCTCGTCCGCATCGTCGGGCAGGACGGTATCAAAGGCGCCGGTGCGCAGTCTCTTTTCCAAACGGGTCTTGTTTTTGCGGATCTGGCGCTCCAGCGATTCGATCGCCTCGTCAATGGCGTTCTGGAAGCTTTCTGCACCCTCCTCGCTGCGGAAAAAGGTGCCGTTGTAATCAATGGTGATCTCAATATATTGCAGATCATGTCTGCAGCTGTAGACAACGAATGCCTCAGCATCGTCGCCAAAGAAACGATCAAATTTGGCCAGCTTTTTTTCGGTCAATTCCTTCAGAGATGGGCGAACAGTCATTTGCTTTCCACTAACAGTAATTTTCATCGCAATTCCGCCTTTCTGTAACCGTAGGGTGCCGCGAGTGGGTCGTGCGGACACCTCCTCGGGTTTACACTCTCATTATAGCACATTCTTTGTGAAAAATAAATAGGTTTTCAGAAAAAAATAAGAAAAATTTGTGAAAAATTTCGCTATTTTTGTCAAAAAAGCGCCCTGCATGCCGCAAGGCGCTTTTTTATCAAAGCTCTTTTGCCCACTTGATGGCAAGCTCGACCCAGCATGCGCAATGGGGGTTCAGCATACGGGTCTGCTCATTGCAAAGGGCGAGACCGTGAGGGCCGTCGGGGAAGATATGCAGCTCAAAGGGAACCTTTGCCTTGGTCATGGCCTCGGCCATCAGCAGCGCGTTCTGTACCGGTACGCAGCCGTCGTTGAAGGTGTGCCAGATAAAGGCAGGTGGGGTAGTCTCATTTACGTGCAGCTCCAGCGAGAAGCGATCCATCTCCTCCTGCGTGGCCTCCTTGCTGCCGCAAAGCTTATGGATGCTGCCCTTGTGCGCCCATTCGCCAGCGCTGATAACGGGGTAGCAGAGGATCATACCCGTGGGGCGGTTGATGCCCTCGGGGGCATCCTTCAGGACCTCCGCAAGTGCGGGATGATTCCAGAGCACGCCGGCGCTGGCGGCAAGGTGACCGCCTGCGGAAAAGCCGCAGGTGAAAACGTAAGCAGGGTCCACGTTGAACTCCTCTGCATGCTCACGGACGTAGCGGACCGCCAGTGCCACCTGCTTTAAGGGGGCATAGTCCTTGGCTTCCTCCTTGATGCCGTAGCGTAGGATAAAGGTAGCAAATCCGGCCGCCAGGAACTGGGTGGCGATCGGCTCGGCTTCACGGTCGGAGAGCGCACCGTAGCCGCCGCCGGGGCAAACGATCACGGCGCGGCGCGGGGTCTGCCGCAGCTCCGCGGTGTTGGAAATACAGATGGGGGTCAGAGTGGCGTTGTCGTGCCCGAGTGGAATGGTTTCGTAAAGCATGATTGGTTCTCCTTACATATTTTTTACGGTGCGGCGCTCGATCAGCTTGGTAGGCAGAACGATCTGTGCGCTTTGTTCAGCCTTGCCGTTGATCTTGCTCCACAGCAGCTCTGCGGCTGCCGTTGCCATTGTTTTTTTGGAAACGCTGATAGAGGAAAGGGCAGGGGAAAAGGAAAAATCCGAGCAGATGTTGTCAAAGCCCACCACCGAGAGGGCGGCAGGAACCGTCCTTCCCATCTCCTCCAGCACCGAGATGGCCTCAAAGGCCAGCAGATCGCTGAAGGCGATCAGCGCGGTGACCTCGTGGTGAGTCTCGAAAAAACGGCGTATCCGTGCGCGGTTACTGCCGTCGGTCTTGACCGAAAGCGAGAGCACATGGTCGTCGTCTAACGGTATCTGCCGTTCCTTGTGGGCGCGGCGGATGCCCTCCAGTCGCTCGCTTGCTGCCGAAATGCGCCCCTCACCGTTGAAATAGGCCAGCTGCCGATGCCCGGCGTCAAACAGATGCGTCGCCGCCAGATAGCCGCCCAGCGCATCGTCGCAGATCACGTAATCTGCGTCATCCGCGCGTCTGCCGATGAGGCAGAAGGGCACGCCGGTGCTTTTCAGCAGAGCAAGGTTTGCCTCGTCGTCGGCGGTAGGGCAGAGGATGATGCCGTCTGCATTCTGTGCCAGCGCCGCGCGGATGGCATCCAGCTCGATCTCTTTGTTTTCATCGGTGTTCAGCACGAAAACGGTGTAGGATTTCTGCCTGAAAAAGGCCTCAATGCCGCGAAACATAATGATAAAGTTGGGGTTTGCCACGTCGGGCAGGATCAGCGCGATGGTACGGCTGCGCCCGGAGCGCAGACCGCTGGCGGCGGTGTTGCGGATGTAGCCCATCTCGTCTGCCACGCGGCAGATCTCCTCACGCGTGAGAGGTGATATGTCGGTTTTGCCGGAGAGAGCGTGCGACACGGTGTTGATGGAATAGCCGGTGCGTGTAGCAATATCCTTTAACGTGACCTTCATAGCATCTCCCTCCTTGTTTGATCAGCATCATTGTAACACATTCCTTCTTGTTTGACAAGATTTTTTTGCGAAACCCTTGACTTTTATAGGGAAGGTGATATAATGAAACTATCTTGAAGAGTAAGAGTTGTGGCGTCAAGTGCCGATGGGACGGGGAGTTGCCGGTCGGACGAAGGGCAAGATATACTTGCACCGCGGTCACCGCTCTGCATCCCGCTTCATTTACAGAAAAGAGCGTATCGCCCTCCTTTTGTCGATGAATTTCGGGAAAAGGAGGTTTTTTGTATGTCAAAAGAACAGGAAAAATTCAAAAAGAATGCACCCTTCAGCCTTGGCCGGCGATTGCGCCGTGATCTGGCGGTCTTTGGTAATCTGCGGGTGCTTTGCCTTGCCGCTATGCTGGCTGCGATGGGTGTGGTACTCGGCTATCTGGCCAAGCTCCTCTTTGGCACAGGGCCGTTGCGTATCACCTTTGAGAATCTGCCCATCATATTCGGCGGCATCACCTTCGGCCCCTTTATGGGGGCGATGATCGCTGTCATCTCCGATCTTTGCAGCTGCCTGTTTTCAGGGCAGGGACCCAATCCGCTCATTGCGGTGGGCTCGGTATCTATCGGCTTTTTCTCCGGCTTTTTCGGAAATTATCTGTTTCGCCGCCGTCGCTTTTTTCATCTTTTTCTGGTAGAGGAGCTGACGCATCTCATTGGCTCGGTAACGATCAAGTCGCTGGCCCTTTATACCATGGGCTACGCGTGGCCGCTGCTGCTGCCCAGGCTTCCTATTTACATTGCCATTGCCTGTTGTGAGGCGGCGATGCTGCGCGTGCTGCTGCAAAGCCGACATCTGAACGAGCTCCTGGAGCGCATACTGCCCACTCCCAAGGAGGAGAGAACGATGACCTATGAAGAAGCCTTGGCCTATATCCATTCGGTGGTCTGGAAGGGGAGTCGCCCCGGCCTGGAGCGTATCACCGAGCTTTTGGAAAAGCTGGGCAATCCGCAGGATAAGCTGCGCTTTATCCACGTGGCGGGCACCAACGGCAAGGGGTCCTTTTGCTCGATGACAGAATCGGTCCTGCGCGCCGCAGGCTATAAGACCGGCCTGTTCGTTTCGCCCTATATCAAGCATTTCAACGAGCGTATCTGCGTTTCCGGCGTTCCCATTGATAATGAGGCGTTGGCCAGAGCCACCGCTGCGGTCAAGCCGATCGCCGACAGTATGGCGGATGCCCCCACCGAGTTTGAATTGATCACGGCCATCGGCTTTGTCCATTTTGTGGAATGCGGATGCGATATCGTGGTGCTGGAGACGGGTATGGGAGGCAGACTGGATTCCACCAACGTGATCAAGGATCCGCTCTTTACCGTCATTACCGGCATCGCTATGGATCATACCGCTTTTCTCGGTGATACGGTAGAAAAGATCGCTGCCGAAAAGGCAGGGATCATCAAAAGGGGCGCACCTGTGCTGTGGGGTGGGCGTGACGCCGCCGCCAGAGCGGTGATCGCCGCCAAAGCCGAGGAGCTGGGCGTGCCGATGCTTGCCACCGAGGATCAGCCGCTGACGGTACGAAAAATGACGCTGAACGGTACCGTGGCAGATTACGGCGCGTGGCAGAACGTGCGCATCTCGCTGCTTGGTAGCTATCAGCCGCGCAACCTTGCCAACGTGCTGGCAGCCGTTCCGCTGATGCGGGAGGCAGGGCTGAATATCCCGGACGAGGCGGTCTATCAGGGGCTTGCCGCCGCCCGTTGGCCCGGGCGCTTTGAAAAGCTTTCGGATCAGCCGCTGATCCTTTCCGACGGTGCCCACAACCCCGAGGGCGTGGATGCGGCGGTGGAGAGCATCAAGGCGTATTTCCCCAACGAAAAGGTGCTGCTTTTGTCGGGCGTGATGGCAGATAAGGATTATCGCGGCATGGTGGAGACCCTTGCTCCCATCGCTGCCGAGGCCTTTACCCTGACACCGGATAATCCCCGTTCGCTTCCTGCTGCGGATTTTGCCGAGGCCTTCAAGGAGGGTGGCGTTCCCGCCACTGCCTATGATACCGTTGCCGCGGCGGTCGCTGCGGCCGTGGCAAGGGCAAGGGAGACCGGCAAGCCGCTTGTTTCGCTCGGTTCTCTGTATATGTATTGCGAGGTCACAAACGCCTTGGAAAATCTATGAAAAAAGCGTGCATCCGCCATGGCGGATGCACGCTTTTTTTGAATGCGCCGGTTGACGACAAATGATCCTCCACGTGTTATAATGGGTATCGGGAAAGGCTCCCGAATGGCACGTGTGCGCCAAAAACGCGCATACGTGTACGAAAAAACAAGAAAAAAGGAGGATTTTTATGCCACAGATCGTGTGCAATATTTCTTTGGATGTCTCGGTGGATCACACCGAGCAGACCTTTGCCGCAAAGCAGGGGGATTCGCAGAGCCGATTGCTTTGCGTGACCTTTACCGATTGCGGTAAGCCGCTGCCCATTGAGCGCCAAGCGGTGGTGCTGCTGAACGTCAAGAAGGGGGAGGAGACCGCCTCCTTTGAGGGAGCGGTTACCGAGGAGGGAAAGGCACTTTTCGTCATCCCGGATTTCGTGCTGGCCGAGGCCGGTCGCGTGCGTTGTGATGTTTCTGCCATCGGCCGCACGGGCGGCCGCTTGACGACCGCGGATTTTGTGATCGCGGTGGAGGAGACCGTGGCGCCCGGCGGTGAGCTTGGCAGCGACGCGGCCATTTCGGATCTGGCTGCGGAATTTATCGCGTCGCAGCGGCTTTTGCCGCTCCTTCCCACAGTAGAAGGGGAGGGCTATCTGCTTTCGCCTGCCGTTAATCACAAATATACGCTGGATCTTTCGGATAGCAGCTACGCGCCGGAAGGCGTTTGGAAGCCGTTTCGTCTTGTGCTGCCTCGGCCGCAGGATGCAGCAAGAGAAAACTGGATCCTGATCTACTGCCACGCGCCATTGACTGCTGGTGGAGATGCGCTGCAGATCACGCTTGACGAGAGCTGCCTTTTGGCCGACGGCGTGCAGCCGTCGATCTCTTTTGCGGATTTTGACCTACTCTGCACCTACTCCGCAGGAGCCGGTGCGTGGCAGATCGGCTTTGTGCAATATCAGAAAAAGGGGTAAGACGGTATGAGTTTTTCCATCAAACAGCATAGTTTGCTGCGAGAAAGCCGCCGTCCGCGCGCCTATACCGTCCTTTTTCCGGACCCCGCATCGCCCAAGGGCGTGCGCTGCGATCTGGCAGCAGGGATGGTCGCCAACGTGGCAGTTGGCGCAGGCGTGACGGTGCGCAATGATTTTGATGACGTGCCGATCTTTCAGCGCCCCATCTTCAATGCCACCTGGGATGCCGCAAGCGGTCGCTGGACCGATCTTGTGGCCATAGGAGATGAGGCGTTCCGTTGGCATCCCTTTAGGGATTATCGGGAGGTCGTCTATCGCTGCACGCCCTTCTGGTACCGTATAGTGCCACGCAGCGAAACAGGCCCGGCGCTGGTGTCGGTCGCTGACAGTCCTCTGGAGGGCTATACGCTGGCACCGATGTTTCGTAACGGGCAGGATTACGTTTACCGTCCCGTTTTTGAGCTGGCCAAGGATAGCGACGGCCTGCCGCATTCCCGATCCGGCTTGAAGCCGATCTGCGATATCGGTACCACTGTGGTGATGCCGTTGGCACGTAGCTACGATGCCAGAGCCCGTGTGGAAAGCGTTTTCGATTGGTTCAGCGACAGTCTTTTGCAGCTTGTTGAGTTTGCCACCTGGGATCTGCATTCTCTGATGAGCGGCCAGAAAAGTACGTATGCCAATACCGGCAGCTGCATCCCGAAGCTTTCGGCCAGCTCCGGGTGCCTTGGCGACGGATTGGCGATGGCGTGGCGCGGCAAAGAGAATGCGTGGAAGAACACCTGCTCCTTCCTGTGTGATATCCTGATCCAAAAGCATATCGCCGACGATGGCAGCTATACCACCACCATCTGTCATCTGCCCGATATGCAATATTTCGACGGCCTCATCAACGAGCATTACGTAGAGATCGCACCCTACTTCTCCAACGTGGTCAGCGCTCAGTTTGCCGTGGGGGGATTCGCGATGAAGAACGGTGTGTTTTACCCGTGCGCGGAGGCAAAGGAGGGAACAGCGCCCAAGGCGTATGCGTATCTTAATAGTCAGTTGGCCGAAAAGTATCCCATTATGGTGGGCGTTGGCGGCAATACGATGACCAATATGCTTACCTCTGCCACGCCCTCCTCCCCCTTCCATTGGGAGGCGGTGCAGCGGATGCAGGGACGTGAGACCAATTTCGGCGGCAGATTGATCCTGGACGAGGCGTAAAAAAAGGGGGGCGTTTTCAAAACGCCCCCGAACGGGATGAGAAATCGACTTATTTCGCCTGGTTTGCGCGGCGGATACGCATGGTCTCCTTCATACGCAGCTCGGTGTTCAGGATCTTTTTGCGCAGACGGATCGACTTGGGGGTGACCTCGATCAGCTCATCGTCTGTAATGAACTCGATGGCCTCCTCCAGCGAGAAGATCACAGGCGGGGTCAGCAGCAGCTTTTCGTCCGCGCCCTTGGAGCGGATGGCAGTCAGCTTCTTCTCGTCGCAGGGGTTCAGAGCAATATCGTCGTTCTTGGGATTCTCGCCCACGATCATGCCCTCATAGACCTCGGTCTGGGGGCCAACGAACATATTGCCGCGCTCCTGACAGTGGAAAAGACCGTAACGGGTGGTCACGCCTGCCTTAGAGGCCACCAGTGCGCCGGTAAAGCGCATGGGGATCTCACCGCGGTAAGGCTGGTAGCTATCAAAAATGGTGTTGATCACACCCTCGCCGTGGGTAGCGGTCATAAACTCAGAGCGGTAACCGATAAGACAACGGGAGGGGATCAGATACTCGATACGGGTGCGGTCACCGATGGGGTTCATCTCTAAGAGATCGCCCTTGCGTTGACCCAATTTCTCTACGACGGGTCCCACAAATTCCTGCGGTACGTCCAGCAGCACACGCTCAAAGGGCTCACACTTCACGCCGTCGATCTCACGGAAGAGCACACGGGGGTTGGAGCAGCAGAGCTCGTAGCCCTCGCGGCGCATATTCTCAATAAGAATGGAAAGGTGCATTTCGCCACGGCCTGCTACCTGAAACTCATCGGTGGTATCGCCGTCGGATACGCGCAGCGACATATCGCGCAGCGTCTCGCGGTACAAGCGCTCGCGGAGCTGACGGGAGGTCACGAACTTACCCTCCTTGCCGGCAAGCGGACTGGTGTTTACAGCAAAGGTCATCTCCATGGTGGGCTCGCTGACCTTGACGAACTCCAGAGGCTCGGGGCAGGTGGTGGAGGTCACCGTGTCGCCGATGGAAATATCACCGGCACCGGAGAAGCAAACGATGTCGCCCATTTTGGCGCTTTCTACGGGAACGCGCACCAGACCGTCGATCTGATAGATCGAAACGATCTTGGTCAGCTTGGGGGCAACGTTCGAATGATAGTTGCAGATCATGGCGGTCTGGTTCTGCTTCAGAGTGCCGCGCTCAATGCGACCGATGCCGATACGGCCCACATAATCGTTGTAGTCGATGGAGGAGACCAGCAGCTGCAGCTCGCCCTCCTCATCGCCCTCGGGGCAGGGCATATAGTCCAGGATAGTATCAAAGAGGGGGGTCAGATCCACGCCCTCCTCGTCAGCCGAGCGAGTAGCGGTGCCGGCACGGCCGGAGCAATAGAGCATAGGGCTATCCAACTGCTCGTCGGTGGCATTCAGATCCATCAGAAGCTCCAGGATCTCGTCCTCCACCTCGCCAAGGCGAGCATCGGGCTTGTCGATCTTGTTGATCACCACGATCACGCGGTGATTCAGCTCCAGTGCGCGCTGCAGCACGAAACGGGTCTGAGGCATAGGGCCCTCTGCGGCATCCACCAGCAGAATAACGCCGTTGACCATCTTGAGGATGCGCTCCACCTCGCCGCCAAAATCGGCGTGGCCGGGAGTGTCGATGATGTTGATCTTGACGTCCTTATAATGCACGGCGGTGTTCTTTGCCAAAATGGTAATGCCGCGCTCCTTCTCAATGTCGCCCGAGTCCATAACACGGGTCACGGTCTCTTGGTTTTCACGGTAGATGCCGCCCTGCTTCAGCATTTGGTCCACAAGGGTGGTCTTGCCGTGGTCAACGTGGGCGATGATCGCCACATTACGCAGATCCTCTCTCAACATAATACATACCTCACATTTTCGCGAAATTCTTTACACAAAAATATATTATATCACTTTTTGGACGTCTTGCCAATAGAGAGAGCGACGATTTTTGAAAAAAACCGTAATTTTTTGTTGTTGCATTTGACGAGAAAACGGGTCTGCCGTGCGGCAGACCCGTTTTTTTATGAATTGGTGTCAGTATCCTGCTTTTTCTTGCGAGGCTGGCGTTTTTGCGCTTCCTTGATGCGCAGAATACGCGCCAGCTCCTTGGTGGCCTTTACAAGCTGCTCGGCACCGCTTGGCTCAATGATGGGCTCCTCGTTTTTGGTACGTGGCTTTCGCGTCATTTTTGCTCCTCCATAGGGTTCGGTTTCTGTTGCTATTATACTCTTTTGTCACCGGACAGTCAATGCCTTTGCGGAAAAGTTACAAAACCTTCTCATTTCTTACAAAATGGGTGATTTGTAAAGAAAAGGTTGCCCAAATACAATTTTTGATTGACAAAAAAAGCTTTTTATGGTATAATAACATTATCGTTAATGTTCGCAATGAAAACACAGTTTTCTGCGAGAAAGGGGAATAATATGAACGACAAGCTGTATTCCTTTATTTTACATAAGAAGCATCACGCCTACCGCCGCGAGGTGACAGAGGATTTTGCCGCCGCATATGCTGCAGCCGGCACACCCTTTGCCGAGCGCATGACCGCCCGCTTTGAAAAGCTGATGGCGATGCAGGAGCCGCATATTCTGGAGGGGGAGCAGATCGTTCTTCTGCGCACGACGGGCAAGCCCTCCGATGTTCTGACCGAGCAGGAGTGGGCGGCTTACCGCGCCGAACACGGCTACGTCCACGAGTTGGGCTATACCTCTAATTTGTGTGGCGATTACGCCCGTATCATCGCGATGGGGCTTGATGCGCTCCGCGCGCAGACCGACGACTACGGTAAGCGAGAGATCGATGCGATCCTGGATCTGTGTGACCGTTACCGCTCCGAGGCCGAGCGCGTGGGACGCGATGACGTTGCCGCAGTGCTGACCAATGTGCCGCGCAAGGGGGCTACGACCCTGCGTGAGGCGCTGCAGTTCTTCCGCATTCTGCATTTTGCGCTTTGGCTGGAGGGCTGCTATCACAATACCGTCGGTCGCTTTGATCAGTATATGTACCCCTACTTTGCGGGGGATCTTGCCGCAGGCCGTCTTACCGAGGCGGAGGCTGAATCGCTGATCGAGGATTTCTTCCTCTCCTTCAATAAGGATAGCGATCTTTATCCCGGCGTGCAGCAGGGTGATAACGGCCAGAGCATGGTGCTGGGCGGCTGCAATGCGGCAGGCGAGGATTGCTTCAACGCCCTTTCCGCGATCTGCCTGCGCGCCAGTAAGAAGCTGCTGATGATCGATCCCAAGATCAATCTGCGCGTATCGAAAAAGACCCCCATCGAGGTCTATCGGTTGGGCAGCGAGCTGACCAAGGCAGGCCTTGGCTTCCCTCAGTACAGCAACGATGATGTGGTGATCCCGGCGCTGGAGGCGATGGGCTATGCCCACGAGGATGCCTGCAACTACGTGGTCGCCGCTTGCTGGGAGTTCATCATTCCGGGCTGCGGCTATGATATCGTCAATGCGGGTGCGCTCAATTTCCCTGCAGTAGTCAATAAAACGGTCGCCACCAAGCTGGCAGATGCCGCAAGCTTTGAGGCATTTATGGATGAGGTGGATACTGCCGTAAAGGCAGAGGCTACAGCCATGACTGCTATGAAGTCGGCCGCACCCTTCCTGCCCTCGCCTCTGATGGATATGCTGATCCCCGAGCGCCGTTACCGCAATTTCGGCTTCCACGGTACAGGCATTGCCTCTGCTGCGGATGCGCTGGCGGCTATCAAGGTGCACGTGTTCGATAAAAAGAATGTTACCCCTGCTCGCCTATTGGCAGGCCTTGACAACGATTTTGCCACCGATCCCGAGCTGCTGCATCTCCTGCGCTACGAGGCACCCAAGATGGGCTGCGATGACGATGAGGTAGATGCACTTGCCGTCCGCCTGCTGGATGACTATGCTGACGGTCTGGCAGGGCATAAGAACGCCTACGGCGGTATCTACCGTGCCGGCACGGGTACGGCAATGTATTACCTCTGGCATGCCGCCGAGGTGGGCGCCACCGCAGACGGTCGCCGCAAGGGCGAGCCCTTTGGCACCAATTTCTCTCCCAATTTGTTTGCTAAGATCGACGGTCCCGTTTCGGTGATCCGCTCCTTCACCAAGCCCCACACCGATCGCGTTTGCAATGGCGGTCCGTTGACGCTGGAGTTCGCTTCCTCTATGTTCAACGCCCCCGATAGCATCGACAAGCTGGCCGAGCTGGTACGCTTCTTTGTGCAAAAGGGAGGTCATCAGATGCAGCTGAACGCCGTCAATGCCGACAAGATGAAGGCCGCGCAGGCAGACCCCGAGCAGTACGCGCAGCTGGTGGTCCGCATCTGGGGCTGGAGCGCTTACTTTGTGGAGCTGGATAAGGAATATCAGGACCACGTGATCGCCCGTCAGGAATACACCGTTTGATCGAAAAGTATGATAACGGGTCACATTTTTGATATCAAAGAGTTCTCGGTCAACGACGGACCGGGGGTGCGCACCACCGTCTTTTTCAAGGGCTGTCCCTTGCGCTGCATCTGGTGCCATAATCCCGAGGGTCTGGAGCCGGGCAGAGGCATCCTGCTGCGGCAAAAGGGCTGCCTGCATTGCGGCAGGTGTCAGCAGAAATGCGATCACCCCGACTGTATCGGCCTTGGTCGCTGCCTCCACGCCTGTCCTATGGGGCTGGTGGAGGAGATCGGCAGGGTCTGGGATGCCGATACGTTGGCCAAGCGCTTGCTGCGCGATGCGGATCTCTTTGAAAGTTCCGGCGGTGGCGTGACGCTTTCGGGCGGTGAGCCACTGCTGCAGCATGAATTTGCCGCCGCGCTGCTGGAAAGATTGCCGGTGCATAAGGCCATTGAGACCTCCGGCTTTGCTACGGGTGCGGTGTTTGAAAAAATACTTGCGCTGGTGGATTACGTGATGCTGGATATCAAGCTGATCGACAAGGATGCCCACCGCCGCTATACCGGCGTGGATAACGCACCCATACTGGAAAATTTTGCTCGCTTGCGCCAAAGCGGTAAGCCTTATCTTATCCGTGTTCCCCTGATTCCGGGCATTACCGATACCGAAGAAAATTTGCGGAAAATCGCTACCGTTGTGGGGGATTCTCCCGTAGAGCTGCTGCCCTACAACCGTATGGCGGGGGCGAAATATCCTTCGGTCGGCAAGACCTTTACCGATCTCATCACACAAGAAAAGAACAACGAGATCGACCTTTCGTTGTTTCAAAACGCGACCTTGCGCCGTGACGCGCATTAAGGAGGAGCTATGAAAAAGGCAGTTATTTTTGATTTCAACGGCACGCTCTTTGCGGATTCCGACAAGCATCGCGAGGGCTGGAAGCGTTTTTTGGCCAAGTACGGTCTGGACGTGGATGACGAGGAGCTGCGCACACACTATCTGGGGCGCACCAATCCCTATATCTTAAAGCGTGTGTTTGGTGAGGATCTTGCCCCTGAGCTGATCGCGGAGCGCACTCTTGAAAAGGAGGCGACCTACCGCCAGTGCTGCATGGAGGATCCCGCCAGCTTCCACCTGATCGCAGGCGCCGTGGCGTTTCTGGATTATTTGAAGGAGAACGGTGTGGATTTCACCATCGCCACCGGCTCCGAATACTCCAACGTGGATTTCTATTTTGATAAATTTGAGCTGGGCCGTTGGTTTGACCGCTCTCGTGTAGTCCTGGATGACGGCAGCTTTCCCGGCAAGCCCGCACCCGACGGCTATCTTCGCGCCGCCAAGGTGTTGGGGCGCGATCCTGCCGACTGCATCGTCTTTGAGGACTCTATCTCGGGTGTGCGTGCCGCCCACGCAGCGGGTATTGGCCAAACGGTAGCCATCACCACCGAGGTCAGCGCCGAGCGGCTGCTCTCTTATCCCGGTGTCGTGATCGCCGAGCCGGATTTCTCCGATATGATCCGCATTTTTGAGGAGGTCCTATCCAAATGATCCTGCAGAGCATGAGGGTGGCGGTAAAAACCGCAAACGGTAACGAAATTTCGTTACATAAAAGCAAGAACGGCTATACCTGCCGTCTGGCGGACGTGGATCTGTACTACCGCAATTTTGAGGGCGGCTACGTGCTGTATGCCGCTGCAGCTCTGAAAAAGGAAAAGGATACCTTTGACGCGGAGGATGCCATTAAAGTTCGCTTCGCCCAAAATAACGTTCCTTATCTTGCTTATTATATGCGTTGCTCCTACTGGTGCCGTCCTGCCTTTGGCGAGGATCTGACCGCCATCCCGAAGCGCACGCAAGCACTCCTTTACAAGGAAGGGAATACATGGCGGGTGCTGTGGTCTCTTTGCGGTGACGTATTCAACTGCACGCTGCAGGGCGGTGAGCAGGGTCTGGAGGCCCGCATCGCTCCTTGGGCTGATGGCGAGCGGACCCTTACGGAAATGCCTGCTTTGCTGCATTTCTCGGGCAAAAACCCCCACACGGTATTAGAAAAGACCGCAAAGGCGGCCGCAAAGCTGCTGAACGGCAGAGTAAAAACGATTGATGAAAAGCCTTTTCCCGAGATCTTTGAATATCTGGGCTGGTGCTCCTGGGATGCTATGCGCGTGCATATCAGCGAGGAGAAGCTGATGACCAAGGCGGCGGAGCTCAAAGCCAAAAGCATTCCCGTCCGTTGGTGTATTCTGGATGATATGTGGGCGCACGTTAAGGAGATCAAGGGCCTGCCTGAGGAGATGACCACTCACGATATGGTCAAGATCATGCACCAAAGCACTCTGTATGCTATGGAGGCAGATCCCGATCGTTTTCCGAATGGGCTGAAGGGTGCCATTGAGAAGCTGCATCACAAGGGCTTCAAGGTCGGTGTGTGGTATCCCACCACCGGCTATTGGAAGGGGGTTGATCCCAAGGGGCCTCTTGCCGCCGAGCTTGCCGACAGCCTGGAAATGCTTCCCAACGAAAATCTCCTGGTAAAGCCCACCGCCGAGGCGACACACCGCTTCCATACCGCGATGCAGGATATGCTGAAGGAGGCGGGTGCCGATTTCATCAAGGTGGATAATCAGACCCATTATAAAAACAAATACAGCCCCGTTTATCCCGTGGGTGTTGTGGCAAAGGCGGTTCAGAATGCTATTGAGGATGTGACCGAGGCGCACTTTGGTGACGGCCTTATCAATTGCATGGGCATGGGCAACGAGTCCATGTGGAATCGCCGCAGAAGCGCCGTTTCCCGTTGCTCGGGCGATTTTCAGCCCGAAAATCGGGCGTGGTTTGCCAAGCACATTCAGCAGTGTGCCTATAACTCGCTGTTTCAGGGGCAGTTCCACTACAGCGACTGGGATATGTGGTGGACGGATGACGAGCAGGCAGGGAAGAACAGCGTCTGCCACGCTATCTCGGGCGGTCCTATTTATGTGAGCGATAAGATCGACCGTTCCCGCGCGGAGGTGCTGCAGCCCCTTTGCTTTGCCGACGGTCGCATCCTCCGCGCCGATGGGCAGGCCACCCCCATTGCACGCTGCTTGCTGCAAGAGCCTACTGCCTCTGACGAGCCCCTGTTCGTGTTCAATAAGGCAAACGGCTGCGGACTGGTGGCGGCCTTTAATATCAACGCAGAAAACAAGCCGCAGCAGGGTTATCTGACCCCGGCGGATCTGCAGCTGCCGGCAGGTCGTTATCTGGTGCGCGAGCAGCTGAGCGGTGAGATCTGCGTGCTGGAGAGGGGAGAGCGGCTGCCCGTTACGCTTGCCGATAACGATGACCTCCGGATGTACGTTTTCTATTCGCTGAAGGGGAATGTAACGCCCCTTGGCCGCATTGATAAGCTGGCAGCGCCCAAGGCGCTGCTGCGCCGCAGCTCCAAGGGTGTGAAGCTCTATGAGGGCGGCCCCGTGGCCTTTGTGGGCGTGGATGCGATCGCTACCAATCTCCGTGCGCGCGTAGAGGGTGTAAAGCAGGGTGAGATCGCCGTGTTTGACCTTGCTCCCGAGGAGACCGATGTTACATATTTGTGATCAAAATCTCAACACGTATCATATTTTTTGACAAAAAAGGAGAGAAACCATGAAAAAACTGTATGCGATGCTCCCCGAGGAGCTTGGCACCATCAACCCCGATATCTACGGCCATTTTTCCGAGCATATCGGCGGTGTGTTCTACGACGGCCTTTGGGTCGGTGAGGATTCCGATGTGCCCAACATCAAGGGCTTCCGTAAGGAGGCTATTGAAAAGCTGCGCGCCATCAAGATCCCCGTGCTCCGTTGGCCGGGCGGTTGCTTTGCCGAGGTCTATAACTGGCGCGATGGCATCGGCCCTCGCGATCAGCGTCCCGTTCGCCACAACTGGTGGGATTATGAGGATGGCCGTCTGGAGAGCAATCAGGTGGGCACGCACGAGTTTATCGATCTCTGCCGTCTGATCGGCGCGGAGCCTTATTTCGCCGCCAACATCACCTCTATGACTCCTATGGATATCCGCGATTGGATGGATTACTGTAACTCTCCCCGCGGTACCACCACGCTGGCGCTGGAGCGCGAGAAGAACGGCTCTCCCGAGCCCTTCAACGTGAAATACTGGGGCGTTGGCAACGAGACCTGGGGCGGCGGCGGTGAGATGACCCCCGAGGTCTATGCACACGAATATCGCAAGTACGCCGCCGTGCTCTACAATCTGACCCGCTTTATGGGCGGCGAGCTCTTTTTCTCCGGCGCTAACGGCACCGACAGTATCGAGTGGACCAAACGCGCCCTTGGTGAGATGAAGAACGTTCACTACAGCAAGATGGCAGGCTATACGCTGCACTATTACTGCGGCGGTATGGAGTGCCGCGGCTTTAACACCGACGAGTGGTACGAGCAGTTCCGCCGCGCCGATAAAATGCAGCAGGTCATTGACAAGGCCTGGGGCTTTATCGTGGGCTACGGTATGCAGGATCAAGCGAAGCTGGTCATTGATGAGTGGGGCGCATGGCACCGTCGCGGCAGACCCTCCCAGGGTGGCAGCGGCCCCTCCAACGGTATGAATCTCTACGAGCAGCAATGCACTATGCGTGATGCCATTGTAGTGGGTCTCAACCTGAATATGTTCAATAACAACTGTGAGAAGATCCGTATGACCAACGTGGCGCAGCTGATGAACAACATCCAGAGCCTGTTCCTGGCGGGCGGCGAGCACTGCATCACCACCCCTGCTTATCACGTGTTTGATATGTTCAAGGGCCATATGGGCGGCACGGCTATCCGCACCGCCATCGAGAACCCCTCCATTACCTTCAAGAGCCCCAAGGACGGCAAGGAGGCTTCCGTCAAGCAGTTCACCACCTCAGCCAGCGTCAAGGACGGCGTGATGACCGTCACGCTGACCAACGCCGATCTGAAGAAGGACGAGACCATCAGTCTGGAGATCGTTGGCGGCAAGGCTGCAGGCAATGCCATGGTGACGGTGCTGCACACCGAGGATCCCGATACCGTCAATACCTTTGAGGAGCCCGACAAGGTGGTTCCCGCCGCAGCGGTGGAGATGCCCCTGCGCTACATCAAGGTGCCCCGCGCCTCTGTTGTGACCGTTGAGGTCAAGCTGGCGTAAAGTAAAGAAAAAAGGCTGAGCACTGCTCAGCCTTTTTTCTTTGTTTTCTCATACCGTTTTCGGGCTTTTGTCGATTTTCACCGTTTTGATCTCGCCCTCGTTCACAAGCATTTCATCCTCGCCGCAATCCACGTTTGAAAGGGAAAGATAAGCGATGCTGCCCTTGTTGTGCAGAAAGGTCATTGGCTCATCGGTGCCGTTTTCGGTGGTGGCGTTCTCAATGATCAGCCGATCTACCGTGGTGTTCTCGCCAACGAAGACCGTGTCGCGGGGCAGGGTGCTTTCATGCCGATGCAGATCGCGGAGGGTCAAGGTACCGACCGCCGTATTCCCCTGCACCCATATGAGGGGATAGGTCTGCTCCACTTTTTTGGGATGCTGAAAATCTCCCTTGCGCACAGGCAAGGCCTTGGCGGCGTAGATGTTATCCAGGGTGATGCCGTCATATTTCCCGGTGGTCTTGCCGGGGTAGAATTTGCTGATACCGACACAGTACTGATAGTAGGTGCCAAAGACGTTGGAAATGTGGATATTCTCCACCCGTTCCCCCACTAAAAGCAAGCGCACGGCGCTGTGACATTCCTCGGCATAAATGCCGTCGATCCGAATGTTGGTGATCGGCCCTCTGCTGCCCTCGTGAGCGTTAAGGGCGATGAGATCGTCGTAGCAGGTGCCCCGCAGATCGCGGAAGGTGCCGTAATGGCAGTTGCCGTCCAGATGCACGCCGTCCATATTCAGCGGATAGGGGTTGCCCTTGTTGAAATCAAAGGTGATATCCTCCACCGTGAAGTAGGAAACGGTTGCCATGGTGATGGCGTACCTGGTGGGATCCTTGAGGGTCATATGAGAGAGCTTCAGCCCCTTCACGTTATAAAAAAGCATACCGTATCCGCAAAATTCGCGCACCGAGTAGTCCTTGGAGAAGGTTTGATTGGGGATCTGCCCCATGTTGTTGCAATTCCAGATGCCGCCGCAGATCTCGATATCACGGCAGGGGTGATCGGGGGAATAGTCGTCCACATAGCCCCACAAATGGGCGGTCAGCGGATCTGCGTAAGCATCCTCCGCCAAGCGGCGCGCGTGGTCGTAGACCACCTTGTTGCGTACCATCACGCAGTTGGCACCGTCCGCCAGACGGATCTCCGCAAAGCGCGGAAGCACCAGCCGAAAGCGGGAGGGAAGCTCCAGCGGATGGGAGATCAGATAAAATGCCTTGGGAGCGGGGAGAGAAAGCTCACAGGCGCCGCTGTCGATCCGCTCTTGAATGGCAAGAGTGTCATCGTGGATGCCGTCACCGTATAGTTGCTGCATAATAACTCCTTTTCCGATCCCGTTCCGGGGTTAAAATTCTACCGTCAGTCCGTCCTTTGCCACGATCATACCAAGCTCTGTGAGCAGACCGTAGTCTCCTTTTTTCAGTGCGTCGTAAGGGGGGACGCCGATATGATCGGCGATCAGGGTCGCATCTCTGGGGAGCACGCCGTTTTCGCGCATGGCGGTGAGCAGCAGGCGCAGCATAGGGATGGTGTTGTGCTCGCCGATGCGGAAATTGCCGGGCAGCTCGCCAACGGTTGCCTCCAGGATCATCGCGGTGAAGACAATGCGCTTTCTGTAAAGATACTGCCAAGTATCACAGCGGAACCAGCCGCCGTCGCAGCCGTAGAACAGCACCTGCTCATCCTTTTCAAAAATGTAATGCACGGGCTGCTCATCGGGACCTGCCACGTGGTTGGCGGGCAAAGCGGTCACGGTCATACCGGCAGTCTCAAATTTTTGCATATTCTTAACGGTGCAAAGATTGATCTTTGCCGCCTCCTCCTCGGTGAGGTGCAGGTAGGGAACGGCGGTCTCATGGCACCAGAAATTGATCTTTTGTGTTGCCGCCTCGGCATACTGCATCAGGGTCGCCTTGCAGTAATGGTCACCGTGGGTGTGGGAAAGGAAAATGTCGGTCACGGCAGAGGTGTCCTTGCCAAGCTCGGTGGCGTAGTCAAAGGATTGCAGTGCGATGTCGACCACAACGGATCCGTCGATCATCATTGAGGAGCAGCGGCGCTGCCCGGGCTTGATCTCCGCATTGGGGGTCTTGATGGCGCCTGCGGCACCGGTTCCGAGAAATAAGAGCTTCATTCGCAAAATCCTCCTTACAGCTGGATGGTAATTGCATTATAGCACAGAAAAAGCGGCAAAGTCAATATTTTCCGGATTTTATTGCATTTTATAAAACGGTGTGATACAATACAGGTGATCCCCCTGAAAGGAGACGAAATATGGACGTTACCAAATATATGAAGATCGAGGGCGAGCAGCCTCTGGACAACATCGTGCAAAACGGCGGGCTTTGCGGCATTTTCCGCAAGATCGCCTGCATCGGCGACAGCCTTTCCTCGGGCGAGTTTCAGTCCTACGAAAACGGCGCCCACGGCTTTCACGACTATTATGAGTATTCCTGGGGGCAGTACATGGCACGCGATGCGGGCTGTACCGTTTATAATTTTTCCAAGGGTGGTATGACCGCCAAGGATTACGATCGCTTTGCCAGAGATAAGGGCTTTTTTGATGATGAGTATAAGGCACAGGCATACATCATCGCACTGGGCGTCAACGATGTGAGCCGCGTGCTGGGAGGTGAGCTGGAGTTCGGCTCTCTTGAAGATGTTAACTTGGAGGATTATGCCAAAAACGCCGCGACGTTCGTGGGATATTACGCCAAGATCATTGCCAAGTATCAAGCGATCCAGCCCAAGGCCAAATTCTTCCTTGTGACCGCACCCCGTGACGGTAGCACGAGCGAGCGGCAGGAGTACTACGATAAGCATGCCGAGATCCTGCACGGCCTTGCGCAGATGTTTGCCAACTGCTACGTGATCGATCTGCGCAAATACGCTCCTGTTTACGATGCGGAGTTCAAGCGCAGCTTCTTTCTGAGCGGTCACATGAATGCCGCAGGCTACCGCCTGACGGCGCTGATGATGGAAAGCTACATTGACTATTTCATCCGCCATAATCCCGAGGATTTCACGCAGGTCAGCTTTATCGGCACCCCCTATCACAATGCCAACGCCAAATGGTAAACAGAAAAAAGGCGGCACGGAACATTCCGTGTCGCCTTTTTTTCTTTCGTGGAAAAATCCGTTCTATTTTTCAATACAATCCCGTTCCAATGCATTGAGAAAGGCGCTGCCTGCAAAGACCTTGTAGGGCCCCACGCGCTCCCCGTTATCAATGGGCTGCGCGTGCTTTTCGGTGCCGGCAAAAAGCGCATAGGGAACAGGATTGACGATCAGTACCCGCTGCCCCTCGCCCTCAAAGGAGAAGTCAGTCTTGGTGGTGAAACGGAACAGTTCCATGTGGGTGTACCACCTTGCGCCACCAAGCACATTGCGTGCACCGCCTAAAAATTCGGCGGAGAGATGCATACCGCGCCCCGGCCGGATGCGCAGACCGATCACGTGGATCACGTAGGCGATCCCCTCGGGCGAGAGAGCCATAGCATTGCCGCGAGAGGGCGCTGCCAGCAGCTTGCAGGGGTAGGTCTTACCGTTGGCCGTTACCGTGAAATCAGCACCGCCGCGAATGCGCAGGACCGAGCGGTAGGGGCGGCGGATGGAGGAGAGCGAAAAGCCGCATTTCTCGCACCGTTGCCGCAGATTTTTTAAAAATGTGCGGCGGATCCGGAGTGCGCGGAGATAGCGGAGCAGTACGAGCAGCAGCACGAGAGCTGCGATGACCGCACCAACCAGCGAAAAGCTGATACCGGCAAGAAAGGAGAAGGCTGCCAGCAGGGCGGTAAGCACGGGAGGCAGCAGGAGCAAGCAAAGCAGATAAAAGCCGCTGACACCCAGCAGTGGCAGCGGAAAGCTGCGGTCGGGGCGTCGTGCCATCTCATCGGCCTGCCAGGTGTAAAAGGCGGCGGTCTGTTGCCAGAGCGAAATACCCAGCAGCATAGGGATCAGACAGGCGATCAGAATGGCCTTTTTTGCCATATGTGGCAGAACGGTGTGCGAAAACAGGAAATGTAGGGGGTAGAAGCCGATCTCCATAGGGAGCGCGCAAAGCAGCAACGCGAGCGTGCCTAGCTGGATCCAGAAATAGCGGCACGTGACCACGGAGCGCAGGATCTGCTTCGGAGACCCCAGATGCTCCGCACCCGGATAAAGCGTTTTCTTGATCAGCGTATCGCGTTCCGCGAAAAGGCGGATCAGACTGCCCAGCAAAAAGGGAGTAACGGCGGTTTGGATGATGAATGGATATTGAAACATCGCAAGCTCTAACTGATCTCCTAAGGGGCGGTCGGTCAGCGAATAACTGAAGAAGACCGTGAAAAGGAGCGAAAGAGAAGTGACTGCCGCAAAGATCAGATAGATCATAACGGCTCGGAAGACACGCATGGCGACAGAAAGAGCTTTGGGTTGCATGGCAGTCCTCCTTTCGTTTTCGTATTCGGTCAAAGCGACATCGTGGTGGCAAGCTTTTCCAGCAGCTCGTCCGCGTGGGTCATGGAATAGGCCGCATCGGGGGCGATATCGCCGATGGCAAGAATATCGGCAAGCCCCATTTTCAGCAGCTCGTTTTTATCGTCACCGATACAGCCGACAAGGCAAAAAACGGGAACGTTCGCCTTTTTTGCTGCATTTGCGACACCGCTGATAGCTTTTCCGTAAAGGCTCTGACGGTCGATCTTGCCCTCGCCGGTGATCACCGCGTCGGCGCCCTGCAGCAATGCGTCAAAGCGCACCGCCTCCAGCACCGCATCGATGCCGGAGCGGATGGTGGCGTTGCAGAAGGCCAGCAGAGGAGCGGAGATGCCGCCGCCGGCACCGCAGCCGGGGGTGGCTGCCACGTTTAGACCGCAGGTCTTTTCCAGTACGGTGGCATAGTGGCTCATACCCTTCTCCATCTCGGGCAGCCAGCTGTCGTGACAGCCCTTTTGCTTGGCGTAAACATAGGTGGCGCCCTCCGGCCCAAGCAGCGGGTTCTTGACGTCGGTGGCAATGGTAAAGCGACACTCCTTCAAGCGGGGATCAAGCTTTTCGGTGTCAATGTAGGCGATCTGCTTCAGCGTAGCGCCTGCGGGCGTAAAGGAAACACCGTCGTCGGTGACAAAATCCGCGCCAAGTGCAGCCAGCATGCCGCAGCCGCCATCGTTGGTGCCGCTCCCACCCACGGTCAGCAAAATATCGCGGAAGCCACGATCCAGCGCATCCCGGATCAGCTCGCCTACGCCAACGGTGGTCGCGTAAGGAACAAAGCGATCCTTTTCTGCTACCAGCGTGAGGCCTGCGGCACGCGCCATTTCGATAATGGCAGTCTTTTCAATGTAACCGTAGGCGGCATCCACCGGCTGGCCGTTGGTGCCGTGTACCGCTACGGTGATCTGTCGCTCGGCCGGTACCAGGGCGGAAAGCGTGCCCTCGCCGCCGTCGGCGATCGGAACACAGATCAGCTCCGGGTCGGTGAGTGCGGCGTTTTGGGAAAGGCCGTGCGCGATCGCGGCGGCGGCATCCTCAGCGGAAATGCTGCCCTTAAAGGAATCGGGGGCGATCAGGATCTTGCGTTTACTTTGCATAAAATGTCTCCCTTGCTATGCATTGTTGCTTTCAGTTTACCATATTTTGCAAGGAAAAGCAAGGGTTGCCTTTCATAAAAAGAGGAATTTCTTTGTAAAATCAAACAGAAAACCGCAAGCGACTTGCTGAATTTTTATGCAAAAAAGAAAAAATCGAATTTTGGCAAAAAAGATATTGACGAAACGCCGTGCATTTATTATAATATTAACAATAAGAAAAGCGATGACAGGAAACAAATCTTGCGGCGCAGCAAAGAGAGTTGCCGGTTGGTGTAAGGCAATATGCAAGGCAGGGAATAACTCATCCTCGAGCTGTCGGTCCAAAGGCGCGAGCCAAGTAGAACCGAACGGGATCTCCCGTTACAGAGAAGTCGTGTGCAGGCATGACGCCAAGTGGGTGCATCGCACCAAGCAGAGTGGTACCGCGGGGAGAAGTCTTCGTCTCTTTTATGCAAAGCAAACGTTCTGTGCTGTTGCGTAAAAGGGGCTTTTTGTTTTTCATAGCCCCTTACCACGGCCACAAGGAAAGGAAAAAATTATGCAAAACTGTGCCAAGTACGAAAAGCAATATTTCATGCCCAAGGGTGTGACCATGGACTGGATGTTCAAGGACGCGGTCGAAAAGCCGCCCATCTGGTGCTCGGTCGACCTGCGTGACGGCAATCAGGCTCTGGTCACCCCGATGAGTCTGGAGGAGAAGCTCAGCTTCTTCAAGCTGCTGTGCAAGCTGGGCTTCAAGGAGATCGAGATCGGCTTTCCCGCCGCCTCCGAGACCGAGTATGAATTCTGCCGCACTATTATCGAGCAGGACCTGATCCCCGATGACGTGACCATTCAGGTGCTGACTCAGTCCCGTGAGCATATCATTGCAAAGACCTTTGAGGCGCTGCGCGGCGCCAAGCACGCTATCGTGCATCTGTATAACTCCACCTCCGTGGCACAGCGCGAGCAGGTATTCCGCCGCTCCAAGGAGGAGATCGTTGAGATCGCGGAGCTGGGTGCGCGCCTTTGCAAGGAATACAGAGAAAAGACCGAGGGACATTTTACCTTTGAGTATTCTCCCGAGAGCTTTACCGGCACCGAGCCCGAGTTTGCCGCCGAGATCTGTAACAAGGTGCTGGATATCTGGCAGCCCACTCCCGAGGATAAGGTCATCATCAACCTGCCCGTTACCGTGTCGCACTCGATGCCTCACGTTTACGGTGCGCAGGTGGAGTATATGTGCAAGAATCTGAAGGGCAGAGAAAATCTGATCATCTCTCTGCATCCTCACAACGATCGCGGCTGTGCCGTGGCGGATAGCGAGATCGGCTTGCTGGCAGGCGGTGACCGCATCGAGGGTACCCTGTTCGGCAACGGTGAGCGCACCGGCAATGTGGATATCATCACCCTGGCGTTGAACCTGTATTCCCAGGGCATCGATCCCGGCCTTGATTTCAGCGACCTGCCTGCCATTACCGAGGTCTATGAGCGTGTGACGGGTATGAAGGTCTATGACCGTCAGCCCTATAGCGGCAAGCTGGTGTTTGCGGCCTTCAGCGGCTCTCACCAGGATGCTATCGCAAAGGGTATGAAGTTCCGTGAGACAAAGGGCGGCGGTGTCTGGAACGTGCCTTACCTGCCCATCGATCCCTGCGACGTGGGGCGTGTTTACGAGGCTGACGTCATCCGCATCAATTCCCAGTCGGGCAAGGGCGGCATCGGCTATATCCTGGAGACCAATTATCATCACGTCCTCCCGCCCAAGATGCGCGAGGCCTTCGGCTACCACGTCAAGAGCATTTCGGATCACGAGCATCGTGAGCTGATGCCCGCCGAGGTCTATGACATCTTCGTTCGTGATTTCGTGAATAAGGACCACGCGCTTTCGGTGGAAAAGGCCACCTACGTGGAGACCGATACCGGCGTGCTGGCCATTGCGAGATTGCGTGTCCGCGGCGATGCCGTGGAGGTCACCGCATCGGGTAACGGCCGTCTGGATGCCATCAACAATGCCATTCGCAAGGTGCTTGGCACCGAGTATGTGCTGGAGCATTACGCACAGCACGCGTTGGAGGAGAAGTCCACCTCTCAGGCAGCGGCCTACGTCGGCATCCGCCTTGGCGGTAAGAGCTACTGGGGCGCCGGTATCGATAGCGATATCATCGAGTCCTCTGTGCGCGCGTTGGTCAGCGCCGTAAACGGCTTGCTGGCCGATCAGAAGTAACATTTGTCAGGAGAGAATAATGAAATTAACCGGAGCAGAAATTATCATCCGCACTCTCATTGAGCAGGGTGTGACCGACGTGTTCGGCTACCCCGGCGGACAGGTCATCAATATTTACGATGCGCTTTATAAGTACCGTGATGAGATCAATCACGTGTTGACCGCACACGAGCAGGGAGCCTCCCACGCGGCGGACGGCTATTCCCGTGCCACCGGCAAGGTGGGTGTTTGTATCGCCACCTCCGGCCCCGGTGCCACCAACCTGGTCACCGGTATCGCTACCGCGATGCTGGATTCCATCCCCTTGGTCGCTATCACCGGCAACGTGCCTTGCTCGCTCATCGGCAAGGACAGCTTCCAGGAGATCGATATCACCGGCATCACGCTGCCGATCACCAAGCACAACTACTTCGTCAACGATGTCAGCAAGCTGGCTGACAGCATCCGCGAGGCCTTCCGCATCGCCAGATCCGGCCGTCCCGGCCCCGTGCTGGTGGACGTGCCTAAGGATGTGCAGGTGGCGACCTTTGAGTTTGAGGAGCAGCCCATTCCCGAAAAGTTCCCGTTGCCCATCGCAGAGCAGGCGCAGATCGATGAGGCTATTGCCATGCTGAATGCTGCCAAGCGCCCCTATATCTACATCGGCGGCGGCGCTGCGGGTCTGAGCCTTGGCAAGGAGATCATTGCCTTGGCTGAGAAGATGGATGCCTATATCGGCTGCACCTTTATGGGGCTTTCCGCCGTAAATGGCGACTGTGACCGCTTCCTTGGCATGCAGGGCATGCACGGCCACTACGCCTCCTCCATGGCGCAGAAGGATGCGGATCTTATCCTTGGCGTCGGCGTGCGCTTCTCCGACCGTGCCACCGGCAATGTAAAGAAGTATGCGAGGGGCACCAAGGTGATCCAGCTGGATCCCGATTTTTCCGAGATCAATAAGAACGTGCTGGTGGATATCGGTATCGTGGCAGACGTGAAGGATGCCTTTACCCGTATCGCCGCAGGCGTTTCCCGTCAGGAGCACGCCGAATGGCGCGAGGTGGTGGAAAAATACCGCGCACGCGAGGCGCAGTTTGACAGAGAGCAGCGGGAGCAGGCAGGCGACAAGCTGGTGCCGCGCCGTCTGTTTGACATCATCAATGCCCACAAGCTGCCCGCTACGGTGATCGCCACAGACGTGGGTCAGCATCAGATGTGGACGGCACAGTACGCAAGCTTTGATATGCCGCGCCGCTTCGTTTCCAGCGGCGGCCTCGGTACTATGGGCTTTGGCCTCGGTGCCGCCATCGGCGCACAGGTCGCCACCAAGGATCCCGTCGTGCTGATCACGGGTGACGGCAGCTTTGGTATGAACCTCAACGAGCTCGCCACCGCCGTTTCCTATCAGATCCCGCTGGTGATCGTCATCGTCAACAACGGCGTGCTGGGCATGGTGCGCCAGTGGCAGACACTCTTCTTCGGCGGCCGTTATTCCAATACGGTGCTGGAGCGCAAGACCGATTTTGTAAAGCTGGCAGAGGCATTCGGCGCCGTCGGCATGACCGCCACCACGCCTGTAGAGTTTGAGGCGGCCTTTACAAAGGCGCTGACCGTTAAGGGACCCGTGGTGATCGACACCTACATCGATAAGGATGAGTTCGTGCTGCCGATGCTGCCGCCCGGCGGTTCCATTGAGGATATCATCACCAAGGCAAGGGCAAAGGGGGAAAAGGACAATGGCTAAAAACAAATTTGTAATTGCCGTTTACGTAGATAACCAGTACGGCGTTCTGACCCGTGTGACCAGTATGTTTACCCGTCGTGGCTTCAACATCGATGCCCTGACGGTAGGCGAGACCGAGGATCCCGCCTATTCCCGCATCACCATCTCTCTTTCGGGTGACGGATATGCGAGAGAGCAGCTCATCAACCAGATGAAAAAGCTGTTCAATGTGAAAAAGGTAGAGGTGCTGGAGGATAGCGAGTGCATCAAGCGCGAGCTGATGCTGATCAAGATCGCCAACAAGCCCGAGAACCGCTCGGATATTCATTTCGCCGTGGATACCTATCGCGCTAAGGTGGTGGATTACACCACCGACGGTATGTGCATCGAGGTCACCGGCGACCCTACCAAGATCGATGCCTTCGTGAAGCTGATGAAGCCCTTCGGCATCATTGAGATCTGCCGCACCGGTATCGTAGCGCTGGAGCGCGGTACCACGTCTCTTCTTTCCAAGTAAAAGCAAAAAAATTTTAAAATACAATTTTTTAAGGAGAACAAAACCATGGCAAACATTTATTATCAGCAGGATTGTGATCTGAACAAGCTGAAGGGCAAGACCGTTGCGATCATTGGCTACGGCTCTCAGGGTCACGCACACGCACTCAACCTCAAGGATAGCGGCGTTGACGTTATCGTTGGTCTGTACAAGGGCTCCAAGAGCTGGGAGAAGGCAGAGAAGCAGGGCCTGAAGGTTATGGTCGCTGCCGATGCCGCCAAGGCCGCCGACATCATCATGATCCTGATCAATGATGAGAAGCAGGCTAAGCTCTACAAGGAGAGCATCGAGCCCAACCTGACCGAGGGCAAGACCCTTGCCTTTGCACACGGCTTCAACATCCACTTCGGCTGCATCAAGCCCCCCAAGAACGTGAACGTGATCATGATCGCCCCCAAGGGCCCCGGTCACACCGTTCGCTCCGAGTACCAGGTGGGCAAGGGCGTTCCTTGTCTGATCGCCGTTCATCAGGATGCTACCGGTGACGCGCTGGATATCGGCCTGGCTTACGCGCTGGGCATCGGCGGCGCCCGTGCAGGCGTGCTGGAGACCACCTTCCGCACCGAGACCGAGACCGACCTGTTCGGCGAGCAGGCAGTTCTTTGCGGCGGCGTTTGCGCCCTCATGCAGGCAGGCTTCGAGACCCTGGTCGAGGCAGGCTACGATCCCCGTAACGCTTACTTCGAGTGCATTCACGAGATGAAGCTGATCGTTGACCTGATCTACCAGTCCGGCTTTAGCGGCATGCGCTACTCCATCTCCAACACCGCTGAGTATGGCGACTATATCACCGGTCCCAAGATCATCACCGAGGATACCAAGAAGGCTATGAAGAAGATCCTCTCCGACATTCAGGACGGTACCTTTGCAAAGGACTTCCTGCTGGATATGTCCGATGCCGGCGCACAGGTCCACTTCAACGCTATGAGAAAGCTGGCCTCCGAGCATCCCTCCGAGGTCGTGGGCGAGGATATCCGCAAGCTGTACAGCTGGGCTGATGAGGAGAAATTTATTAACAACTAAGGCGTAGCGAAGGCTACCGTAAAGGCACACGAGCCGCGGCTCGTGTGCCCCATACAGTAACTTTCTATCTATGATACAGGAGGGAATTGCTATGATTAAAGATACCATTGTAAACGGTTGCGATAATGCACCTCACCGTTCGCTCTATAATGCGCTGGGTCTGACCAATGAGGAGCTGCAAAAGCCGCTCATCGGCATCGTTTGCTCCTATAACGAGATCGTGCCCGGCCATATGAACCTGGATAAGATCGCAGATGCGGTCAAGATCGGTGTTGCCCTTGCGGGCGGTACCCCCATCATGTTCCCGGCCATCGCCGTTTGCGATGGTATTGCTATGGGTCATGAGGGCATGAAATACTCGCTGGTCACCCGTGATCTGATCGCCGACTCCACCGAGGCCATGGTAAAGGCACACGGCTTTGACGGCCTGGTGATGATCCCCAACTGCGACAAGAACGTGCCCGGCCTGCTGATGGCTGCGGCTCGTCTCAATATCCCCACCGTATTTGTCAGCGGCGGCCCGATGCTTGCCGGTCGCGTGGGTGGCAAAAAGACCAGCCTTTCCTCCATGTTTGAGGCAGTCGGTGCTTACCATGCAGGCAGGATCGACGATGACAAGCTGAATGAATTCGAGTGCAAGACCTGTCCCTCCTGCGGCTCCTGCTCGGGTATGTATACCGCCAATTCCATGAACTGCCTTACCGAGGTGCTGGGCATGGGTCTGCGCGGCAACGGCACCATTCCCGCGCCCTATTCCGCACGCATTCAGCTGGCAAAGCACGCGGGTATGCAGGTCATGGATCTGGTGAAAAAGAACATCCGTCCCCGCGATATCATGACGGCAG
>SVQY01000070.1 GCA_015065135.1 Oscillospiraceae bacterium
GCCGGCACCGATCTCTACGGTGTGAACACCCAGAGAGGAGAGGATGGAAAGCGTTTCGTCCAGGGATTTTGCGCCATACAGATTGGCAAGAACACTGAGCTTCATAACAAATGGATCCTTTCGTAAATGTAAAATGAATTAGATGGTTTATAAAATGCCTACGTTGAGGGCTGAGGCAAGGAGCAACACAGCTCCGCGCGATTTGAGTTTGTCATCAAAAAACGTGTGGGGCAATAACGCCCAAGAAACCGCTTGCGGCTTCTTGCAAAGTTTGCGAGCAAACTTTGCCGCAGCCGATATCCAAGCGCTACGACATTTTAAAGCCTTGCCGCAGAAAAAACGTGTGGGGCAAGGCGCACCGGAGCCGATACCCGAAGGCGTAGTTTGCCTACGTCGAGGGCTGAGGCGAGGAGCAACACAGCTCCGCGCGATTTTTTCAAGGCAAAAGGGCCACCGCCGAGGCGGTGACCCTTTATTGGTCTCACCCCTGTTCGGGGTTTATTGAGCTTTGATTACTCCTCAGTCTTGGTCTCTTCTGCGGGAGCTTCCTCAGCAGCGGGAGCCTCAGCATCAGCAGGAGTCTCGTCAGCGGTCTCGTCAACGACGAGGATGTCGCCTTCAGCAGCAACGTCGTCGGAAGCGGTAGCCTTGCCACCCTTCTTCTTCACAACAACGATCACAACGACAACTACACCACCGACCACAACAACGGCACCAACGATGATCAGGATCAGAGCCCAAACGGGAAGGCCCTTCTTCTCGGTCTTCTTCTTGGTGTTCTTATCCTTGTGCTTCTCTTCCAGCTCTTCACGGGAAACGAAGTTCTCGGAGTAGTCCTTCTTGGTCTCGGCGTTGTCTTCCTCCTCCTGGATCTCGGCTACGTAGTTCTTCTCGAAGTTCTCCATAGCCTTGGTCTGCCAGGTGGTCTCGCCGGTCTCGGCAAGCAGTCTGCCTTCAGCAGTCTTGATGTCGGCATTATCCAGCCAGTCGGTGACCAGCTTGTTCATGCGATTGTTGAAGAGAGCGGAAGCAGTGGAATCTCTGTCGGCAGCATCGATGGTACCTGCCTCAACCATTGCATCAGCTGCAGCCTGGGTCTCGGCATAGATCTTAGCCTCCAGAACAGGCAGGCCGTGCTGGTAGGTAGTGCCGGCGGTTACGGGATCAACGTACAGCCACTGCCAAGCGGGCATACCGCCGGGAGTGGGATCCTCCATAAAGGAAACGATAGCGGTCTCCTTGTAGCTCTGCGCATACTTGATGCCAACGTAGTCGGTAGCAGGCGTAAAGGTCTGCCACTTATTGGAAGCCTTGAAGGCAGCCTCGTCAAAGGTCTCGCCCTTTGCCTCGGCAGCTGCCTTGGCATCGGCCAGAGCGGTCTCGTTGTTGGAGTCAATAACGTTTGCCTGGTTCTTGTTGTACAGATCGGGCAGGCAGGTAGCGGGTACGTAGTAAGCGGAGAAATCGTCCATGTTATCGGTGGTAACGATACCGGTAGCAGTGCCGGTGGAGTACTCGGCCATGCAAGCAACACGGGAATTCAGGGTCAGAGTAGTACCAACCTTGGAAACGACCTTGCTGTTCAGGGACACCAGGTTAGAGCCGCCGAGTGTCTCATCTACCAGGGCATAGATCCAGCCGTTCCTCAGATCGTTGTAGATATCGGTAGAGCCGGAGCTTGCCTTTGCGTTGGTAGCGAATACCTTCACGCTATCGTCGATCTTGTAGTAATCACGGAAGTAGGGGAACGTGCGGTTATCGCCTTCCCACTGAGTACCGACTCTCTTACCGTTGTTATCGCCAACAGCCTTGCAGACGCTATCGGTAGCGGTGGTCCAGAACCAGATCACAGCAAACTCGCCGGGATTAATGTAGCCATCGGTACCGCCGGAGGGGTTCACACACTGATTGTAATCCTGCTCGGAGCCGGATGCGGCGTTAGCGGGAGCGCTGGTGGAATGAATGCTACCGGGAACGATAACATTCTTCATGGTGAACTTGTACTTGTTATCTTCGTTGACGTTCTGCTCATACTCCTTGTTATCGCCGGCAAAGTTAGAAGCATCGGCAGAGTAGATCGCATACTTGTAGATGTCAACGGGCTCAGTGCCTCTGTTGTAGATCTCGATGTAGTCGAATGCATCGGGAGAGGAGAAGACGGATACGGAGCCGGATGCGAGCACGTTATCCAAAGATTGAATGCCGGTCTTAGAGTTGATCAGCATCTCGGTAATAACAAGGTCGACCTTCGCATCGCTCTTGGTACCGTCGAACTCGGAGGTCAGAACGGCTGCCGAGGTGGGCAGGATCGCAACAGCACCGACGAGCATCAGCACGGTCAGCAGAACTGCAAGAAATTTACGCATGGTTAGCACCTTCCTTTTTTTATTTTGGTGTCCTCATTATAATACATCCGCCGTCATTTGTCAATAGTTTTTAGAAATTTTTTGTTTACTTTTTGTTCAAATTTGAAGATAAGCCGCTATTTTCTTCAATTCTTCTTTGTATTTACACCTGTTTTTCACGGTTTCGTCACAAGCGCCCCCGGCGCTTTTACCCCCTTCCTCGTTAGCGCGCTTCTTGTCAAACTTCACAAACTCTCCCCTACACGCGCACGCGAATATATAGAAAGAAGGAAAAATTGCGCAAAGGGCTTGCAAAGACAATTTTTTTATGCTACAATAAATTTTGTATGGGAGCTTCTCCCAAAACACAAAATAATAAAAACGGAAGGTATCAAGCAATGGCAAACGTAAAAACCACGATCGTTGATTGGAAAACGATCACCAACTTTGTAATTGACGCTTTTGTAGGCTACGGCATTCCCCGTGAGGATGCGGAGATCTGCGCAGACGTTCTGCTCGAGAGCGACAAGCGCGGCATCGAGTCCCACGGCTGCAACCGCTTCAAGCCCGTTTACCTGGACCGCATCGAGGCCGGCATCCAGAACCCCGTGACCAACTTTGAGATCATCAAGGAGACCGAGACCACCGCTGTGGTCGACGGCCACGACGGTATGGGTCAGGTCATCGGCTACAAGTCCATGAAGATGGCTATCGAAAAGGCTAAGAAGTACGGTATGGGTATGGTCGTTGTCCGCAACTCCTGCCACTACGGCATTGCCGGCTACTATACCTCCATGGCCACCAAGGCAGGCTGCATCGGTCTGACCGGCACCAACGCCCGTCCCACCGTTGCCCCCACCTTTGGCGTTGAGGGTATGTTCGGTACCAACCCCCTGACCCTCGGCGTTCCTACCGACGAGGCTTTCGACTTTAACTTTGACGGCGCAAGCTCCACCTACCAGAACGGCAAGCTGGAGTACTACGCCCGCATCGGCAAGGATGCTCCCGCAGGCGCTCTCGTTAACCTCGAGGGTAAGGCTTACGTGGGCACCTCCGCAGACGCACTGAAGGATATGGCTAAGGGCCAGGCAGCTCTCTGCACCCTCGGTGGCCCCGGCGAGGAGCAGGCAGGCTACAAGGGCTACGGCTACGCTATGTTCGTTGAGCTGCTCAGCGCCGCTCTGCAGGATGGCAGCTACGGCAAGGCTCTGACCGGCAAGGGTCCCAACGGCGAGAAGGTTCCCTTCCACCTCGGCCACTTCTTCATCGCGATCGACACCGACCACTTCCTCGGCGAGGCTGCTTGCCGCAAGAAGGCCGGCGACATCATCCGCGAGGTCCGCTCTGCTAAGCGTGCCCCCGGCGCAGACCGCATCTACTCCGCCGGTGAGAAGGAGTACGATGTCCGCATGGCTCGCGCGTCCGGTGTTCCGATCAACGAGTCTGTTCAGGCCGAGATCTGTGCCGTCCGCGACAAGCTGGGTCTGACCCAGTACACCTTCCCCTGGGAGAAATAATCACCGCATCGTTTATGATGCAAGCAAAAAGCACCTGCGGAGCTCCGCAGGTGCTTTTTTTACGGGATCAGCAAATAGCGCACGCCCGCCAGCGATTCGGCTGCGCCGGGTGCTTCGGCAGAAATGGCGTTGGCGTTGGCCAGGCTCTCCGGCGAAATGCCGTATCGCTTGCATACACTCCAAAGCGTTTCACCGACGGCGGGATAGCAGATCTCCATATCTACTCTTTTCGTTTCCTCCGAGGGCGCAAAGCGCGCCTCCGCCAAAACAGTATCGGTCACGCTGCCGCTGCCGCGCAGGGACATATAGATCTCTGCATCTACGCGCAGCGCCTCTCCGTCGCGCACGGTACTGACCCGACAGCAGGGCGCCACGCAGGAAAGCGATATGTGATCCCAAGCTCCTTCCAAAAAGGTACGGAACGGTATCGAAAAATCGCATACCGCATACTCTCCGCCACGTCTGCAGAGCAGATGGCAGCACAGGTCGCCGGAAAGCAGAGTCTTCTCCCCCTCGGGGTGCTTTTCCCGCACCTCTACGTCGGCCACGGTCAGGATGCGCTCGACATCGGCACCGAGCCCCAGCTCGGCCAATGTCTTTTCCTGCGAAATGCTGAAATTTCGATTTGTGCAGAGACCTGCGCGCCAGAATTTTTCTTCAACGGTACGATATTCGGCCACACGTCCCGGCGAAAACAGGTCATCGCACAGCAAAACGCTCTCCTCTGACTGCCCCTCTGCCACCAGCGCCACGGTGGCTTCTACGGAAACCGTTTCCCCCTCAACGGCGCAACGGATCTCACCGACAGCACCCGTCACGCGCATCGCGGCATCCGGCGCGGCCCCCTCCAAAGGCAGCTCGCTCTCAAAGGGAAGCCGACACTCCGCTGCAAAGGGCAAGGAGGGGTCTCCATTCTCACGCACCAGCAGCAAACTGACGACCACCTCACCCGTGCAATGCACCGCGCCATCGCTCGCCGTTACGCGATCGGGGATCGCGTGGCCAATGGCAGAAACGACACGCAGCTCGCCCTCCCCCACGTCAACCGTCATATGACCGCTGCACGTCAGGCGCTCGGGCTCACCAAATGTCACTCGTCCGTTTTCGGCACTGTGGCACAGACGGTGCAGCTCACCCTCGCCGGAAACACGCGGCGACAAGCTCCGCACCGCATAGCCCTGCATATGTGCCCGCAGGCGACAGCGGACCGAGAGCTTACGCGGACCGATCACACGCGTGATGACCGCCTCCGGCTCGGCTTCTGCCGTGATCGCAAGCTCCTCCCCTCCGGACTCACGAACCGGACCGTCCAAGGACAGTGAGAAGGCATAGCCCTCCTCATGCTCGGCGCTATACAGTCCGCCATCCGGCCCCACGTACAAAATATGGTACCGAACGGGGCCTGAAAAGTCAACTTTTCCACCACCGATAAAGCGCGTGGGCGGTTGCAGCACGGGACGCACCCACAAAAGGCGGCTGATCTCGCTGCGATAGTCCGGCAAAGCGATCTCGGCCGTCAGCTCGATCGGCTGGCTTTTCTCGGTAAAGGGCAGCTGCACCCTTGCATTCTGATCCTCATTTCTTTCCATATGTGCATCTCCTTTGCAAAATCTGTCCCTTTATCCTATGCGCCAAAGCCGGAAAATATGAAAACCCCGAGAACGTGTCGCGTTTTCGGGGTTTTTGTCAAGGAGCTTTCACCATTTATCCGTCCGTCAGGCGCCGCCAAAGGAGAGGCGCGCCGCATAGAGCGCGTTGTTCTCATCACCCACGATAATATTGTGCCACTCTGCGGTCGTGCCGGAAAAGCAGACCGTATCCAACGCCCGACAGGCAGAAAAGGCACCGGCCGCGATCCGCTTGATGCTGCTATGCAGCCGCAGCTGCGAAGCGCTGCGCCCCGTGGGGCAGTAAAGCAGCGTACCGCCGTCCGCCGTATACAAAACGCCGTCATACTCCAACAGATAGGCGCTTCCGGCCGCCACGCGCACATAGGCCAACCGCTCGCAGGATGCAAAGGATGCCGCGGTGACTGTCTCCACCGTGGTGGGGATCTCCACCGAGCCAACGATGCTGTCAGCAAAGGCATAGGGCAATATTTCGGTCACGCGATCCCCTGCAGGGCTTTGCGGTGGGATCAGCACGCAGGCAGCCGTGCAGCTCCCCATTCCCGCCAGCGCGCAGGTACCGTCTCCGTTGCTGCGGAAATACAGCCCCTCGCTATAAGTCTTGGTGGCCGATGTACTGTTATCGGCTTCGGGAACAGCCTCGGTCTCCTCCTTTGACACCTGCTGCTCTCCTTCGCCCGGTGTCTCCTCCCGCTCTGCCGCCGAGACCTCGGTATTTTTGCCCATGACCACGCAGCCGCAAATGATCACGCAAAGCAAGCCAAGGCAGCCAAGCATTTTCCAGATCTTCATTTTTCTTCCTCCTTTCACCGGCGAATGCGCCGTGTGTGCTACCGATACTACCACAACGAAAAGGCACCGTCAAGCCCCATTCGCTCGCCCAAAAACGACGGAAGACAGAAAAAGCCAAAAGAGCTTGGCGACTTTTGACCGAAGCACCCTACAAAGCGCAGCCCGTGTTGGATTTTGCGATGAAAAGCCGTCATATTTTTTCAAAGCATCGCATAGCACCCCCGTCTTGACACTTCCACCCCTTTTATGGTATGATATTGATTAAGAATTCATCAATGAGGTACCCCATGAAGCTTTTGTTTATCGGCAACAGTCATACCTACTATAACGCAATGCCCGAGATGGTGCTGCGCCTGTTCGAGGCCACCGGTCAGAAGGCACATATCACTATGCTGGCTGAGGGTGGTAAGGGCCTTCCCTTCCATGTGACCGCCCCCAACGTCCCCCTCAACATCCGCTGCGGAAAATATGACGTAGTCATCGCGCAGGACCGCGCCATCGGCTTTGATCCGATCGCCTTCCGCGAGGGAGCCGCCGCACTCAAGGCAATGGCCGAAAAGGCCGGCTCGCAGTTCTTTTTATATATGCCGTGGGCAGGGCGGGATAACCGCCGGGCACAGGGGGCTATGACCGATGCTTACAGCAGCTTCTGCCGTGATACAAACTGCCGATTTGCCCCTGCCGGCGAGGTCTTTACCCGCTTGCTGATGACAGAGCCTCCCGCGGCACTCTACCGCGACGATGGCAATCACGCCACACCGCTCGGCAGCTACGCAGCCGCCGTGACCGTGTTTTACACCGTTACCGGCCGCAAGCGCATTCTGAACGTACAGGAGCTGCAGGATCCCGGTGTTGCCGCCGGCATCCCTGCCGAAATGTGCCAGCGCATCCATACCGAGGCCTGCCGCACGGCACGTCTGTACAACGGATGATGGGTGCTCTGAAATTCGGAGATGTCACGCTGCCCCACGGCCTGATGCTGGCCCCTATGGCCGGCCCGTCGGCAGAG
>SVQY01000017.1 GCA_015065135.1 Oscillospiraceae bacterium
GCCCTCTGTGACAAGGGAGACCAAGGCGCTCCCGGTGCCGATGCCGTAGCCCCCACCGTGGAGATCAGGGACGGCTACTGGTACATCAACGGCGTGAACACCAATGTCAAGGCAGAGGGCGTTGACGGTGAGGACGGCGCCGATGCCGTAGCTCCCACCGTGGAGATCAGGGACGACTATTGGTACATCAACGGTGTGAACACCAATGTCAAGGCCGAGGGTGTCGACGGTGAGGACGGTGCAGACGGCACAGACGGCGCCCCCGGCGCTCCCGGTGCAGATGGCGCAGACGGTGAACCCGGTGAGAAGGGCGAGGCGGGTGCCAACGGCACCAACGGCGCCGATGGCAAGACTCCCGAGCTGCGCATCAACGACGGTCAGTGGGAGGTCTCCTATGACGGCGGCAGCAGCTGGACCGCGCTTGGCAGCGTTGCCGATAGCAATAACGGTGAGCTGAACAGCAATGGCAGCAGCAACGGCTCCGCTACCGAGAGCAAGGGCGGCAACGGCCTTGCCGTTACGGCCATCGTGCTCTCTGTTGTGCTGGCAGCAGCCAACGTAGCGTTGGTCGTGGTCATGACCAAAAAGAAGAAAGCATAACACATAAAAAGTGCCGAAACGGTATCCGTTTCGGCACTTTTTTATTTATTGCTGCTTTTGCAGCCGCTCCAGCGCCACGCACATGGCGTAGGCGGCATAGGAGGCAAATCCATGGTCAAAGCTGCCCTTCATTTCGCGGTATTCCCACAGCGTTCCCGTTTTTTGGGCCATGCCGCCGAAAAAGTAGCTCACCTCGTCCAGCAGCAGCTGATATTGCTCCAGCTGCAGCAGTGTTTTGAGGCGCAGATACAGTCCGATGAAAGCATTGACGGGTACAAAGCGCCGTCCGCTCTCCGCCACGCCCTTGCAGCCGGAAAGCACGTGCTTTTTCAGCTTGCTGTAAAGCGGTGCATCAAGATCGACATTGCCAAAGAGCAGGGCATAGTACTGTCCTGCCTCCGAGGTGTTGCCGGTGTTTTGCAGCACGCCGTTTTCATCCCGTACGGCGTTGTCGGTGAATAGCTCACCGTCAAAGGAGAGCTCTGCGGTGCGCTGTTGAATGCGGCGCGCCTTCTCTGCAAGAGTGGTGTCTCCGTACAGCTCGCAGGCGGCAAGCAGCACGGCAGCGTACAGGAAGTTGGTGGGGTAATTTACGTTTTTGGTCCACTTATTGGCATCCGACCATTCCACAAAATTCCAGCTGGGCAGATCCTCCAAGAGGCCGTCGCTGTTCTCAAATTTGGCAAGATAACCGACGATGCCCTCTACCGTGGGGCGGAATAGCTCGGGATCTGCGGCGGTGTTGCGCACCGTCAGATATTCCTTCACCTCCAGCACGTACCACATACACCATTGGGGAATGTGGTGACCCGTGCCGTCCGCCTCCGGCCTGACGTCGGCAGGATAGCACATGGGCAGCATGCCCTCGGGCATGATCGGATCCTTGCAAAGGCGGTAATTTTCAAGAAAGGCGTCCTCCACGGGCACCTTGCCGAAGAAATGATGCTCGGCAGTGCCGGTGAAATAGGAGTCGCAGAGCCAGCCGGCACGCTCACGGGAGGGACAGTCAGAGTAGAGATCCACCGCATTGTGGGCAAAGGTGCGGAGGGCAGCCCTGTAGATGCCCGCGTGAACAGGATCCCGGAAGCTGACCTGCCGTGCGCCCTTCATCTCCCGCTCAAAGGTCTTGATGCCGAAATCCAGCAGGGCAACGGCACCCTTTTTGACCATGACCGTGGCAAAGCGGGCGGTGTAGGGCTCAAAGCTGCGGGCGATGCCCTCATAGCCCTCGGGCAGGGTAAATTCCACCACGTTCTGGCAGTTCATGCGGGTAAAGGCAAAGGCTTCTCCGTCACAGTATTCGGAAAAAGCGACCACGATATCCGCTTCTTCGGCGGTGGAGAGCGCCAGCTGTAAAAAGCCGCACTGGATCGCCGAAAAGTCCAGCATCGCAAACTGTCCCTCGCGCAGCACGATGGGGAATTTTACCTGCCTGTCGGTCACCGTCTGTGCCTGTTGCTGCACCCAGCGGAAGGGCTTTTCGAAGATCTCATCCTCCTCAAATCGCCCCCAGTAGGCAGGGACCTCCTTCCAGGAGTAGTTGTTTTTTTTGTATTCCATGGCCTCGTCATAGCAGAAGCTGCCGCGCAGGCTCGCCTTGCCCAGCCAGATATCCTCGTAATGGGGATAAGGCGCCACACGGGGCAGAAAAACAGGGGTGTTGCTCGCCGGAACGGTGGGGATCTCCTCGGCGGCGGGGGCGGTCAGGTCCCAGACCTCGCCAAAGTGTCGCTGGATAGAAAATCGCTCTACGTGTTGCAGCTTTTCGGTCATTACACGACCTTTGAAGTCCCGACCGGTGCAGGCGAGGACCTCCTCTCCGCGGCGCAGCTCGGCACAAAGAAAGCCGGTCTGCCTGCAGGTGGAAAGCGAGCTGCAGTTGTAGCTGATCACCTCGATGCGCAGGCGGTTCTTCTCCCCGCCGTAGGCGTCCAGGGGCAGCACGTCCACACGGGCATAGCCCTTGGCGGTTCTGGCAGGGCCGAAAGCCACGAAGCTGCTGTTCACGAAAACGCGGTAAAAGGTGGCGGCGGTCAGATGCAGGACGGTGCCTCGCAGCGCTCCCACGTCCGCCTCAAAGGAGACCGCAAAATTCATTTCCTTTTCCTTGTCCTGCAGCCACACGGGCTTTGCTTGCTTGAACATGACTGTGATCCTCCGATGTATCAAGGTTAAGTTTATCATATCCCATCACGTCCCGTTTGTCAAGCAAAACCGAAAATCGGGCAGAAAAAAGAATGCGCGCGGTTCCTTGCAAAAAAATGACGAAAAGTATCACTTGGGGTCTTGAAAAAACGCGCGGTTTGTGTTACAATATTTTCGTTAAAGGACACAGTCGCAAGAAGCTGCGCTTTGTCTGCTTTTTCATTTACAGGAGGGAACAATGGGCGGTTTTTTTGGTGTAGCATCTAAAAACGATTGCGTGTTCGATCTTTTCTTCGGCACCGACTATCACTCTCATCTGGGTACCAGGCGCGGTGGTATGGCCGTTTACGGAGAGAATGGATTTGATCGCGCCATTCACAATATTCAAAATTCTCCCTTCCGTACCAAATTTGAGCGTGATGTGGATGAGATGCACGGAAATCTGGGCATCGGTTGTATTTCGGACAGCGAGCCCCAGCCCTTGATCGTGCGCTCCCATTTGGGCAATTTTGCCATCACTACCGTGGGACGCATCAACAACATGGAGGAGCTGGTGGAGGATGCCTTTGCAAACGGTACGACTCATTTTCTGGAAATGAGCGGAGGCGACATCAACGCTACCGAGCTGACTGCCTGCCTGATCAACCGCAAGGATACCATCGTGGAGGGCATTCGCTATGCCCAGGAGAGAATAGACGGCTCGATGTCCATCCTGATCCTGACCCCCGAGGGGCTTTACGCTGCGCGTGATCGCCTCGGCAGAACACCGATCCATATTGCAAAGAAAAAGGATGCTCACTGCGCTTCCTTTGAGTCCTTCGCGTATCTGAATCTCGGCTATGAGGAGGAAAAGGAGCTTGGCCCCGGTGAGATCGTATTCTTTACGTCAGAGAGCGTCACCACGGTGGCACCTCCCTTGGAAAAGATGAAGATCTGTACCTTCCTCTGGGCTTATTACGGCTATCCGCCCTCTGTGTATGAGGGAGTGAGCGTTGAGAAGATGCGCTACAATTGCGGCGACTGGCTGGCTATTCGTGACGGCGGTCTGGAGGTTGACAGCGTGGCGGGTGTGCCGGATTCCGGTCTGGCTCACGCCATTGGATACGCCAACAAGTCGGGTATTCCGTTCTCCCGTCCCTTTATCAAGTATACCCCCACCTGGCCGCGCTCCTTTACCTCTGCCAAGCAGAGCCAGCGCAAGATGATCGCCCGCATGAAGCTGATCCCCGTGGGCTCTCTTATCGATGGCAAGCGTCTGGTGCTGATCGACGATTCCATCGTGCGCGGCACACAGCTCAAGGAGACCACCGAATTCCTCTATCACAGCGGCGCCAAGGAGGTGCACGTGCGCACGGGTTGTCCGCCCATTTTGTTCGGTTGTAAATATTTGAACTTTACCACCTCCAAATCCGAGCTGGATCTGATCGCCCGTCGGGTGATCCAGCAGCTGGAGGGGGATCATAACGCCAAGCTGGATCTGTATTCCGACCCCAACACTCCCGAATACGCCAATATGCTGGAGGGCATCCGTCGGGAGATGAACTTTACCAGCCTGAAGTTCCTCCGTCTGGATGATATCATCGCCTCCACCGGCCTGCCCGCCGACAGGCTTTGCACCTATTGCTGGACGGGAAAGGAATAAACCGTTTACCGAAAGTTGGGTCCGGTTCATTTCGCGCCGAACAAAAACACACGAAAATAAAAGAAAAACCGCTTTTTCTGTCACAAAATGGCAGGGAAAGCGGTTTTTATGTAGAAAGTCTTGCGGATTTCAATTTTTATGTGTTTTTTAGGCGATGCTCTCGGCATTCAACGTACTTTTGCACGCCTATCATGCCGAGATCATGCCGTCACGCATCTAAATGACGCAGTCCCTTTCTATTTCACGTCATGGTGCTTGGTCCGCATCAGCAGACGGATCAGATGCACGACACGACGCTGTGCGGTGGCGCGATCTAACGTGCCGTCGGTAAAGCATCGGGGCGAAATGACCCGTCCGGGCATCTCAATGTCCACGCCGGCACGGATGAAGGACTCCGCCGCGGCGCGCACGTCCCAATCAGTCATGATCCAGCCCTTGTAGCCCCATTCGGTGCGGCAGATGCCGTCCAGCAGATCGGCGCGAGCGGCGGCGTACTCCCCATTGATCTTGTTGTAGGAGGTCATGACGGAAAGGGGCTGATAACGGCGGATCACGTACTCGAATACACGCAAATACAGCTCTCTTGCGGTGCGCTCGGTCAGCACGCTGTCGGATTCCAGCCGCAGGGTCTCTGCGTTGTTGCAGGCAAAGTGCTTGAGAATAGCGTAATGCCCCGTGGGGGTGCCGTCTGGGTTTTCCTGAATGCCGACGATCTCCTCCCTTGCCAGCTCGGCGGCAAGAAAGGGATCCTCGGAAAGATATTCAAAGTTGCGTCCGCAAAGAGGATGGCGGTGCAGGTTCACACCCGGGGCGCACCAGCCGTTGAAGCGGTAGCGCGCCAGATCGTCGGTGACGGCCGCACCGATCTCACGAAGCAAGCGCCGATCCCACGTGGCCGCCAGCAGCGTGGCGCAGGGATAGCAGATGCAATCGTTGCCGTTGATCTCCTCGGTGGGCGGGAGCGGCCAGGGCATGTCGGAGGCACGCACGCCTGCGGGGCCATCCTGCATGGTGGAGGCGGGAATGCCCAGGCGTGGGATCGGATGGCTGTGCGAGCCCTCGCCCTTGGCGATCGGTTCGTTGGGGGTAATGCCGGCCTCCCGCCGCTTGCGCTTGCCGTCGCCCGTTAGTGCAAGGGCGAGCTCCTCGTCGGTGAGCTGAGCCACCAGCTCCTCGGGGGTGCGCCGCCCTGTCAGTACGTCTGCAAAGGTGCAGGGTACGCTTGCAGGCAACGGAGCGACAGGCACGTGGTCGGGCAGGATCTCGGTCACGTGCTCCGAAAAATCGGCCGTGAGCAGAGGGAGACCTTCGCAGTTTTCAATACCCGTTATGGGCTTTTTCAGCAGTTCGACGGCGGCTGTGGGCACAAGACGGTTTTTGACGGTGCGGTGGATCACCGTGCGCGCTACGCGAATGGCACAGACGGCTGCGGTATCACGGGAATGTCTGCCCACCCGCAGGATATAGGTGCCCGTCTCCAGAATATAGGAGGCGCGCGCCTCACAATAGAGGTAAAGTCGAGGAGGTCGACGCGCACGGTAACGGTCTCACTTTCCGTCGGGGCAAGCAGTGCGGTCTTTTCGAAGCCGCACAGGACCTGCCTCGGTTGATCCAGGGTGCCGTCGGGAACGCTCAAATAGCATTGCACCACCTCGCGGCCGCTGTATTTTCCCCTGTTGGTCACACGCACCCGTACGGTGGCAACCGTATTTTCTACGGTAACAGGCAGCACGTCATAGGAGAAATCGGTGTAGGAAAGTCCAAAGCCGAAGGGAAAGACTACGTCTTGCCCGAAGGTGTCGAAATAGCGATAGCCCATATAGATGCCCTCGCGGTAGACGATGCGGTTGGTGCCGAAGTCCTCGCTGTGCGAGGGATAATCCGCCAGCGTGGAGGCCCAGGTATCCGGCAGCTTGCCGCAGGGGGTAACGCTGCCATACAGCAGGTCTGCCAAGGCGTTCCCCGCCTCCATACCGGGCAGACCCGTATACAGGATGGCGTCCGTGGGACAGGCCTCCAGGAAGGAGAGGTCCATCAGTCCCGGCAGGTTCAGAACAAGCAGAGTTTTCTTGAAATGCTTGGTAACGAGAGTCAGCAACGCCTGCTCCTCTGCGGAAATGCGATATTCACCGGGTACATCCCGCAGATCGAAATGCTCCGTGGCATAGCGACCGATGAAGAAGACGGCGGTATCGCACGCAGCGGCGGCATCCGAAACCTCCCGCTCTGTGATGGGATATTCGGGCAAGGAAACGGGGTCGTTGCGCCGATAGCATTTTCGCCGCGTGACATCCCGATTGGCCTCGTCCCAGGCGCGATAGCGCGCAAGCAGCGGGGCGTAAACCTTGCCCTGCCGCTCGATGCCCTCGGCAAAGGATACCACGGGCACCGCCCACACGTTGGCGGAGCCGCCACCGCCTTTGACGGTATCCAGCTGATCGCGCCCGAACAGTGCCACGGGCCTGTCGGTGCACAGAGGCAGGGTGCTGTGCTCGTTTTTCAAAAGCACCATGCCCTCCGCGGCGGCGCGGCGGGCAAGCGTTAAGTTTTTTTGATTGAAGGTGATCATACGCCATCCCCCAATCGCATGGATTTAAAGCAGCAGACGATCATATGGCAGAGTATCATATGCAGGTCCTCGATCTGCTCGTAGGAGGCAGAGGGAAGGTTGATCTCGATATCCGACAGCGTGCCCAGCTTGCCGCCGTCAAAGCCGGTGAAGGCGATCACCCTGCCGTGGCGCGCCCTTGCATATCGTGCAGCCCTCACAATGTTTTCCGAATTGCCGCTGGCGGAGATCAGCAGGACCACGTCTCCGTCCTCCATCAGATTTTTCAGCTGCTCCGTAAAAATGTCGCCGTAGCAGAAATCGTTTCCCAGGGCAGTGACCACCTCTATGTTGGCGGAAAGAGAAAGGATCTTGGGGCGGTCGTTTTCGCTTTTTACCGCGTTTTTTCCAAAATCACAGCAAAAGTGATTGGCCGTACCCGCACTGCCGCCGTTTCCGGCAACGAAAATGCGCTTTTTGCCTCGATAGGCGTCCAGTAGCAGGCGGCAGACCTCCTCCACAGAAGAGGCGTTCAAGCTTTCGCAAAAGCGGACGATGTCCCGCGTGTAATTTGTAATGGTTTGTATCATGGTGTTGCTCCTTTTCAAAAAATCAGGTTTTCTCTGCGGCCAGCGCCGCGCAGCCGAGCAAGGAGGCGTAGGGACCCAGAGAGGAATGGCACAGTCTGACGGCGGGGTGCGCGCCTTGAAATACGAAGCGCCGCAAGGAGGCCTCGGCTGCGGGTGCCAGCAGATCAAAGGCCTGCGCGGCACCGCCCCCCAGCACCACGGTATCCAGCCCCAGCAGATTGACGGCGTGGGCCGCCGCCTTGCCGATATAGCCGCCTGCCGCCTGCCAGACCCGAAGGGCCGCATCCTCTCCCGCTTGTGCCCGTGCGGCAATTTCCTTTGCCGAGAGGTGCTTGCCCGTGCGTTCCCGATAGATAGTCGCGATCGAGGCACCGGACGCCATGGCCTCAAGACACCCCCGCTTCCCGCAGCCGCACAATCGGCCGCTCAGCTCCTCTACGGTGACGTGGCCGATCTCGCCTGCGGTCATACCCGCTCCTCGGTAGAGTCTGCCGTTTAAAAGCAGACCGCCGCCAATGCCGTTGCTGACAGTGATCCACAAAAAGTCCTCCGTATTCTGACAGCAGCCGTACCGACGCTCTGCCAGGGCGGATAGATTCACATCGTTGTCGATGGACGTGGGCAGTCCCGTGAGCATCATCAGCTCCTTGGCGATGGGGACGTCGGCAATGCCGGAAAAGGGAGAATATCGCCAGGTGCCCTCATGCGGATCGGCTAACCCGGGAATGGCGGCACAGCACGCGGTCAGGGTATGATGGCGCAGATGCGCATAGCCGCTTTGGATCCGCTGCAGCAGCTCACCCACGCGATAGCCGGGGGCGAGCTCCTCGCGGTACGTGTCAAGGATATCGCCTTGCGGCGTCACCACGCCGCAGATCAGCTTGGAGCCACCGATGTCCACGGCAAAAATATGGGATTGCAAGCATCATCACCTCGTTTTCAAAATGGTTGATGGGTTTCTTGGATGTGATACCTCATCGCTCATAGAATAGCAGATCTCTCGATTCTTCGCTATTCGTTTTCGGCTGATTATTTTATTTTTTGGCTATTCCGCTTGACGGTGTGGCGTGGCTGTGTTAAAATGGTGGCACAGAGGTGATAGCTATGATCCATTGTCAGCTGCGGCATATACAGCGGGATAAGCATACCATGCCCGTGCTGATCCGCACCCATACCCACGCCCATCACGAGCTGGTCTACTATATTTCGGGCAACGGTACCACACAGATCGGGGATACGGTATACCCGTACCGTGCGGGGTGCTTCGCGTTCTATCGCGCAGGGCATCAACACAATGAGGATAATGCCGAGGCCTGTCGGGTCATATGGACGCATTTTGATTTTCAATTAGAGGGCGTTGCGCTGCGGGAGGGGGTTTTTGAGGACCTCTGTGGCGTGCTGCTTGGCTTGATCCGCAGACTGCGCAATACTGTGTTGGAGCAGGGGGAGCATCGTGAGATCCTGATAGAAAGCCGTTTGGCAGAGGTGCTGGTAACAGCTGCTGTTCTGCAAAAAAAGCCTGCCGCCGTACGCGAGGAGGCGGATTGGCAGCAGGTGTTGGATCATATTGACGAGAATTGCAATACCACCGTGGATTTTGCACGGTTGGCGGCAGAGCGGCATTACAGCTACGACCGCTTTCGACACCTGTTTTGCCAAAAATTCGGCATGCCGCCCTATGCATATCTGCTACGCCAGCGCTTGGCGCATGCAAGGCTGATGCTGGAGAAAACCAATTTCACCTTGACCGAGATCGCCTTTGACTGCGGCTTTCACAGCTCCTCGCAGTTTACCAATATCTTCAAAAAATATGTAGGCGTCACACCGGGAGACTATCGAAGGGGAATGCGGACGTAAAAAGGAAGGCAGAACCGCAGGTTCTGCCTTCCTTTTGTGTCTTTTGTATTATAATATGATCGCTTTTCCCGTGGGAATCTCCTCCGGCAGCGGTGCATCGGTACAGACGTACTCGATATCGTCAATGTGAGCCGAACGGTAAAGGGAGGTGCGCAGGAATTTGCTGCTGTCGCAAAGCAGCACGCGGACGTCGGCGCGGCGGAGCATCTCACGGCGCAGCAGATTGTGCGCCTCGGTGCTGTCGTAAAGCGCACCGTCTGCAGACAGGGCAGAGGTGGAGAAAAAGCAAAGATCCGCATGGATGGAGTGCAGCATATCCAGCGCAAAGCTGCCTACCGTGACGGTAGCGGAGTCGGTGGGGAGGGCGCCGCCCAAAAGATAGGTGCGGAGCCCGTGGGCGGTGGCATCCAGAGCGGTCTCGATGTTGTTGGTGAACAGGGTGATGCCTCGATGCTCGGCAAGAAATTCCACCATGGCGGCAGCGGTGGTGGAATCGTCCAGCAGCACCGAGCAATCGTCTCGCAGCAGCAGGGAGGCCTTTTTGGCAATGGCGCGCTTTGCCGCCTTATTGACCTCGCTGCGGATGGCGACAGGAGGTGCTGTGGGATTGCCGCCTGCCGCTACCACGCCGCCGTAATTGCGCTTAACGATGCCAAGTGCCTCCAGGCGATTGAGATCGCGGCGGATGCTGGAGGGACTGACGTAAAGCCTTGCGGCAAGCTCCTGTACGCTGATAAAATTCTGCTCGCGCAGCAGGGAAATGATCTGCTCCTCACGCTCGTTTGTTTTCATTTTTGCCTCCAAAATGCTCATTTTGCGGCATGGCCGTGAAAAAGTGTCAAAGTCCGCGCCGCCTCTTGATTTTGCATACTATATCGGTTATCATTATAACAGAAGGCATTTTTGATGTCAATACGGCTTGCTCACAAATGAGCAGACAGGAGAAAACATGAGCACGACGATCAAGGTGGATTTTGCGAAAAAAACAGGCAAGCGGGTGCAGCAGCTGCACGGCTTTAACTCGGGACCTATGACCAAGGTCTTCACCTACGATGCGCGCCCCCTTTTCGTGGAGGGCGGCTTTCCCTATGTGCGTCTGCACGACAGCGAGTACCCCTATGGCTCGGGTGAATTCATTGACATTCCCTGCATTTTTAAGAATTTCGATGCGGATGAGAACGATCCGAAGAGCTATAATTTCGGCAATACCGATGAGTACATCCGCCAGAGCCTGAACGTGGGTTCAAGGATCATTTACCGCCTGGGTGTTTCCATCGAGCATTCTCCCGTCAAGCGCTATACCGATTCGCCTAAGGATTTTGCCAAGTGGGCGCGCATCTGTGAGCATATCATTCGCCATTACAACGAGGGCTGGGCAGACGGCTATCATTGGAATATCGAATACTGGGAGATCTGGAACGAGCCGGATCTGGATCGAGAGACCGACAATAAGCGCTGCTGGAGCGGCACGGCTGCGGAGTTTGCCGAATTCTACACGGTGGCGGCGCGCCACCTCAAGAGCTGCTTCCCCCATCTGAAGATCGGTGGCTGCGGCTTTTCCAGCGTGCGGAACTGCTTTATTGAGGACTTTTTTAAGGATATTTCCGCTCGCGCCCCCCGCGCGCCCATGGATTTTTACACCTGGCATCGCTATAAGGGTGTGGTGGCGGCATATGCCGAGGGCGCTGCGATCGTGCGTGATCTGCTGACCGAGTTTGGCTATGGCGAGGCAGAAAGCATCCTGGACGAGTGGAATATGATCTATGGATGGGATCGCGACAATCAGGCCGAGAGCTATCGCGCTATGAAGGATCACCGCGGTGCCGCCTTTTATGCAGGCGTTTTGTGCGTGCTGCAGGAAAAGAGCGACGTGTGCATCGCTACCCAGTTTGAGGCTGACGTGGTCAAGGAATTCTGCGGCATTTTCAATGTCAAGGATATGTGCGTTGGCGGCTTGATCTATGGCAGCGCAAAGCTCGCGGAGCTGGAGCCCACCAAGGGCTTTTATGCCTTTAAATCCTTCAATTTGCTATACCGTATGCAAAATTCCGTAACACTTTTCTGTGATAACGATGGCGTTCATGCCACCGCCGCCGCAGGCGAGGAGGGGGTCGGCGTGCTGGTCTCCAACCAAAGCGGAGAGCAGACCGATGCTGTGCTGGAGCTTTCCGGTGTGCGCGGCGAGATCGCGGTGCGGCTGACCGATGCTACCCATACAAACGAGGTGCTGATGCGTCTTTCTGCGGGCGAGGCCGTTAAACTGACGTTGCCGATGGCACCCGATTCCTTTGCTTATATCGGTACCGATCTGCCCGATCCTGTTCCGAATTACTGATTTTAAAAAATAAAAGAGGCTTTGCCTCTTTTATTTTTTTGTGTTCAGCTTGGCATTCAACCGCTTGGCGGTGTGGCGCACACAGAAAAAGACTGTCAGCCAGACGATGGCATAGGTCAGGATAAAGGCCCCCGCAAAGATCAGCAGCACCATCGGCTCAAAGGGGATCCAGCTGTTTGCCATATAGCAAAGGGAATAGGCGGTGAACAGAGTGAGAAAATGGACGCCGACGGAGAGTGGCAGAGGCCAGTCTTCAATTTGGTTGAAAATGCTGGCGCCCGCTTGCACGAAGGCAAGCAGATAGGTGGAGAGGATGGCAAGCAGCACCTGACCGCCGCCCAGGGAAAAATCGGGCAGGGTCAGCTCCAGGATAGCAAATACGATGCCCGCGACAATGGGGCCAAAGCCGCCGAAGGCAATGCCGCGCTGCAGAAAGCTTTTCAGATAGTGGTTCATATTACAGACCCATCCTTTCCTTTACTGATTTCAGCTGCCGCCTGGAAACGTAGTCGCGGTAGCCGTTTTGCAGAGTGACTGTCAGACCGCCCACAAAGGAGTTTTGAAAGCATTTGATGTGTCTCACATTGACGATGCAGGACTGATTGATCTTGACAAAGCGATGATCCAACATTGCCTCCAGGGCATACAGGCGTTGCTTCATTTGCCACTTTTCCGATACCGTTTGGGCATATATCTTGCCGCCCTCCGCGAAAAAGCAATAGATCTCGGCGAGCTTTAACGGGGCTATCTCGCCGTCGCGGTAGCCGATCAGATCGGTGTCGCTCTCCCTTACAAGGGTTTCGATATCCTCTACCAGTGTGGAGTGTTGTTTGGCTCGGATCAATACTTCCTCCTCGGCTGCAGGATCGATCACTACGGTGCATTTCATGCCGCCACCTCCTTTACATTTTTATTGTATCCCTTTTTTTAAAAAAAGCAATAGCGTTTGTGCAAACGGTCATTTTTTGCCGTTATGCGGTTGACATTTCAGCGCACCTTGCGTTATAATGAAGAAAAATGAGGAGGCCATTATGCGGATTCGTTTGTTTTGTCTTGTGTTGGTACTAATGCTGATGCTGCCGATGGTGGTGGGCTGCAAGGGCTCCCCAAAGGAGTTGACGGTGGATGCCACCTATCAGATCGTTTATGATGAAAGGAATGTGTACGCCTCGGCTGCGGCTAATCTACTTTGCGGAGCCTTACGTAAGGTGCTGGGAGAGCGCCTTGATGTGGTTCCTGCCAATCAGTTTGACCCCGAAGAGGGAGGCAATGCGATCTACGTGGGTGATACCGTACACGTGACGGAGCTGCCTGCCATTGGAGAGAACGGCTTTTTGGTCTCGCTGATCAAGGGAGGGATTGTGATCCGCGGTGCGGATCCTATGGCTCTCTACCTGGCCGTAGAGACGATCACCGCCCACTGGGGTGTGGTCGAGGGCTACGGCACCGCGAACGAGGAGGGACTGCCGATCAGCAAGCAGATCTGTCAACGCTTGAATAACCTTGAGATCGGTCGAAACGAGATGCTCTCTGTGATGTCCCAGAATGTGCGCTGCGCTGATGATGGCGGTAAAAATGATATTGACGACCGCAGGCCTCGGTTGGAGCAACTGATTGCGGATTACAGCCCCGATCTACTGGGCACGCAGGAGGTCACCAAGCGGTGGATGGGCATTTTTGAGGAAAGCTTTGGCGAGGAGTACGGTATGATCGGTTGCTCCCGTGACGGTGTAACCGCAAGCAGTGGCGAATGGAACACCATTCTTTATAAAAAGGAGCGCTTTGATCTGATCCAAAGCGGCACCTTCTGGTTGACCGATACCCCCGATCAGCCCTCTATGACCGAAGATGCGCTGTGTCGCCGTATCTGCACCTGGGCGATTCTGAGGGATAAGCTGACCGACCGCGAGGTCATGTTCTGCAATACACATCTGGATCACAGTAACGACACGGTAAGAGATGCGCAGGCCAAGATCCTGATGGATTTTATCGACGATTATGTTGCGCAGTATCCCGTGTTTCTGACCGGCGATTTCAACACCACCTACGGCAAGGCACCCTATCTGACCGTGACCAAAACGCTGGTGGATAGCCATAAGCAGGCAGAGGTGGATATTTCCGAGGTCAAGGGAACCTTCCACGACTATGGGAAGCCCGGCAACGAGATCGATTTCTGCTTCTATACAGGACTTAAGGCCGATCCCGTGGCGTACCGCATCCTGAGCGATGATTACGACGGCTTCGTGTCGGACCACTATGGTGTGATCTCCTACTTCCGATATAAATAAGGCAAACGCCGTCCGAATTTTCGGACGGCGTTTTTTGTGAAATGCTCTTGACAACCGATGACAATCGTGTTATTATACATTTGAACAATTATTCAAGCGAGGGAACGAGAATGAACAAGGAGCAAGCACCTGCCTGCGATTTTCTCCACGTACACGAGGAGGCGGTCGCGCGTGTCAGAGAAAAAATGCCCGGCGAGGATCATCTGATCGATCTGGCCGAGCTTTACAAGGTCTTTGGTGACAGCACGCGCATCAAGATCCTGTACGTGCTGTTTGAGGCCGAGCTTTGCGTGTGCGACATTGCGGGGTTACTGGGGATGACAGTTTCTGCCATTTCGCATCAGCTGCGCATTCTGCGCTCGGCCAAGCTGGTGGATTTCAGACGGGAAGGGAAAACTGTTTTTTACGCATTGGCTGACGATCACGTTCGTACTATTCTTGGTATGGGCATGGATCATATTATGGAATAAGATCGATTTTTGAAAAGGAGAAAAGCATATGAAAAAGACCTTTGAGCTGGAGGATCTGGATTGCGCACATTGCGCGGCAAAAATGGAGGACGGTATCAGAAAATTGGATGGCGTGCTCGCAGTTTCGGTGAATTTTCTCACCCAGAAGCTGACCTTGGAGGCGGAGGATGCCGTCTTTGACAGCGTATTGAAGCAGGCGGAGAAGATCTGCCGCAAGATCGAGCCGGATTGCCGTGTAATCGTAAAATAATATGACACGCAAGCAAAAAAAGAATTTGCTCCGCATTATTGGCGCGGCACTGCTCTTGCTTGCCGCGTTCCTTGCAGAGCGCTTTGCGCTGGAGAGTGCGCATATGGTGTGGCGGCTCTGCCTCTATCTGCCCGCTTACTTCACGATCGGCTATGACGTGTTGTGGCGGGCGCTGCGCAACATTCTGCGCGGGCAGGTCTTTGACGAGAATTTTCTGATGGCGGTCGCTACCGTCGGTGCGCTGACCATCGGCTTTCTGCCGGGGGCAAGGGCTGAGCTGGCCGAAGCTGTCTTTGTGATGATCTTTTATCAGACGGGCGAGCTGTTTCAAAGCATTGCGGTGGGCAAAAGTCGCCGTTCGATCGCTGCACTGATGGATATCCGCCCCGTGTTGGCCCGTGTGGAGAGGGACGGACAGGAGCTTGAGCTGCCTCCGGAGGAGGTAGTCGTGGGTGAAACGGTGCTGATCCGACCGGGCGAGAGGGTACCGCTTGACGGCAGGGTGCTGGATGGCTGCTCGGAATTGAATACGCTGGCGTTGACCGGTGAGGCGATGCCGCGTGCCGTGTGCGTGGGCGACCCGGTGATCAGTGGCTGCACCAATATGAGCGGTGCGCTCCGCATGCGCGTGGAAAAGCCCTTTTCCGAGAGTACGGTATCGCGTATCCTGCAGCTGATGGAAAGCATGAGCGAGCGCAAAGCGCGCAGCGAGCGTTTTATTACCAGATTTGCCCGATATTACACCCCGTTTGTGGTCATATCTGCACTTTTGCTGGCATTCCTGCCGCCACTTTTTTCGGGAAATTTTGCAGGTAACATCGCCACTTGGCTGGCGCGTGCCCTGACCTTTCTCGTGATCTCTTGCCCTTGCGCGCTGGTGATATCGGTGCCGCTCGCCTTTTTTGGCGGTATTGGCGGTGCCTCCCGTATGGGTGTGTTGATCAAGGGCTCGCAGGATCTGGAGGCGTTGGCTGCAATGGAGATCGCGGTGTTTGACAAAACGGGCACGCTGACCGAGGGCAGCTTTACCGTGACCGAAACGGTCACGGAGGAAATAGCGCCAAGCCAGCTGCTGGCGCTGGCAGCGGCGGCCGAGGCACATTCCAATCATCCCATTGCCAAGGCTATCTGTGCGGCGGCCGGGAAGCATCCCGCACCGCAGTCGGTCACCGAGGTGGCGGGCAAGGGCGTACGCGCCGTAGTGAACGGCGAGGAGATAGCCGTAGGCAATGCGGCACTGATGCGTGACGTGGGGGCGGAGATCGCCTTTCAATCGCATGCCGGAAATGCAGTTTTCGTAGCCCGTTCGGGCACTTATTTGGGGAATATCGTGATCTCTGATACCATTAAGCCGAGCGCCGGAGAAGCGATAGAGAGCTTGCGCAGCTGTGGTGTAAAGCGAACCGTGATGCTGACGGGTGATCGCACCGAGACCGCACTTGCGGTGGCAAGTGCCGTTGGCGTGGATGAGGTACGCGCCGAGCTGCTGCCTGCAGACAAGGTGCGAGAGGTAGAGGTGCTGCTGGCATCCCCCCGTAAGGGAACACTTGCTTTTATCGGAGACGGTATCAACGATGCCCCCGTGCTGGCACGTGCCGATGTGGGTGTTGCGATGGGGGCATTAGGCGCCGATGTGGCCATTGAGGCTGCCGACGTGGTGTTGATGGATGATGATCCCCGCAAGCTGCCGCGTGCCATCCGGCACGCACGCAGAACGCTGCGGATCGTGCGGCAGAACATCGTGCTTGCTCTTGGCATCAAGGGTGCGGTGCTCATTTGCAGCGCCCTTGGATTGCTTGGTGGCTTACAGATGCCGTTGGCGATCTTTGCCGACGTGGGGGTGGCGGTGATCGCTATTCTCAATGCAATGACAGCTTTGAAATGCAAATAGAAAAAGCACCGCGTAACGCGGTGCTTTTTCTATTGCTTGTGTTGATTTTTGCATACGTATTGCTTTTTTAAACGGGCTGAGGTTCTTTTTCGTCAGCTTCGGCAGCTTCAGCCTTCACGGCAGGAACGGCAAAGCGAACGGCGTGCTGCAGCACGTTGACTGTGAATTCGTTTTGCTCCACGATCTCACCGTCCAACAGATAGGCAAAGCCCTCCGGTGCGCTGACACGGATCGATTTGCCGCGACGGTAAGCGATCAGATTCTTGAAGCGCGGGTCGTCCAGATGCACACCCTCCTTGTATTTTTTGATCAGCTTGAGAAAGGTGATATGTGAAACGGGGTGGACCAGACAAACCTCCAGCAGCCCATCATCGTTGAGAGAATGGGGCGCACAGCGGTAAGCGCCGCCCACGTGGGAGCCGTTGGCAATGGTGCAGAGCAGCATCTTGCCGTCGTTGATCTGTTCACCGTCTACCCAGACGGTGCATTCGTTTTTCATACCGGTAAAGAGGGCGGTAACTATGCCGGCGGTGTAGGCGTTGCGGCCGCCGATCAGCTTCTTTTTGCGCACCTTGATCATTGTGCGCGTTACGGCCGTATCAAAGCCGAAATGCGTCACATTCAGCGCATAGCGGTCACCCACCTGCATCACGTCAACAGGAGTTTCGGTGGCATTCAGCAGGGCCTCCAGATCTAGAAACCGCTCTGCACCGCCGTAGTACTTGACGTAATCATTGCCGCTTCCGCAGGGATAGATGGTCATAGAAGCGTTTTTCTGACCGATCAGGCCGTGCATGACCTCGTTGGCGGTGCCGTCGCCGCCGCAGGCGTAAAAGCGCAATGCCTCCTCGGGCTCTGCCTCGCAACGCGCACGCACGTAGGTGGTGGCATCACCGGGGGCAACGGTGCTATAAAATTCGTATGTCAGCTGTCCGTCATAGGCGGCCATCTGCTGCTGCAGGGCAGCAACGGCTGTGTTGCTATCCTTGCCGGCTGCGGGGTTGTGGATGAAGATGTGCTTCATAATGCGCTCCTGTTCCAACCGTATTTGTTATATTATAACACAAGTGAAATCAATTTGCAACTAAAATCGGCGAGATGATCGCAAATCTCCGAAAATCACCCCTAAGAAGTGCGGAAGGTGACATATATTTTCTCTTTTACCTTGACAACGGTATGAGAAATCCGCTATAATAAAGGTAATAAAAGGGCGAGCACGCCCAAAACGAGAAAGGGGGCATTTTGATGGCCGAAAGAAAAAGCAGTACGCAAAGGCAAGCCGAAAAAAGCTTGAAAAAGTGGCTGAAGAGGCTGCCGACGGTGACGAAGGTGCTGACAGCTCTTGCGCTGGTCCTTGGCATTGCGGGCGGCGCACTTTTTTGTACCATGGCATTCCGCAAGGATCACTTTGAGCTGAAGGGGCAAAAGCAGTTTTCTCTGGAGGTTGCAACGGAGCATTACGTCTATACCGAGGAGGGCGTGGAGGCGATCTCTATGGGCAGAGACGTTTCGGATACCCTGAAGGTCGAGTTGAGTGACGGTATCGTGGATAACGGTGACGGCACCTATACGATCCCCACCGACAAGGCGGGGGTTTATACCATTACTTATACGGTGTCCGGCAAAAAGTTTGGCGAGGAGCGCCGTGACGGCACACCCATCAAGCGCATTCGTGTTTTCACCGTGGATGAGGTGGAAAACGATGGCAAGGATGCAGGTCTTGACGAGGAGGTGAGCGGATATGGCACGTAAGCAAAAGGTTTCTGTGGCGTTGACCGCCGTGCTTGTGATCATTGGCCTGGTTCTTGGCGTAGCGGTTGGTGCAGGCGCCGCTGTGGTCTATGATTCGCTGACCTTTCAGAGTGATGAAGCTCCCAAAACGGTGGTGCAGGGCGAGCTGCAGATCCACTTCCTGGAGCTTGGCAACAAATATACCGGCGACAGCACCTACATCAAGGCGGGCGACGTGGATATTCTGATCGATGCAGGCTCCAAGACCTCCAGTATTTCGGTCATTGCGGAGTATATCGACCAGTATGTGACCGATGACAAGCTGGAATACGTGATCGTGACCCACGCGCATCAGGACCATTACGCAGGCTTTACGGCACGGAACGGCAGCCTGTTTGACCTGTATGAGGTCGGCACTGTTATTGATTTTGCCCTGACCAATCAGGAGGACAAGGGCGAGAACAATATGTACGGCAGATATTTGCTGGAGCTGGCGCAGGAGCTGGAGGAAAATGAGGATCCTGCAGCCCCCACCAAGCACTATCGGGCGGACGAGTGGGTCAGTGAGCATTTGACCGAGGACGGCAAGCCCGGTGCCGTGGAGCTGGGTGACAGCGGTGTCAAGATGACGGTGTTGAACAGTTACTACTACACCCACGAGGCAGAGAGCGAGAATGATTATTCGGTCTGCACGCTCTTTACTTATGGCGACTATAACTACCTCTTCACAGGCGACCTGGAGGAGGACGGTGAGGAATATCTGGTACAGATGAACGATCTGCCCGAGGTAGATCTCTACAAGGCGGGCCATCATGGCTCCAAGACCTCGTCCTCGGCAGCGCTGCTGGAGTGTGTCAAGCCGGACATCGTTTGCGTTTGCTGCTGCGCAGGCAGTGCGGAGTATACCGACACCAATGCCAATCAATTCCCCACGCAGGCCTTTGTGGATCGCGTAGGCATCTACACCGATAGGATCTACGTGACTACTCTGTGGGATGCGGAGGCCGATACCTTCCGCTCAATGAACGGTAATATTGCCGTGATCACTACCGCAAGTGGCATTGAGGTGGTCTGCGCCAGCGGTGACAGCCGTGTGCTGAAGGAATGGGAGTGGTTTAAAAATAACCGCACCTGGCCGGCGAACGGGAAGTAAGCTGTAAGATCGGATCGCAACGCGCGAGGCTCTCGCGCGTTGCGGTTTTTTGACGAAAATCGCGAAAAAGGTTGAAAAAGAGTAAAGAATATGATATAATCATATCAATCTTTTAAAATAAGGTGGAACCGACCATGGCTGAATTTACTTCTGTTGCAGATTACGAATCGAAGATCAAGCGTGTGCTGATCACCAAGGAGGAGATCGCCGCTGCGATCGAAAAGGCCGGCAAGGAGATCGATAAGATCTATGACGGTCGCCCGATCCTGTTGGTCAGCATTCTCAAGGGCGCGTTTGTGTTTATGGCGGATCTTTGCCGCGCTGTCTCGGTGCCCTGCGAGATCGGTTTTATGTGTGCAAAGAGCTATTATCAGGGCACCGTTTCCTCCGGTGTGGTGCAGATCACGATGGACCTGGAGCAGGATATCAGCGGCTATCACGTGGTGATCGCAGAGGATATCATTGATACCGGTAGAACGTTGCACGACGTGGTCAAGCTGCTGAAGGCGAGAAAGCCGCTTTCTTTGCACGTGGTCACGCTGTTGGATAAGCCCTCCCGCCGCCTGGTGGATTTCAAGGCAGACTATTCGCTCTTTACCATTCCGGATCATTTTGTGATCGGTTATGGGTTGGATTGCGCCGAATACTTCCGTAACCTGCCCTATATCGCCGAATACGCAGAATAAAAAAACGAGGATGCCACGGCATCCTCGTTTTTTTTACAGATCACCGCCGAGAGGCGCAAAGAGTGCGGCTTTCAGCGCGCGCCCTCCCGCCACGGCAAGACAGAGCTTCATATACGCGGCAATGGGTGGTATGGGAGGCAGCACTTGTAGCGATAGAGCGCTGTAAAGCGCGCCGCTCTCGTAAGCAGTGCCGCCGCTCGGCACACCTGCAAGAAAGATCGGAACGCCCGCTTGTCTTGCTTGCGCGGCAAAATCACAAAGGGCCTGGCTTGCGGTTGCCAGCGTGCCGCTATGATAGGTCTCCAGCAGCACGGCTGCATAGGGTGCAGGATCGGGATAGACCATATCCGGGTGTGCCGCGAGGAAAAGCACCTTGCCTGCAGCGGCAGAAATGCCGGTGCCGATATAAGGTGCCTGAGCATCATTTTGTTCCGAAAAACTCATAACGTGATGCGTTTTTTGCGATTTGACCGTTGCAACGGTGCCGTCAACGGAGCAGATGGCATCATCAAAAGCGTGGTGCCGCAGCACGCGGGAGGCGCGGTGGATCTTTGCGCTCTCACCGTGATTGCGATAGGAGATATACACGCCTCGCGCATCGGCGGTGTCGCGCAAAAAGCAGACGGCCGCAGCAAAGTTATCCGGTCCGTTGGATCGTTTGTCGGTCAAGGGGCGGTTGGCAGAGACCAACACAACGGGCACGGAGCAAAGTCCCAGAAGATAAGAAAGTGCCGCTCCGGTATATTGCAAGGTGTCGGTGCCGTGGGTCACGATGATCCTCTCACATACCTTGGCCGCTTTTTGAATGCATTCGGCCAGCAGCTCGATGTGCGTAAAGCTTAGATTTTCGCTTAGGATCGTATAAGGCTCAAATGTGCAAAAATCGAATACGTCCCCGTATTTTTTGCGATATAGCGACAACAAATGGTGCGGTGCGCTATCGCTTGGCGCGATGCCTCCGGCACTTTGGCGGCTACCGATCGTACCGCCGGTAAAGATTACACCGATCCTCATTTCTGCCTCCTTGTATGGAAGAACAGCCAACGCCGGAGAGCGGCGTTGGCTGCTTTGATGTTTCCCCTCGTGGGTGGCTTTTATACTCTCGGTACAAAGCCCAACTTTTTCTGTACCTTGGAAAGTGTTTTGCGCGCATAGTAGGCAGCCTCGTCGGCGCCCTTTTTCATCTGCGCCTCAAGCCCTGCCTTGTCTGCCATCAGCTCGGCAAAGCGTGCCTGCACAGGGGCCAGCGCGTCTGCGCAGACCTCGCCAACGGCCAGCTTGAAATCGCCGTAGCCCTTGCCCTCAAATTCGCGCTCGATCTCTTCCATGGTCTTGTTTGTAAAGCAGGAGTAGATGGTCATCAGGTTGTTGATGCCGTCCTTGCCCTCAGCAAAGCGAACGCAGGTGTCAGAGTCGGTCACAGCACGGCGGAATTTGCGGATAATGGTATCCTTGTCATCAAGAATATAAACGACCGCGTTGGCGTTCTCGTCGGATTTACTCATCTTCTTGGTGGGATCGGCGAGAGACATGATCTTCTTGCCATTTTGTGCGATCATAGGCTCCGGCACGGTAAAGGTACCGGGATAGATCTGATTGAAGCGCTCGGCGATATCACGCGCCAGCTCCACATGCTGCTTCTGATCAATGCCGGTAGGCACCGCGTCGGTCTGATAGAGCAGAATGTCGGCTGCCATCAGCACGGGATAGGTAAAGAGGCCTGCGTTCACATTGTCTGCGTGCTTGCTGCTCTTATCCTTAAACTGGGTCATGCGGGAAAGCTCGCCAAACATAGTGTAGCAGTTCAGGATCCAGCCAAGCTCTGCGTGAGCGGGCACGTGGGATTGTACGTACAGCGTGTTCTTTTCGGGGTCAAGACCGCAGGCCATATAAAGGGCCAGCGTTTCGTAGGTGCGGCGGCGCAGCTCGGCGGGAACCTGGCGCACGGTGATGGCGTGCTCGTCCACTACGCAGTAAAAGCACTTGTAGGCCTCGCTGTATGCGGAGAAATTGCGGATGGCGCCCAGATAGTTGCCGATGGTCAGGTTTCCGCTGGGCTGTACACCCGAAAAACAGATTTTCTGGTCGTTTATCATTACGAAGGGTCCTTTCAAAAGCGGTACTAAGCACCGCAGCATTTATAAGTATATAATATTTTATCACAAAACCCTTTGGAATGCAACCGCAAACCGCAATTTTTTTGCCCTCTTGTTGACGGTAGCCTTGTTTTGTGGTAAGATAAATAAAAAAGGAGGCGGAATGCTATGATAGAACACGTTGTAATGTGGCGCTTTGCAGACGGCGAGGGACGTACCAAGGAGGAAATTTGCGCTTATGTAAAGGAGCGGCTGCTGGCGCTGCCTGCACTGATCCCTGAGATCAAGTTCATGCAGATCGGCAGAGACGTTTCCGGAACCGATATGTCCTACGACATGATGCTGGTCACGCGCTTTGAAAGTCTGGAGGCGTTGCACACCTATAAGGTGCATCCCGATCATATGGCAGTATCTCAGTATGTGAAGAAGGTGCGCACGGCGAGAGTGGTGCTGGATGCGGAATTGGACGGCGAAGGAAATCTTATTTGAAAACGAGAAGAAAAATTAAGAAAATAAAAAACTAAAATTGGAAAATCTCAAAAAATAATTGGAAAGCAGAGAAAAACGGTGTCGGGATTCGGAAATCGCGGCGCCGTTTTCTTTTTCGCGCACCTTTTGCAGCCCTTTACATAAAATGATAGCGAGGGAGAAAAAACGACAAACTCCCCGAAGGCTTTCAAGGAGGATTTTTCTATGAACAACAACTGCCTGGGTAATATCTTCGGTGGCGACAGCAACTGCTGCTGGATCATTATCATCGCGCTGATCGTTCTTTTCTGCTGCTGCAACTGATCCCAAACCATAAAAAAGAGGGGGCGCGCCCCCTCTTTTTTTATGACGTGAAGGTGTGCCTTGCGGTGTGTCGGTAATCCGATAGTCTTGTTCGGTTGTAGCGCTTGAAAAATTTGTTCATGGCGTACTCGTCGGAAAAGCCGCAGAGCGCCGAGATCTCGCCGAGCGAGAGTGGTGTAGAGGCGATCAGCTCCTCGATATAGCGGAGCTTCTCGTGATTGATGGCCTCGCGTACCGAGGTCTGGGCTTCTGCGTGAAAAAGGCGATTCAGATGTCGTTCGCTGATGCCGAACTGCTTGGCCATGCCTGCTACTGTAATACCGATGCCGTGATGCTCGCGGATGAACTGCAGCATCTCGCCCACGCGCTGTGCGCCGTCGGAAAGCTTTTGCGCATTGTCGGTGCTCGGTGCTTTGGTGGGGGAAAGAATATCGCACAGCTCGCATAGAAGGCTCTCGATCAGCCCGGAGAGCGTGTCGGCGGTGTAAGGGGTGTCGCCTTCTCCTTTTTGCAGCGTCAACGTGAGTAGCTGTCGCAGCAAGGGGGATTCTTTGTGTGGGGTAGCATTGGTGCGCAGTAGGGTGTCGTGGGCGTGTCCGGCTTTGGGAACGAGCGAAAATGCCATAATGAAGCGTGCACCGGTATCATCTCCGTCTACGATCTGATGATAGGTGTCCGGAGGGATCACGATGAAGTCCGATTTGTCGAGAGTAAAGCGATCGTTATCGCCTACCGTGATCACGATGCGTCCCTCCAAAGCGTATTGGATCTCAAAGAAGGTGTGCTTGGTATAGCCGGTCAGCAAGCTTTCGTTCTCACTGCTGACCACTCTTGCCCAGAAAACCGCGGCCGAAAAGGCGTTACAATCTATGTTGATACGGTATTTATCCAGACTGCCTGTAGGCATTGGGTGCTGACTTTCTTGTGACATCGGTGGTTCCTCCCGGCGCTTGATGTTGCTCTCAGTATAGCATATCGACGGAGATCGTGCAAGAGGAATCAAAGAAATTATGTCCGATCTGTACGGTTTTATGTCCGATTAAAACATTGCGAAAACAGATCGGATGTCGTAACATATAGGTAGAATTACAAAAGGGGGTGACGTATGGATATCTTTCTGCCAATGCTGGGGAGACTGGTTTTGTTCGTGCTCTTGGGCGTGCCCGGTTTTTTGCTTTCCAAATTCGGCAAGATCGATGAAAAGGGGCGTGCCGCCCTCGTCAACCTGCTTTTGTACGTGGCGATGCCGTTTTTGGTGTTTTCCAATTTATTAGAGACCGATATCCGCGCGTTGCAGCCTGCCGAGTGGATCACCTGCGCCGTTTTTCCGGCGGTGATCATGGGCATCATAGCGATGCTGTCTATGCTGCTTTTCCGCGGTGACGGTGACAAGGCGCGTATCTGCAGGTTCTGCTCCACCTTTGCCAACTGCGGCTTTCTTGGCCTCCCGTTGGCCAGATCGCTCTTTCCCGGTCGCCCTGCGATCGCGCTTTTTATCGCCATCTACAACATTCTTTCCACCGTGTTGCTTTATGTTTTAGGCGGTGCAATGCTTGCAGGTAAGCAAGGGGAGAAAAAAAAGAAAAACTGGCTGAAGATCCTGGTGTCGCCGCTGACCGTTGGTGCGGTGATCGGCGTGATATGCTCGCTGTGCGGTCTTGGAGAGAGGGCGCCTTTCCTGCTGGATTTTGCCAAGTATTCGGGTGATACGACCACCTTGCTTTCTATGACGGTGCTGGGATGCTTGTTTGCTACGCTGCCGCGGCGTCCTTGGTGGCGAGAGAGCGGTCTTTGGCTATCGGCGTTGATGAAGCTGGTGATCTCGCCTCTCATAACAATGGGATTGCTGCTGTTTTTCTGCCGTGTTTGCGGCTTGCCGTTGGGGCAGGAGGCCTTGCTGGCCCTGCTGATCTCCACCGCTGTTTCTACGGCGGCCTCGGCGCCATCAATGGCCGAGGATTACGGTCGTGACCCCCATTATGCAGCAGCGCTGACATTGGGTAACACGCTGCTCTGCCTTATCAGCCTGCCCCTCGTGTATTTGTTATTCAATTTGATCTTTTAAGGAGGATTTGCTATGAAGATCGGATGTGGAACAGTTCTGTTCCGTAAATTTGAGCTGGAGCGCAGTCTTGCCGCCATGCGCGAGATCGGCTTCGAGTACTTTGAGACCCAGGCGGTGGGTCCCTGGTGTCCTCACGTGGATGTGGACAAGGACGATCCCGAAGATCTGGTGCGCCTGCAAAAGAAGTACGGCTTCAAGGCGATCACAGGACTCTGGTCCAAGGACGGCAACATCATTGCCAACCAAAATGCAATAGAATCGGGCATACGTACCGTGGAATTTGCTGCAGCGGCGGGTATTCCCGTGGTGCATACGGGAGACGGTAAGAAGCCCAAGGATATGAGTGATGAGGATGCTTATAAGGTATTGGAGGAAAAGCTGGGTCGCATTCTGGAGGCTGCCAAGAAGTACGGCGTGACCATGGCCATCGAGCCCCACGGCACCTTCTCCCTGACCCTCGCGGGCCTGAAAAATATCCTTTCCATCGGCACCCCCGACGTGCTGGGCATCAACTATGATGCTGCTAATATTTTCCGTTCCGGCTACGTGGAGAGCGGTAACAACAAGTCCGGCTGGCAGAACGGCGGCGAGGGCGAGAACGAGGTGGATGTGCTGAAGGGCGTCATCGACCGCGTGGTGCATTGCCATGCCAAGGATCTGAATGCCGAAAAGCAGTGCGTGCCCGTGGGCACCGGTCTTGTCCGCGTCAAGGATTGCGTGGAGGTGCTGAAGGCCGCCGATTATCAGGGTGTCGTTTCGGTAGAGACCGAGGGCGGCGATGATTTCGATCAGGTGGTCGAGCTTGCCGCAAAGAGCTATGCTTATCTGAATGCTGTCATCAAAGGAGAGGTAAAATGAAAAAGTTTCGTGTTGGTATCATCGGCTGCGGCGCCATTGCCGGTCAGTATCTGAAGAATGCAAAGGAGGTCTATGCAGACTACTTTGAAATTGTTGCTCTGGGCGATCTGAATGTGGAAAAAGCCCGTGAACGTGCCGAGAAATACGAGATCTCCAACTACGGCACCCCCGATCTTGTCTATGACGATCCCAGCATTGATCTGGTGATCAATCTGACGGTGCCCATGGCACACGAGGAGGTCACCTGCAAGGCGTTGGAGTGCGGCAAGCACGTCTACTCCGAAAAGCCCCTTGCCTGCACCCGTGAGGGCCTGGATCGCATCATCGAGACCGCCAAGCGCTGCGGAAAGCGTGTAGGCTGCGCCCCCGACTCCTTCATGAGCGCCCCCATGCAGACTGCCAAGAAGGCGCTGGAGGAGGATTGGATCGGCGATCCCATCGGCTTTAACTGTATGTGCGCCATGCGCGGCAACGAGTACTGGCGTCCCGATGCGGATTTCTTCTATAAAAAGGGTGCAGGTCCCATGTTCGATATGGCGGCCTACTACTTCAATGCGCTGATCAACTTCTTTGGCCCTGTGGACAGCGTCAACAGTATGCAGAAGATGACTTTTCCGGAGCGCACCATCAAGGTAGCCCCCAGACGGGGTGAGAAAATCCAGGTGGAGGTGCCCACCTACGTGACCGCAGGCCTGCGTTTTGAGAACGGCGTGCTGGGTTCCTTCATCAATGCTTTCGATATCTGGAAGACCCAGGTGCCGTATATCGAGATCCACGGCGAGAAGGGCACCATGGTGGTGCCGGATCCCAACCGCTACAAGGGCGACGTGCTGGTGCGCCGCTTCAAGGATACCGAGTGGCGCGCGCTGCCCCAGTTCGTGGAGTATGCCGACTACGGCCGCGGCATCGGTATCGTGGATATGATCCGCTGCATGGCGGAGGATAAGCCCCACAAGGCAAGCGCCGAGATGGCAAAGCACGTGACCGATACCATCCTTTGCGTGGATGAGGCTGCAGAGCAGGGCAGAGTCGTCAAGGTGCAGTCCACGGCCGTGAAGCCCGAGGGCCTGTGGCTGATGCCGGAAACCATTCTTTGGAAATAACCCCATAACGGTATGAGAAAAATCGGTATTAATTTTAGCAAGCAAGGCTTCGATCTCACCGATGAGGCGCTGATGCAGCTGCTGCATAACGTGGGCTTTGACCGTTTTTTCTGCGGCTGGAATCCGGATGATGCCGCCACCGATGCGCTCTGCGAGCTAGCGGCAAAATACGGCATCGTTTATGAGTCGGTGCACGCCCCCTTTCGTGGCATCAGTCACATCTGGGAGGAGGGCGAAAAGGGGGATGCCTATACGGCGGAGCTGAAGCGGGTGGCGGATAGCTGCCATCGCTTTGGTATCGGCTATATGACGGTTCATGCCGCCAATGCGCCCCGCTTTAACAACAACGGTCCTCACGGCTCCAAATTCTCAACGATCGGCGAGGAGCGATTTGCCGAGATCGCCGCATATGCCGGCGAACGGGGCGTGAAAATTGCCATTGAGAACGTGGAATTTCCCGACCGCGAGATGCTTTCTCTTGTCCGCGCGTTAGAGAAAAGAGGCCTGCAGGAGGGCTTCGCCACCCTTTTTGACGTGGGGCATTGGTATTGCTACCCCTCGGAGCTGGATTTTGCCGAGTGCTTTGGTAAATATCTGATCGGCACCCACGTGCACGATAACTTCGGCATCACCGATCCGCGTGTGATCACCTGGGACGATGACAGCCACGTGCTGCCCTTTGACGGGACCATCGATTACCGTCGCGTGGGGGAGACATTAAAAAATTGCCCCACACCCGTTTCCATCACCCTGGAGATATCTCGCACCCGCAATCTGCTCCCCTGGTATGCAGACTATACTCCCGAGCAATTCTTTGCCACCGCCGCCGAGCGTGCGCGGCACGTGGCACAGCTTTGTGAATGATCGCAAAACGGCACGGAACCTCCGTGCCGTTTTGTTTTTTTGCTTTTTGCAAAATTACCAAATCCGACAAAATTTGAAAAAATGTGCAAAAAAATTATTTTCTTGACTTATAATAGTAAGGGAAGAATAATCTAACCCTTTGGAAAGGAGACGTTTATGAAAGAACAGCAGCAGAAGATCCTTTTGAAAGGACGCGAGCACTTGTCGGATGACGAGATCGTGGAGCTGTATTGGAACAGAAACGAAAAAGCCATTGCGGCAACCGATGACAAATATCGGGGATTTTTGTTTACGATCGCCTACAATATCGTCCATGATCACCAGGATTGCGAGGAATGTATCAATGATACTTATCTCGGCACGTGGAACCGCATTCCGCCTACGCGCCCCAATGTTTTTCAAGCGTTTTTGAGCCGTATCATGCGGAATATTGCGGTGAACCGCTACAAGTACAATACGGCGGACAAGCGTATCCCCTCCGAGCTGACGGTCTCGCTAGAGGAGCTGGAGCATTATATGCGCAGCGATATGAGCATAGAGGAGGAGCTGGCGATCAAGCAGCTCGGCGATGCGTTGAACGGTTATCTGTATGGGCTGTCGGAGCGCGACCGCTTGATATTTATGAGCAGATACTATTATGCCGACAAGGTGATCGAGATCGCCGATATGCTGAATATCAGCCGCAACACGGTCACCAAATATCTGGAGAGCATCCGCGAGGGGCTGAAGGAGCATCTGATCAAGGAGGGCGTCTGGCATGAATGACAACGAAAAAAGAAATCTGGAGGCGCTATCCTCGATCGATGAAAAGATCGTGGAATGGAGCGGCAAAAAGCGCGCTGCGCTGAAAAGCGGTGGAGGCAAGCGCCCCTCCAAGCGGAAGTGGTACATCACAGGCGGCTCTATAGCCGCGGCCTTGCTGTTGATTCTGGGCACCGTGCTGCTGATGGTCAATCTGATGACCAAGCAGGTGCCTGTTTACACGGGCATGACGGTAGCGGGCACGCCGCAGGAGGTTGCCTATGGTGAGGGGACTGTGTCGATGCTCTCCTTTAACGCGCCAAACGGTAACGCCTACGGATATAAGGGTGACATTTATCGCACGCCTGAGGAGGCGGCTAACGATAAATTCAATAAGTCCGTTGAGGATGTCCTCACAGTGGTGGGGGGCGGCGAGGAGCTGTATTATGCTACGCCCGGCGCAGAGATCTACGTTACTGTGCATTTGAGCAATCCCGATGAATTTGAGATCCAGTCCTTTACGCTTAACGGCACAAAGTATGCCAACTATATGTTTGAGGATGGCTCGGATTTGGAAAACCTGATCCTCAAGGTCGAGGTGCCCGAGGGCGCCGAGGGTAGGATCTCCTATACCATTGATGCGATCAAGTATATCGACGGTACCGAGATCAAGGACGTGCGCATGGACGGCGATAAGACGGTAGAGGTTGGCGTTTCCACCTCCAAGCAGCCTGCCGCAACCGTCAGCGGCGAGAGCATCGGCTATGACGCGGTCTCCTTCAAGCTGACTGCCGCCGATGAACTGGGACTGGTCGGTGCTTCGGGCGGCCGTGTGCAGGTGGTGCTGTATAACGGTCAAAGTATTCTTTCTGTCAAGGATGTAGCCACCGTGGGCGAGACAGAGATCACCTTTGAGGGGCTTGATCGCAATACGCATTACAGCTATGCCGTTGTTGCCAACTATGATGCGCTGGATGGCAAAGGCTATACCACGCACGTGCTTTTGGAAAAGAGTTTTTATACCAAGAATTACGTGCTGTTCCAAAACGTAAGCGTGAGTGAAAGCGGCGTTTCCTTTGACTATCTTTGGGATGTCGCTGCAACCAATGCCACCGTCACCTCGCTTAAGCTCTATCAGGGCGGTGCCGTGGTGCAAACGCCCGAGGCGACAAGCACCTCGATCACGGGGCTTGTGAATAACACCGAGTACCGCCTTGTGGCCACCTACATGCAGGGCGGAGAGGAGCAGAGCATTGAGCTGACCTTTGTGACGGCCAAAACCTATATCGTTAAGCTATATAGCGGCACACAAGGGGGCGACACGCGTTACCTGCCCGCGGGTGCGACCCTGCCTACCGTAGAGCGTGCAGGTCACACCTTTACGGGGTGGGTGGATGCCGAGGGCAACAGCTACAGCGCTGCCCCCGCTAAGGATATCGTATTGCACGCCGTTTTCCTGGAGGAGACCTCGGTTGCCAAGCTGACTTATACTGTGGAAGCCGAAAGTGTTACCGTAACTGGTCTGCGCGATACCTCACTTACCGCGCTTGTTCTGCCTGCGTATATCGAGGGCAAGCCCGTGAAAAAGATTGGGGATGGCGCTTTCATGAATCGAACGGCATTGACCGATATCCGCTTTGCCGCCACAAGCAGCCTTGAGATTGTGGGCCTTTATGCGTTTTATAAGACGGGCATAGAAACCATTACCCTGCCCGAAACCGTCACCGAGCTGTGGGGCGGTGCCTTCTGCGAAACCGCTTTGCGGGAGATCGTGATCCCTGCAAACGTGTACCATTTTGGCTCGGAAATGTTTTCGTGGTGTCCCAATCTGGAAAAGGTCACGATCAACGCCGTTGACTTTGACTGCCGCTACGGCGACGTACTTGACGGTTACGGAGCATCTTCGATGCAAGTTTTCTACTGTGCAGGTGGCGAAGCGGGCATTGAGCTGATCTTTGGCGAGGGCGTGACGGCTATTCCCGAGGATTTCTGCCGTTCGAACGATGCGCTGAGAAAGGTAACGATCCCCGCAAGCGTTACGAGCATTGGTGCCGAGGCGTTCCTGGGCTCGGGCCTTACCGAGATCAACTTTAATGCCACCGCTATGTCGGATATTGCATTTGATTCCAATACCGGCCGCTATGGCGCCATATTTGATGGTGTCGCGAACGCTACGCTGAATATCGGTGCCAATGTGACGCGTATTCCCGTAGGATTGTTTGAATATTCGGGCGTCAAGACCGTGAATTTCCTTGGCACAAGCGCCTGTACCGAGATAGGAAGCTATGCCTTTAGCGGTAGCACAACGCTTACAAGCATCAGCATTCCCGCTTCGGTCAAGAGCATTGGCCAATATGCTTTTGGCGGCTGTAGTGAATTGAGCGCCGTTACCTTTGCCGAAAACGGCGTGTGGACGATAAACGCCCAGGACGTCAATGTGCTGGCAAGTGAAACGGCACAGAACGCCGGTTTCCTGAAAAACACATATGTCTACTATGCATGGACGTGGAAGTCGGCGTATACGCCCACGTGATTGCAAACAAAAACAGATCAAAGCGCACCTTTTATCGGGTGAGTGACGATCAAGTGTAAAAACCAAGAACGGTACGCAATTTTGCGTACCGTTCTTCTTTTTTTAAATGTTTCTGGGCTCGGTCTCAATATCGTCAAACTTAACGGGTGCGCCTGCGGCGTCGGAGGCGAATGCCGCCTCCATCACGCGCATGGAGCGCATCAGCTGCTTGTGGGTGACGATCTGGGCCACCTTGCCGTCAATGGCATCCGCAAAGTTGCGGTAAAAGTCGTGTACGTCTACCTCGGGTCTCGGAATGATCTCCTCATAGGTGGTCTTCTCGTCACGGGGTGCCATGGTCTTGGTAAAGCCTGCGGAGGTCACCACGGGGGCAACGTCCTTGTCCTCCCAGCTGCGGCAAAGCACCAGACGGCACTCGTCACGCCAGTCGTTCACAATGCCCGAGCCGTTCACGCCCGTAATGTAGAAGCGGGGCAGAGAAATAAAGTTGGTGGTGCCCACCTCAATGCGGGCGGTGATGCTGTCCTCAAAATACAGATCCAGCTTGAAGCCGTCGTCCACCTCGTCGTTGGTGATGTGATCGCAACGGCAGTAGACCGAGAGCAGCTTCTTGTCGTCGATGATGCCCAGCATCTGGTCAATGAGATGCACGCCCCAGTCGTAGATCATGCCGCCGCCGTGCTCCTTCTTGCCGCGCCAGTCACCGGGGATGCCGCGGGAGCCGTGATAGCGGGATTCCACCGAGGTGATCTTGCCCAGCTTGCCGCTGTGATAGGCGGTGCGGGTCATCTGATAGTCGCAGTCCCAACGGCGGTTCTGATGGGCGGTAAAGAGCTTGCCGCACTCGTTTGCCACGGCGCAGATGTCCGCAAGGTCGGCAGAGGAGAGGGTCACGGGCTTTTCAGAGATCACGTGCTTGCCTGCGCGCAGCGCCTGAATGGCAAGGGGCTTGTGCCACTCGTTGGGGGTGGCAATGGTGATGAAATCCACCTTGGGGTCGGCGAGGACCTCCTCAAAGGAAGCATAGGCGTGAATGCCGTTTTCCTCGGCCAGCCTGCAGCGCTCCTCCTTGATGTCGTAAATGCCGAGCAGCTCAACGGCGCCTGCCTCCAGAATGTGGCGGGTATGCCAACCGCCCATGCCGCCGTAACCGACAACAACACAACCTTTTTTCATGGTAAGTCCTCCCTTTCGCATGGAGTGCATCGCACCCCGAGATCGTAGTTCTTTGGCTTCATTATAAGACAAAATCTGTTCTCGTTCAAGTCAGATATCGCAAAAGGTGCGACAAAAATTGCTATATTTGGGCAAGGAGCCAGAAAAAAACGCTTCTTTTGGAAAAATCTTTGAAAAACGGTTGTAGAATTGAAAAAAATTCTGTATAATATAAGTTATAGTATGTTACACACGTGTGCGTGTGTGGCAATGTGTGAAAACGAGAGGTACTTATGGCACAAACCGAAAGACAGTCCCACATCCGCAATTTTTCGATCATTGCGCATATCGACCACGGCAAGTCCACTCTTGCCGACCGCTTGCTGGAGGCGACCCAAACGGTCTCCAAGCGGGATATGGAGGAGCAGATCCTGGACAATATGGATCTGGAGAAGGAGCGCGGCATTACCATCAAGGCGCGCGCCGTCCGTCTGCAATATCGGGCACAGAACGGTGAGGACTACGTGATGAATCTGATCGACACCCCCGGTCACGTGGACTTTAACTACGAGGTCTCCCGCTCCCTCAACGCCTGCGAGGGCGCGCTGCTGGTGGTGGATGCCACCCAGGGCATTGAGGCACAGACCCTTGCCAATGCCTATCTTGCGGTGGACTCCAACCTGGAGATCCTGCCCGTGATCAATAAGATCGACCTGCCCTCTGCGGATATTGACGGCACCCGCCACGAGATCGAGGATGTGATCGGCATTCCCGCTATGGATTGCCCCGCGGTTTCTGCTAAGGTGGGCTTGAATATTCCCGACGTGCTGGAGCATATCGTGACCGATATCCCCGCCCCCGAGGGAGATGAGGATGCGCCGTTGAAGGCGTTGATCTTTGACTCCTACTATGATAGCTACCTGGGCGTGGTGGTCTACGTCCGTCTGGTTGACGGCGCGGTGCGCTCCGGTGACCGCATCCGATTGATGAGCAACGGCAAGGAATTTGACGTGGTGGACGTGGGCGTGATGGATGCCTTCGGGCTCTCCAAGCGGGAGGAGCTGCGCGCCGGCGAGGTGGGATATATTACCGCCTCCATCAAGAGCGTGGGGGAGACCCGTGTTGGCGATACCGTCACCCTGGCGGCAAACCCCACCGCCGAGCCGCTCCCCGGCTTCAAGGCAGTGCAGCCCATGGTCTATGCGGGCATTTACCCTGCGGACGGGTCGCGTTACGGCGATCTGCGGGATGCGCTGGAGAAGCTGCAGCTTAACGATGCCGCACTGACCTTTGAGCCGGAGACCTCCATTGCGCTGGGCTTTGGCTACCGTTGCGGCTTTTTAGGCCTTTTGCATATGGAGATCATCGAGGAGCGACTGGAGCGCGAGTTCAATCTGGATCTGATCACCACCGCTCCCAGTGTTATTTATGAGATCACCAAGCGGGATGGGGAAATGGTGCGCATCGATAACCCCACCAACTATCCCGACCCTGCCGAGATCGACAAGGCGGCGGAGCCCATCGTGCGCGCCTCCATCATTACGCCCACCGACTACGTGGGTGGCTTGATGGATCTGTGCCAGGACCGTCGCGGCGAGTTCATCGATATGAAATATCTGGATACGAACCGCGTGGAGCTGCACTACCGCCTGCCCCTCAATGAGATCATTTACGATTTCTTTGATGCACTCAAAAGCCGTTCTCGCGGCTACGCCTCTCTGGATTATGAGCTGGAGGGCTACAGCGACAGCAAGCTGGTCAAGCTGGACTTTTTACTCAACGGCGAGCAGGTGGATGCGCTCTCCTTCATCGTGCATGAGGAGAAGGCATATGCGCGTGCGCGTCGCATTGCAGAGCGCTTGAAGGACAACATCCCGCGCCAGCTCTTTGAGGTGCCGATCCAGGCGGCCATCGGCTCCAAGATCATTGCAAGAGAGACTGTCAAGGCCATGCGCAAGGACGTGCTTGCCAAGTGCTACGGCGGTGATATCACCCGTAAGAAAAAGCTGCTAGAAAAGCAGAAGGAAGGCAAAAAGAAGATGCGTCAACTGGGCTCCGTGCAGGTCTCTCCCGAGGCGTTCATGGCGGTGCTCAAGCTGGAGGACGACACTTAAGATCGCATACCGTATCGGGGAAAGGAGAACAAATGGGCAAGCTGGGGCTTTATTTGCACGTGCCGTTTTGCGTGCGCAAATGCCACTATTGCGATTTTTACTCCGCCCCCGCCGACAAAGGGGCGCGCACGGCTTACGTGCGCGCCCTTTGCCGTCATCTGGCGGCAAGCGGCAGCGATCGGACGGTGGATACCGTATATTTCGGCGGCGGTACGCCGACCCTGCTTGACACAGAGGATTTTCAGGCTGTTTTAGATACCGTTCGGGCACATTTTAACTTGGAGGCGGGGGCGGAGATCACCGCCGAGTGCAATCCCGTGACTCATGCGGACGGCATGATGGAGGGGCTGCGCCGCGCAGGTGTTGACCGCCTCAGCATCGGGCTGCAAAGCGCCAACGAGGGGGAATTGAAGCTGCTGGGCAGACCTCACGGCTATGCCGAGTTTCTGGAGACCTATCACGCTGCCCGTCGCGCCGGCTTTGACAATATCAGCGTGGATCTGATGTTCGGCATTCCCGATCAGACTGTGGAGAGCTTCGCCTATACGATCGATACGCTGCTGGCACTTTCCCCCGAGCATATTTCGGCATACGGATTGCGCATTGAAGAAGGAACACCCCTTGACGGTATGAGAAAACGCCTGGTTTTCCCGAATGAGGATGCCGAGGCGGAAATGGCGGAGCTGGTGGCGAGCAGGCTGACGGCGGCAGGCTATGAGCATTACGAGATCAGCAACTATGCGAAGGCGGGCAAGCGCTCAAGACACAATATGCGCTATTGGTTGGGGGAGGATTATCTGGGCTTTGGCCCGGGTGCGCATTCCTATATGGATGGCGTGCGATTTTTTACTGCCTCCGATACCGCCGCCTATCTTGCGGCGGTGGAGAGCGGCGACCTTGCCTCACTGCGGCAGGGCGCACAGCGGATCGCAGGCAAGGAGCTGCAGGATGAGTACGTCATGCTGCGGATGCGACTGTTCGACGGGATCGACTTGGCGGATTTTGCGCATCGCTTCGGCATCTCCTTTGAAGATGCCTACGGCGACACCGACCGATTAGCCGCAGCGGGATTTTTACAAAAAAACAAGGAACGTATTGCTTTTTCCGAGAAAGGGATGCGCGTGAGCAACGCCATCCTGTCGGAATGGCTGGATTTTGGAGAAGGAGGAGAAGCATGATGACACGCCTGGAGCGGTTTCAGAAGGAGCTGACGGCACGCACCGATGCGGCGCTGATCACCTCACCGCAAAACCAGTTTTATCTGTCGGGGCTGCATTATGATGACGGCTACCTGCTGATCCTTGCGGATGCCGCTTATCTGTTGGCGGATTTTCGCTATATCGAGGTGGCGAGAAGGGAGGCGGATCCCGCCTTTACCGTTGTCCTGGTGGAAAAGGGTATGAACAAGACCGTGGCGGAGCTGATCGGCAAGCACAAGGCGGAGAGCCTGCTTGTAGAGGAGGCACATATGACCCTGGCGGCAGAGGCGCGTTTGTCTGCCGCTGTTCCGCGGATTTCGGTTGTACGAGGTGCCACAGAGATCCTTACCGAAATGCGCGTGCTGAAGGATGCGCGAGAGCTATCCGCCATCGCTGCCGCGCAGGAGCTGACCGATGCGGCGTTTTCTCATATTCTGGAGTATATCCGCCCCGATCTGCGCGAGATCGACGTGGCGCTGGAGCTGGAGTTCTTTATGCGCAAAAACGGCGCGGAGGGACTTGCCTTTGATACCATTGCCGTCTCCGGCAGCGCCTCCTCCATGCCTCACGGCGTGCCCCGTGACAGAAAATTGGAAAAGGGCTTTCTGACCATGGATTTCGGCGCACGTCTCGGGGGATATTGCTCGGATATGACCCGTACGGTGGTGATCGGCAAGGCGGACGATGAGATGAAGCGCTTGTATGAGACGGTGCTGACCGCCCAGAAAAGCGCTCTTGCCGCCGCCCGTGGCGGTGTGGGCTGCAAGGCCTTGGATGCGGTGGCGCGGGATATCATTCACGGCGCAGGCTACGTGGGCTGCTTCGGTCACTCGCTGGGTCACGGTGTCGGCATTGATATTCACGAGGCACCCCGCCTGTCCTCCGCTGCACCGCAGGCAGACCTGCTCCGTCCGGGGCATGTGGTCACGGTGGAGCCGGGTATATATTTGGAAGGGAAATACGGTTGCCGTATTGAGGATATGATCGCTGTGCTGCCCGACGGCAGCATCCGCAATTTCACCCAAAGCCCGAAGGAGCTGATCGAGCTGTAATGGATATTCTGGTTCTTTCCGACACGCATGGCCGTGCCGACCGCGTGATAGAGGTCATGCGCCGCACGCGCGCTGCCACGGTTTTGTTTTTAGGAGACGGTCTGCGAGATATGAATGTGCTGCACGAGGGCGTTTTGCTGCGTGCGGTGCGGGGAAATTGTGACTTTTTTGGTGCGGATATCCCGGAGACCCGTGTGGAAAATTTCGGTACGTATCGCGTTTTTATGACACACGGGCATCGGTACGGCGTGAAATACGGCGAGGAGGCCGCTATCATTGCCGCCGCTGCTGCGGATGCGGACGTTCTGCTTTACGGTCATACGCACCGCCCCGTGCTTCGCTATCTTTTAGCAGGGGAGCAGGTCGGTGATACGGTATTGAAGAAGCCGTTGACGGTTTTTTGCCCCGGCAGTCTGGGCGAGCCACACGGAGGCAAGCCGACCTTTGGTACGCTTACTGTATGTAATAGCGGTGTGCTGGCATCGCACGGCGAGCTTTAAAATAAAAAATGCTCCGCGCCTGGCGGGCTCTTTCAAATTTGCTGGAGTTGATCCAAACTGAAAAAACTTTTTATAATCCAAAATGCACTGAGCCTATGTGGTTTGGTGCATTTTTTGATAATATGCGGTCGCCTTTAATACCAAACCTCCTACAAGTGTTTTTATAGATATAGTTCTTTCTTTTTGAAAAAGTTGTTGCGACTATCTGTTTGAGGACAGATATTTCCGTGCCAAAGTTCGTTGATGATCGACTTCATACCAACACCATCTCCCTCAAAATGCCTTCTTCCGCGCTTGCCTTGATGTTGTTCATCTCAGCAACCCAACGGAGCATATCGCGAGCTTTCAAGTCCTCATCAATACCTCTTTCGACAACAAGGCGGGAAATGATGGTTTCAAGCATTTCATTTGCTTCAAGGTCAATTTCTTGCAAACGAGCGTAGGTTTCCCTTGGCGTTCTTTTTATTTTTTTCCCTCTCCCGATACTCGGTGGGGGTCGTGCCCGTGATCTCTTTGAAGTTTCGGTTGAAGGAGCAGAGGGAATCGTAGCCGCATTCCACGGCAACCGAGGAGATCGTTCCTTCTCCGGTCAATAGCAAATTTCGGGCGTGGGAGATCCGATATTCGTTGAGCAGTGTCCGAAAGGTGGTGCGCAGACTCTTTTGCAGCAGGTTGGATAAATAATGATAATCGTAGCCGATCTCCTTCGCCGCATCCTGCATGGTGATCGGCTCGGCATAATGCTTAGCGATAAAGGTCAAAATTTTTCCCACGTGCTCGATAGGCTTGTTTTTTCGCGGGATATAGCCTTCGTGCGTTCGCTCAAACAGATCGATCATTTCATACAGACAGGATTTCAGCAGATACCGAGAACCGTCCGCACGTTCCAATCGATCGATCAGCGAAGGATTTGGAACATCAAACACGGGATTTTGAGCCGTTGTCACCTTTGCCGTACGGGAAAACTCTCCTACCAAACTGTTTTGAAAGATACACAGATAGGTTTTGGTTTTTGTTAAGCTACGCGCGCTGTGGATCTGATTGGGAAAGATCAGAATCCCTTGTCCCTCGCCTACCGCAAACGTTTTATCATCCACTGTGATTTCCATTGTTCCTTCGTATACGTAAATCCACTCAAAGCTGTCGTGCAAATGCCGGGATACGCCCAAATTTCGATTTCGCTGATGATAAATTCCGTTGACGGGATTGGCGCGTTCGTTTTCATAATATATCATAGATAACCTCTAAAATCTTAATCTATGATTATACTATATCACTGTATGAATTGAAATGTCAAGCAAAACATGATACAATAAAAATGAGAATATTCTCAATGGGATGGCGAGGAGGATAAAAGATGATGTATTTTTCCGTGGAAAATGGAAGGTTGACCGTCCGTGAGGCGGGCGAGATCATTCAGATCGAGGCGTGGGGCACCGACGCTTTGCGTGTTCGCGCTACGAAAAATTATGCGCTCTCGGGGAGAGATCAGGGGATTTTGCCCGTTGATTCCAAAGGAGAAGCTGTGGTGGAGGAAAAGAAAGCGACCTACACCAACGGACGCTTGTCCGTTTGCGTGGAAGGTCAGATGCACCTGACCTTCTATCGGGACGGAGAGAAGATTTTGAGAGAATACGCGAATCCCTACGCTCCTGCCATTCGCATTGCGGCGAGAGACTATAAGCCCGTAGGAGGCAGTGACTACGCCATTAAGGCTCGTTTTGAGAGCAACGCGGGCGAAAAGCTCTACGGTATGGGACAGTATCAGCAGCCCGAGCTGGAATTGAAGGGAAACGTAATGGAGCTGGCACCCAAGAACGCGCAGATCAGCATTCCGTTCTATATTTCCAATCTCGGCTACGGATTCCTGTGGAATAACCCCGCCATCGGTGAGGTGTCCTTTGGTAAGAATATGACCGAATGGACGGCAAACCGCTCCGAGGAGATCGACTATTGGATCACCGTGGGAGACACACCCAAGGATCTGTTGAAGAATTATACCGAGGTGACGGGACGCGCGCCCGAGTTCCCCGAGAACTTGATGGGACTTTGGCAGTGCAAGCTGCGCTACCGTACCCAAGACGAGGTTTTGGAGGTGGCAAGAGAGTACCACCGCCGCGGACTGCCTTTAGACTGTATCGTCATCGACTACTATCACTGGTGTCACGACGGAGATTGGTGCTTTGACCCCGAGTTTTGGCCCGATCCTACCGCCATGGTCAAGGAACTCAAGTCCATGGGAACACGTTGCATGGTTTCGGTTTGGCCTACGGTGGAGGATAGAAGTGTCAATTATAAGGAAATCCATAACAAGGGACTGTTGACCTACGCCATGCGCGGAGAACCGGGCGGAATCTTTGGCAAGGCGTTTTACGACGCGACCAACTCCGAGGCGCGCAAGCTGATCTGGACGAAGGTCAAGGAAAACTATTACGATCACGGCGTGGATATGTATTGGTTGGATTGCTCCGAGCCCGAGTATCTTCCCGCTGATTTTGACCACTACCGTTATTCGGTAGGACCTGCCGAAAAGACCGCGGGATTGTATCCGTTGTCCCACGTTCGCGCGTTTTACGAGGGACAAATGGCAGTCGGTCAGCCAGATATCGCCAACCTTTCACGATGCGCGTGGGTTGGTGCGCAGAGATACGCCGCCGTGCTTTGGTCGGGCGACATTAAATCCACTTTTGAAACACTTCGCGCACAGGTCTGCGCAGGCTTGAATATCGGTATGGCGGGCATCCCTTGGTGGACCACCGACACGGCAGGCTTTATTGGCAACGTGGAGGATCCTACGTACAACGAATTGCTTGTCCGTTGGTTCCAGTTCTCCACCTTCTCGCCTGTGCTTCGTTTGCACGGATACCTCGGTCCTTACGGCAAGTTCCCCCGTCTCTCCAACAAGCGCCATAGTGGCGGATTCGCGAATACCGCTCAGCCTCACGAGCTGTGGAGTCACGGCGAGGAGGTCTACGAGATCCTTAAAAAGTATCTGTTTATTCGTGTTGATCTGAAGGATTACATCAAGAAATTGATGGAGGAGGCAAGCGAGAACGGTTCTCCCTTGCTCCGTACCATGTTCTACGAGTTCCCGAATGACGCTAAGTGTTGGGATCTGCAGGATCAGTATATGTTCGGTGATCGCTATCTGGTGGCTCCCGTCATGTACGAGGGGATGAGAGAGCGTGAGGTATATCTGCCCGAAGGAAGCTGGAAGGATATCCATACGGATGAGATCGTTGCGGGAGGACAGACGATCCTCGCCGCTGCCCCCTTGGAGATCATTCCTGTTTACGAAAAGCTATGACTGTTCGTAAACTTAACCGGTAGTTGCATTTGATCATAGGAGGCTATAGTACTCTCTATAATTTATATACTATTTTTGCGTGCTTGTCATCTCCGGAATTTTTCCATAGGAAAAGGTGCCATCTTATCTCAGATGGCACCTTTTTTTACTTTGTGTTAACTTGTTGTTTTAGGGCTTAGCTCCTTCAAATTTGAAAGAGCCGCCTGGCGCGGAGCTTTTTTTGCTTTTTACAGTACGGCTGCTTCTTCTTCGGCAACTTCCTCTGCGGCGGTGGCAAGCGCCTCCTCATAGGCGCGGATCACGGCTTCCTCCAGAGAGGCACGGAACTGGGCGTTGATGGGATGCACGATATCCCGATAGGTCTCATCCGGGTTTTTGCGGCTGGGCATAACGATGAAAAAGCGGTCACGTGCGTGGATCACCTTAATGTCGTGGACGGCCAGCTGACTGTCAAAGGTGACGGAAACGACAGCCTTCATAGGGCCTTCATCAAACAATTTGCGAATTTTGATGTCTGTGATTTGCATTTTCTTTTGCCTCCGTTGATATAATTTGATACACGGTTTGTTTTTACAGTTATAGTATAATTCTCCTTTGTGGCGGCTATTCAAACGCTTTGTGAGTTTTGTGTGAAATTGTAACAGAAAAACAGACACGTTACGCCAAAATTGTTGATAATGTGGGGGGATTTGCTATGTCTTTGCCAAATACCGAGGAGGGGGCATCCGGGATCGCGCGGCTGCTTTCAGGGAGAAAAAAGCTTTGGTTTATCGGGATCGGCGGTGTGCATATGGCAACGATGGCACGTTATGCAGCAGAAAAGGGATTTGTTGTGGCAGGCTCGGATCGTGTCGAGAGCGCACGTACCGCACGGCTGCAGGCGGTGGGGATCCCGGTATATTTCGGGCACGATGCCGCTCGCGTGGTGGGCTATGATGCGGTGATCTATACATTGGCGCTTTCTAAGGATAATCCGGAATATAATGCTGCGCGACATTTGGGAGTGCCTCTTTTTTCCAGAGCGGATTTTCTTTCCTTTTTGATGCAAGATCACGCAAATCGCATTGGTATTGCCGGCAGTCACGGCAAAAGCACCGTGACCGCGATGCTGGCGCATATCCTGACGGCGGCGGGGCGTGCGCCTGCGGTATTCTGCGGCGCGCCGTTGCGCGGCGTGAGCGAGGAGCCTCGCGTGCAGGCGCGGGATGCGGTCTTTGAGGCGTGTGAGTACGGTGACTCCTTTTTGCGTTTTTCTCCTACATTGGCGGTGCTGCTGAACGCGGATCACGATCATGTGGATTATTTTCCGACGCGTGAGACGCTGAAGCGATCCTTTTGTGCCTATGCCGCTTTGCCCGGGAAGACGGGAGTGGTGTTATGTAATGCCGAGGATATGCTGGCACTCTCGTGCGCACAGACAAGCGAGGCAAGACTGGTGACCTTTGGTGTGGATGACGGTGATTTTCGTGCACGTGTGCGGAATTTTAATGCCGGATGCGGTGTTTTCTCGCCCGTCCTTCCGCAGGGGAGGGAGCTGCCGGAGATCCGCTTGCGCGTACCCGGATGCCATAATATCAGTAATGCGGTGGCCGCGATAGCGGCGGCCGATCTGCTGGGTGTGGCGGGGGAAACGATCTGTGCCGCGTTGTCTGCTTTTCCCGGTGTGGGCCGCAGGATGGAGTATCGCGGCACCTCGGGCGGTGCTCGTCTGTATGACGATTACGCGCACCATCCGCAAGAGATCGTGGCAACGCTGACGGCAGCACGGGAAATGGCGGGCAAGGGGCGACTGCTGGCTGTTTTTCAATCACATACTTATACGCGAACCAAAGCCTTTTTGGCGGAGATCTGTGCCGCGCTGCGTCTGGCCGATCGCGTGCTGATCGCACCGATCTACCCTGCGCGCGAGACGGATACACTTGGTATGAGTGCTGATGTACTGGCGGTCGGTGTGGGGGAACGCGCCACGGCATGCCAAACACTTTCCGAGGTCGCTGCCGCGCTGACGGCAGAGCTGATGGCAGGGGATCTGGCGGTGGTAATGGGGGCTGGGGACGTGGATCGCATTTTCAGGGAAATTTTCTGAAAGCACTTTACAATGCGGCGAAAATCGGTTACAATAATAAGGATATAAAAAAGGGAGGTGCCGATATGAACAGCTATGATGCTCTGGCAAAGGTCTATGACCGTTTGAACGGTGAGGTGGATTACGCTGCCATTGCCGACTTTTATCAAAGTGTGTTTGTTGCGTACGGTATTTCTCCCGAATTGGTGCTGGATCTTGGTTGCGGTACCGGCAGCATGACGTTGGAGCTGGCCGACAGAGGCTACGATATGATCGGTGTGGATGCCAGCGCCGATATGCTGGCGCGTGCCTATGAGCGGATGTGGAGCCTTGGCAGATCCGGCATTCTGTTTTTGGAGCAGGATATGCGCGATTTTGAGCTGTACGGTACCGTTGGCGCAGTGGTCAGCACCCTGGATTGCGTGAATTACCTGATCGAGGACGGTGACCTGGACAGATGCTTTTCCTTGGTACATAATTATCTCGATCCTGACGGGGTGTTTGTTTTCGATGTCAATACCCCCCACAAATTCAAGCATGTGTACGGAGATAATGCGTATATTCTCGAGGAAGAGGACGGCTCTGTATACTGCGGTTGGCAGAATGATTATGATGAGGAAAGCGGCCTTTGCCGATTTATTTTGTCGGTGTTCTCCAAAGAGCGGGATGGGCGCTATCTGCGCGCCGATGAGGAGCAGACCGAGCGTTGCTACAGCCGTGAGGAGCTGACGGCGGCACTGGAAAGAGCGGGCTTTGTTGATATTGCATTTTACGGTGATCTTGCGTGCGGCACACCCGGAGAGCAGACCGAGCGGTGGTATATTGCCGCCAGATGTAAAAAGAATTAAGAGGATAACGGTATGAAAAAATCGGTAATTTTAAGAGGTATGACAAGAGACGGCAGTGCCCGGATCCACGTGATCGATTCCAAGGCAATCGTGGATGAGGCGATCCGTATTCACGGGACGGCGCCTACCGCCACGGCGGCGCTCGGCAGATTGCTGACAGGCACCTCTCTCATGGGATGTATGCTGGGCGATAAGGAGGATACCCTCTCTCTTACTGTATCCGGTAGCGGCCCTTTGGGTAAAATGATCGCTGTTTCCGATTACATGGGTAATGTGCGCGGCTACGTACAAAACCCCCACGTAGATCTGCCCCTGAAGCCCAACGGAAAGCTGGATGTTGGCGCGGCGGTAGGCCCCGGCACGCTGACGGTGATCAAGGATATGGGAGACGGTGAGCCCTACAATGGCACGGTACCGCTGGTCAGCGGCGAGATCGCCGAGGACATTACCTCTTACTATGCCACCAGCGAGCAGCTTCCTACACTACTGGCGCTGGGGGTGTTGGTGGATACCGATTGCACCTGCCGTACGGCGGGGGGTGTTATCGTGCAGCTGCTGCCCTTTGCCGATAATACGATCATCGATCAGCTGGAAAGAAACGCTGCTTCGCTGAGCAACGTATCGATGCTCTTTGACCGCGGTCTTTCGCTGAAGGAGATCGCTGATATCGCCTTGGACGGTATTGAGTGGGATGTGTTTGACGAGCTGGATGTGGAGTACCGCTGCACCTGTCAGCGAGAGCGCATCGGCACCGCCATTCGCTCTCTTGGCGAAAAGGAGATCCGCCGGATGCTTGCAGAACAGGTGGCAGAGGGTAAGGCCGAGGAGCTGGAGGTCAATTGCCACTTCTGCGGCGCACAGTATCGCTTTGATAAGCAGGAGCTTTTGGATAAAAAATAAGCCTCGAAATTTTTTTAAAAAAATCTCGAAAAAGGTGTTGACAAGTAGAAACGCTTGTGCTATAATAATCAAGTCGCTGGTGCGGAACACTGTGCCGGTGATGCTTCCTGGCCCGGTAGTTCAGTTGGTTAGAACGCTAGCCTGTCACGCTAGAGGTCGTGGGTTCGAGTCCCATCCGGGTCGCCAGGAATGCCTCTGTAGCTCAGTTGGT
>SVQY01000071.1 GCA_015065135.1 Oscillospiraceae bacterium
TACGGCCGGAGGGGTCGCCTACCATGGCGGTGCCGCCGCCGATGAGCACCACCGGCTTGTTGCCGGCCATCTGCAAGCGCTTCATCAGGCAAAGTGCCATAAAGTGGCCCACGTGCAGGCTGTCTGCGGTGGGGTCAAAGCCGATGTAGAAGGTTGCCTTGCCCTCATTGATCAGCTCGCGGATTTCTGCCTCGTCGGTGACCTGTGCGATCAGACCGCGGGCAACGAGCTCTTCATAAATCTTCATGTTTTTTCTCCTTTTTCTTGATACGTTTTGGGGGATATTCGGAGATTTGCGCATAAAAAAGGCCGCTCCTCTGCCGAAAAAGCAAGAGGGCGACAACAAAAATCGCGGTACCACCTCTGTTCGTTCCTATCTTGCGAAAAGGAACCTCACACAGCACGGGGATGCTGTTCTCGCATAACGGGCGATGCCGTCACAGCCTACAGGGGGGAGCCCCTTTCGGTGTGCAGCTCTCAAGGTGTATTCGGCAAACGCTCCCTCTCCGCCTTGCACCCTCCGGCGGCTCTCTGCGCGGTGCTTGCTTGCTTACTGATCCTCGGTCACAGCCTTTACCACTGCATTATAGCACAACGGGCGAAAAATGTCAAGCATAAATATCAAAAGAGGTCCTGCCAAAGGGGCGAGACCTCTTTTTTGATCGAAAAGTCAACACGTTTGCTTATTTTTGCGACATCCTATGCTTTCCAAGGGCTTTCCCCGCAGCATCGCCGAGGAGCTCGAGCCCTTTTGCGCTGTAGTGACCGCCCACGTGAGGGTTCATACAATCGGGTCGCTCGTTCAGCGCGGTGGCAAGGTCGGTCAGCATCAAAAAGCGGCTGTCCTCGCGGCAGATCTCATCCTGTGCGCGGATGATCTCATCGTCCCGCGTGTCCCTCGTAAAGTGCCCCACGCGGATGATACCAACGCGCTCCACACCAAGGTCGGTGCAAAGGGCATCGGCAAGGGTGGTCAGCTTTTCCTTATAATAGGTGTTGCTGCGCCCTGCAATGGCATCGCTTTCGCCCTGCAGCCAAACAAAGTAGACTTGCCCGATCTCGGCATTGCTTTTCTTGAGCAGCTGCAGCGCGCTCTGTGCTTTTCGGCACAAAATACCGTAGCCTGCCGTGTGGGGGAGCCAGTCCCCGATCTCGGTGCTGCCCTTGGCGGCGTGGACGGCAATCACAGAGCCGCCGCAGACCTCCAGATAGGCGCGGCAAAAGGCAGGGACAAGATTGGTGTGCCCGTCGCAGGCGCTGCCAAGGGCGTGGGCGGTAAGCCAATCCCGCAGGCGGATCTGTCCCTTTGCATAAGGCACCCCTGCGGTGCCGTCATAGCGGATATCCTCTCCAACGGGGTTGGATAACGGCACAAGACTGTTGGTGAGCAGGCGGTATTCCAGCGCGTTTTTTACAGGGGTGTTCTCGCTCAAACGCTCGGACTGTCCCTGCATGTTGCTCTGGCCGCCGAAAATGATCACATCGGTCATAGGCTTATCTGACCAGCAGCGTTTTGACGTTTTTGCCTGCCTCGGCATCAGCAAAGGCGTTGTTGACGTCGGCTACCTTATAATGCGTACCCAGGGACAGGATGCTGCTGTGTACCTCCTTGTGCGTACACAGGAAGGCAAGGTAGCCCTCCACGTCGACCATCGAATACTGAGAGGAGCCGATGATGCGTAACGCCTTGAAGGTGATCATCTGGGGCTGGATCTCGATGCCGCCGCTATTACTGTACTGGCCGGGGATCAGATATACACCGCGGTTGCGCAGAATATTCATGCCCTGGGCGACAGCAGCGGGTGCGCCCGATCCCTCGAAGCAGAGATCCACACCAAGGCCGCTGTTTTCGGCTTGTAGCTTTTTGGTCACGTTTTCGGCGCCGTCACGTTGCAGACAAAGCACCTCATCGGCGCCGAGCGCCTTTACCATAGCTTCCCGCTCGGCATTCTCGCGGGCGGTGACAGCATAGATTTTTTTTACACCCATTGCCTTCAGATAGAGAATGGCAAAGCACCCGACGGGGCCAAGACCCTGCACCACGGCAACGGTGTCCGCCGTCGGCTCAAAGCCCGCCTGCTTGCCGAGGCGGAAGGCGTGGATGGCGGTGGGACCGGGGCAGGCAAAGGTTGCCACCATGGTGGGATCCAGCTCTGTGGGGATCTTGACCAGATTGGAAAGAGGCGTATAGTTGACCTCGGCATAGCCTCCGTACAGATAGGGCGCTTTTTCGATGCTGCCGTCGTTGGTGACCTGCATATTTACGCAGTTGGCATCGTCACCGCTCTTGCAGAGCAGGCACTTGCCGCAGGGAACGGCAATATCGGCAATGACGTTATCGCCCTTGGCGAGACCGTATTTTGCCGCCTCGATCTCGTCGCAGTCCTCCAGCTGACCCACAAACTCGTGTCCGATGACTGTGGGGGGCTGTACGAATAGCTTGCCGCGGTGGAAGTGCAGATCGGTGCCGCACACGCCGCTGGCGATCAGGCGGCTTTTGCCGTAGCCGGCGGGGGTGGCAGTCACTTCAAATTCTCTGACGTCAAAGGGCTTTTCGGGACCCATAAAAACTGCTGCTTTTGCTTTCATTGCTGTTCTCCTTTTTATTTTTGTTGTGTGCGGCGCAGAATGTCCTCCTGCACCTCTCTGTCCAGTGTGACGTATAGGGCGGAAAAGCCGGAAACGCGTACCACCAGCGAGGCGTAGCGCTCGGGATGCGCCATGGCGTCCCGCAGGGTCTCGGTATCGGTGGCGTTGATCTGAAGCTCCTGACCGCCCTTGGCAAAATAGACGCGGATCAGCGAGAGGAGCTTTTGCCGCTTGCCGTCCTCAAATATGTCGGGGAAAAATTTTTGATTGACCACAGTACCGCAGGCGCAGCGGGTGTAATCCGGCTTGGCAAGGCTGAGCAATGTAGCGGTCACGCCCGTTTTATCTCGCCCGTAGGTGGGGGAGGCGGCATCGGAGAGCGGCTCGCCCGCAAGGCGACCGTCGGGGGTGGCGCCGATGCGGTGTCCCGCATCGATATTGCTGACGTTTGCCGCCATGGCGATATAGATGCCGCCTCCGTCATAGGTGCGGTATTTGTCAAATTCGTCTGCCAAAAATGCGGTGAACCAGACGGCGTATTTGTCGGGCAGAGGGTGGTCGTTGCCGTATTTGGGGGCGGCAAGCAATCGGTGGCGCAGCTCCTCGTATCCTGCAAAGTTTTGGCGCATCGCGTCGGCAATATCGGTAAGGGTGGCGACCTTGTCGATAAACACCACCTGCTCGATGGCGGCAAGAGCATCGCTTATGGTGCCGACCCCCATCAGCGCGGCGCCGTGGACCGAAGGATATTTGGCACCCCCCATATTGATATCCCGTCCTCGCTCGATGCAGAGCTTGCAAAAGCAGGAGAGGAAGGGAGATGTGTGATTTTTAGGGTCACGTATCACGTTTTTTGCGTTGAAATCTTCCACGTATTCCCTCACACCGTGAGCGAGCTGGCGTTCCAACTCGGACATAAATGCATCCATGGTAGCGAGCTTGGAAAGGGGCGGGGGCTTCAGCCCCTTGCGGCTTTTGTCAAAGCCCTCTCCGTCCAGTAGCGCATATTCCAGAAAGCGGGGCGTATCAAAGCGACCGTCGCTCCAGGGGGGCTGCTGGCCTGTCATAAAGTTCTCGATGCAGCCTACCATAGAGTAGTTGCGCACGTCGGCCTCGTCATAGCCGTAGCGCCGCAGGGCTGCCATATTGACGGTGTCGTTCATCAGCGCGGGGTAACCGAGCCCTGTGCCGATGACCTTGAGGCAGGTGTCTAAAAATTCGTCGGGGGTGTCGGGCGCAATGCGCGCTGACAGATTGGGGCCAGGGAGATTCACGCCCCGCACCGCCTCCAGTATGCAGTAGCTTAAATCGTTCACGGAGCTTTTGCCATCCGCGTCCACGCCGCCGATGCAGATGTTGACTACGTCGTCGGCATTGCGGTAAAAGCGGCGCTCGCAGATCTTGACGAATACGTTTTCAAGAAGCTCTGTCGCCATTGGCGCGGTGATGGTGCCGCTGTCTATATCGCAGCGGTAGAGTGGGTAGAGCAGCTGATCCAAACGGCCAAGCGCCATAGCATAGCGCCCCTCGTACAAAAAGCAGGTGTGGATCATCCACAAAAGCTGCAGTCCCTCGGCAAAGCTCTTGGGGGCAGCCTCGACGATGGCAAGGCAGCGCTCCGCAACGGCTGCAAGTCGTTCGCTGTCATAGCCTGCGGTGCCGATCAGCGTCTCGGCCCTTTGGGCATAGGCGCGAAGCATTTCCTGCAACGCCCGCAGAGTACGCGCCATGGCATTCAGCAGATCGAGGGCTTCCTCGTTGCCCGCGTGCGCCTTTTTTGAGGCATCGATATTTGAGAGAAGGCCGCCGATGCCCACTGACAGAACCGTTTCGTAATCGGGCGCGTAGTGATCCTTGTTGGAGATAAAACGGCGCTCGGGGAAGGGGACTGCGGCATCCCTTGCCGCTTGGCGCTCGGTGTCGGTCAGCGAAACGAACAGCGGGCGTATGCTGCCGACGATCAAGTCGCTTTGATAAATGTGGGGAATGGGTCCCGTCAGCAGAGCGGCAATGCCGTCGGCGCGCTTGCAGGCGGGCGTGACGGCGATACTGCGCTGATAGCCCATTCCGCGGAAATGTTCGGGACAAAATTCACCGATCGTTGCTTGGCGCATTTCAACCTTTAATGCTTCAGTCAGATACATATCGTACCTCCTTTCCAAGCTTCAGTATAACAAATTTGCGAAAAGCGGCAATGCACATTTTTACAAAATCTTGACAAAATTAAGATAAAATGTTATAGTGATGGCGAAAAGGAGGTGGCGGTATGCCTTTTTTGACATTGCACTCTCTGCCCGAAATTCGGTTTGCGCACCGTTTTTGCGATGATCTTTATCACGGACATATTCCGCAGCGTAAAAATCGCATTGAGATCTCTGTGATCACCGAGGGCGGATTTCGCGTCACACGGGGACAAAGTACCCATACGGCCGTTGCGGGGGACATCACCTGCAATTTTTACGGAAGTCCCATGATGGTGGATACCGATGCCTATCACGCGCATCATACGGTCTGCTTTTCGGTGGAATACGACGTGGCGCCGGGGCGAGCGCTTCCGCCCTTGGTTCTGCGCGGTGCCGAGGGTCGTGAGGCCTGCAGACGATTGATCGATGAGATCATACGCAGCTTTGCCCTGCATCCTTCTCACACGTGGAAAACGGCGGGGCTGTTTTTGCAGCTACTGGACGAGCTGGATCGGTGCTGCGATGCACAAAGGGACGAGGGTACCCCCGGGGAACACCGCTACGTGGTGCAAGCCAAGCGCTATGCCTTGGAGCATATTTCGCAGCCCGTGCGGCAGAGCGAGATCGCGGCGCATCTGGGTATCACGTCGGAATATCTCTGCAACGTATTCAAAAAAAGCGAGCATATCTCGATCATGCGTTTTATCAACGAGACCAAGCTGACAGGGATCAGACTGATGATGGAAAGCAAGGGGATCCCCCTGCATCAGGCCGCGGCGCAGTACGGCTTTTCGGATGCCAACTATGTCAGCAGGCTTTACAAGAAGTATTACGGTCGCCCGATCACCGAGGCGGTGCGGAGGGGATAAAAAACGCCGTCGCGCATTGCGCGACGGCGTTTTGGCTATTCTTTTGTCTCGCTCCTGCTTGGCAGAGGCAGCGCCCCCACATGAGCGATCCGCAAAAGAGGATAAGTAAAAAAGCGAACGGCAATTGCCGTTCGCTTTTCTTTAGAAGAAATATCCCTTGACCTCGTAGATACACTTGCCCGCAAGGTAGTGTGCCTTAAGCGCTCGCTCCAGACGGGTGCTCTCGGGCAGGGTGGTGATATCTACGCTCTTGGGGTCCGACTTCAAAAAGACGAAGCTGAGCACAGCGTTGCCGTCGCTTTTGGCGGTGAGGGGCGCAAAGCGTTTACCGAATCGGGCAATGTTGGAGTCGGGGCCCACCAGGGTGGCGAGCTGCGGATCCAGCAGCCAGCTGCCGCAGTAAAATGCCTTGTAGGCGTAGTCGGGGAAGTAGTCCTTCAAAAATTTCTTGGTCTCGGCGATGGTCTCATCCACCGACTCGGCATCCAACCGCCCGTCGGCGGGGATGTGCAGGCTGACAATGGGATCGCCGTATTCCAGCACCGGATACCACTCGCTTTTGGGAAGCTTGACGGTTGTTTTTTCAACAAAACCCGCCTCGTTATAGGGGTAACCAACCCAACCCGCATCGTTTTCCCGTACCTCGGCGTAAAAGGAGCCTGCCTCGTCCGTATAGTTTTTGGCACCAAGCGCCCATCCGCTGCGGTGGAGTGTGATGTCGTGGGCAAGGGCGATGTGCTCGCCCTTATCGTTCTCAAAAACCTTGGCACGTCCGCTGAATTTTGCGAAAATTTCGATCTCCAGACGGTGGATGCGGTAGAGGAGCCCGAAGATGTTGCGTTGGAACCACTCCAACAGATGGTAGCCGGGCACGCCGTTATGCCGCTTGGCGTACTCGTGCACGCCCTTTTCCAGAACCTGCACCGAGCGCAGGATCACGTCCTCGGGCAGTCGGCGCTTGGTGAGCAGGTCGTGCATATAAGGGATCTGACAGCAAATGGCAAGACCCGTGAGCATATCGGTGGCAAGATCGGGGGCGCCGTCTGCGGTTTTGGGGGCGGAAAAGGCCTTTGCATCCTCCCAGGCAGTTTCGGGCGCGGAAAGGGATGCCGTCAGCAGTGCCAGCAGTCGGGAGAGGGGCTCGCTTCTGCTCACCGCCGCCGCGGCCTCCTTGTAGGTCGCCAGATGCAGGGGGAAGGCGTTGTATTGCTCCTGCAGACGGTCATAGTAGGCAGGATCGGTGAGGGGACAGCCGTTTTTATCAAAATCCCCCATAACGGTATCGAAAATCTCTGCCCAACGGTCGGGATATTTCGTGCAGCCGACCGCCTGCATCAGCGTTTCGAGTGTGTAGCTCATATTACATTCCTTTCTGGAATTCTGCGTGCCAACGGAGCATATTTTTGTCCTCCTTCAGCACCTTGATGGCTTTCGCCAAGCGGTGGCTTTGCACGTAGATGGCCGCCTTGCCGATGCGCTCGTTGCAGCCTACGGGATCGTGACCGTGGAAGGCGTTGCAGAAGTTCACGTCCCAGCCGCCGTTCACGATCTGAATGCCGGCATCCTTCAGATAATCCGCCTCGTGGGTGGAAAGACCGCTCTCAATAC
>SVQY01000018.1 GCA_015065135.1 Oscillospiraceae bacterium
TTTTTTCGACGATTAAAGTTCCCTTCGCGCCTCACTTCCCAATCATCAAACAATATATTGTTTTCCATTTTTTAGCACCTCTCAATTCTGCAATATTGTTTTTAACTCTGTTTATCGCCAGTTTCGCTTTTGTATTACAAAGGCACAGGGCAAAGCCCATACCCCTAAAGATGCACGAGCGTGTCCGAAGGCTCCCTCCGGGAGGGAGCTCCCGACGGAGTCGGGTGAGGGAGAGTGCGTTACAATGAGGTTATCACAAACCTAAAGTCGCGCAGGCTCCTTCCGTCACGCTACGCGTGCCACCTCCCTCTCGGAGGGAGGTTTTTCGTTAGCTCCATTATAGCACAAATCGGCAGAGAAAACAACATCTCTGCCGAAATTCGTTTGTAGGGGCGACCATTGGTCGCCCGTTTTGGTTTTGCGGTTGTTTGCGGGCGATCAATGATCGCCCCTACGGTAAACATCCTTATGAGAAGGAGCCTAAAGGAGCCGTTTTTTGATACCGTATGGCGATTTTCGCGTTTTTTATGCTGTAGGGGCGGTGTCGCTCTTTTTTTCTTTGAGCTTTACGGCACAGTTGGCAAGCCACTTGCCGGTGATAAAGCGGAAGAAGAAAAGCACCGTGCGGAAGACCCAGTCCACCGTCATGGCCACCCAAACACCCATTACGCCCATATTGGCACCGGGGAAGGCGAACAGGCCGAACACCGAGACGGTCTCCAAAGCCAGCACATAGCCCAACGCCACGCGGAAGGTCCACATAGAGAAGGTGGAGATGACCATAGAGAAGCGGACGTCACCTGCTGCGCGAAATGCAGGAGGCAGGCAGAAGGCCACCGGCCAGATGATCACCGAAACAAGGCTATGAAAGAGCAGCATCTGCCGGGCCAGCTCGGAGGAGTCGCCGGAGAGACCGTAAAGTCCCAGCAGGGGCCTTACAAAAATACACATCAGCCCCACTACGATCAGGATCGCCGCGTAGGCGATGCCCAGCAGCGACCAAGCATAGCGTTTGGCCTGCTTTTGCTCGCCTGCGCCGACGCAGCGCCCTACCACGGGCACCATCGTAGTCTGGATGGCGCCGCCGGTGGTGTATTGCAGGTTGGCGAGCGATAGCGCCGCGGCGTTGGCGGCGATGGCCACGGTGCCCAGCGACGAGACTAGACTGGAGGTCATCAGCCTGCCGAATTGGAACATCGTGTTCTCGATGCCGTTGGGTACCCCGATGCGCAAAATAGCCTTGATGATAGAGCCGTTCGGTCTGTAGTGAAAGAGTCGCTCCACGTGAATGTAGCGCTTTTTGCCGAGCACGATGAAGATCTTGATGATAGCGCCTACCATACGGGAAAACAGGGTGGCGATGGCGGCGCCTGCGGCGCCCAGATCGATGACGTAGATCAGCAGGGCATTGCCGCCGATGTTCAGCAGGTTCATCAGAAGTGAGATCTTCAGCGAGGTCATACTGTCGCCCTGGGCGCGAAGCGTGGCACCCACGCTGTTTTCAATGGCCAGGAAGGGGAAGGAAATGGCGATAAAAAAGAAGTAGGCGAGGGCACTGTGCATCACGCTTTCCTCCACCTCGCCAAAGAGCAGATGCAGGATGGGCCTGCGGAGGATCAGCACGGCGGCCGAAATGATGGCGGCCGCAATGGTCGTAATGTACAGCATCTGCTTGGCGGCCTCACAGGCGTGCTCCCGATCCTTCCTGCCCATGGCCTGCGCCAGCACCACGGAGCCGCCTGCGGTCAGCGCGGAAAAGAGGGTGACGAGAACGGTATCCAACGAATTCACCAAAGAAACGCCTGCAAAGGCGGCTTCTCCCTTGTTGGAGACCATCATTGAGTCGACCATGCCGATGGCAATAGCCAGTAGATTCTGTAAAAACAGGGGCAAAACGATCTTGGCAATATCCTTGCGTGTAAATAAGGGGTTTTGGGAGGCTTCCATAGCGTTTCCTTTCGCGCAAATTCGGCAGAGCTCTTGACTTTCGGCTCACACTACTTTATAATGAGTATAATACATTTTTTTGGCAAGTTCTTGTCAAAAAGCACCTAAATTGTGCCATTTTGGGGGATTTATGCAAGCGACATTCCATATCAAGCGCGAGAGCATCCGGCATTTTCATATGGAGCGGTATCAAAGGCTGGGTGGCGCCTTTCATTTTCATTCGCATATCGAGCTATTACTGCTGCATCGGGGTGAGGTCGAGGTGTGCATCAACGAGGCACGCATCCCCCTGCGCGAAAACGAGCTGGCGATGGTGACCAGCTATGAGGCGCACAAATTTCTTTCGCTCACCGACAATGTGGATTGCACCATTCTGTTCATTCCCGCCTTTCTTTGCCCGGATTTCGTAGAGGCGCTGCGAAACAAGACCAGTCGGTTTCCGGTAGTGCGTGATGCCACGGCGATGGAGCGGATCAGGGGTGCTGCCGCGGAGCTTGCCCGCGAGGGTCTGAATGCCATTGAGCAGATAGGCTATATCCATGTGATCCTCGGTACCGTGCTTGGTCAGATCGGTCTGGAGGAGCGCGTTGCGCCCCCGGAGACCGAGCTGCCGGATCGGCTACTTTTTTATATCAACGAGCATTACAAAGAGGACATCTCGGCCGAGAGCATTGCACAGGCGATGGGGTATAGCCGCAATCACCTTTCCAAATCCTTTCGTGCCAGCCTGCACGTGGGGCTTGGTCGCTATATCAATACGGTGCGACTGAAGAATGCCGTGATGCTGATGCGGGAAAATAAGGGGAGCATTACCGATTGTGCGCTGGAGAGCGGGTTTTCCTCGCTGCGCACCTTTTATCGGGTGTTTGCCGAGGAATTCGGATGCTCGCCACGGGAGTATCTGAAACGGGAATGCTTTTGAAAATGCGTGAAATTTTGCACACGTGTGCGTTTTTTGATGACAAAATGGGAACTCTACGGTGCGTGGGTGGATTTTTTGATCCGTATTTGCTACACTGATATCGAGGAAAGGCGGTGACCCGGATGGATCAGGTCAAAACAGGAAGATTCATTGCCGAGCGGCGGCGTGCGTTGGGGCTTACCCAGCGCGAGCTTGCAGAAAAGCTTGGCGTCAGTGACAAAACAGTTTCGAAGTGGGAATGCGGAAACGGACTTCCGGAGGTCTCGTTGATGCTGCCCCTTTGCGAACTGCTTTCGATCAATGTGAATGAGCTTCTGACCGGAGAAACACTGGACGACGCCTCCTACAAAGCACATGCGGAGGAGAATATGATGAAGCTGATCGATGAAAGAAAAGAAAACAAGCGCAAGCTGATATTGGAGGTTGTGGTGATATTCATCACCCTGCTGGCAGGCTGCGCGCTGGTCATGGTGTCGGGGCTTGCCGCCATCGAGACCTGGGTACGTATCACGCTGATCGTGATCGCCGTGGTGGTGATCGCGGGTGGTATTGGTGTGGCCGCGGCCCTGGAAATGACCGCGGGCTATTTTGAATGCAAAGCGTGCGGCGAGTATTTTGTGCCCACCAAGACCGCTTATATCATGGGCGCGCACACCGTTATGCGCAGGCATCTGAAATGTCCCCATTGCGGCAAGCGCACCTGGGCAAGGCGGCGCCTTGCCCCCAAGGAAGAAAGCACCGAGGAATAACAAAAAAGTGCCGAAACGGTATCCGTTTCGGCACTTTTTTGTTTTTAACCGCGGCAGAATTTCTCTACGTAGCCGTCAATGGCATCGCGCACGATCTTTTCTGCCTCCTCGCGGCTGTACAGCTCCTTGATGTCGGTCTGCTTGTTCTCCAGCTGCTTGTAGACCTTGAAGAAGTGCATGATCTCGTCAAAGATGTGGGAGGGCAGCTCGTCGATCGAGCGGTAGCCGTTGTAGTTGGGGTCGGTGAAGGGAACGGCGATGATCTTGTCATCGATATGTCCGTCGTCCAGCATACGCATGACGCCGATGGGGTAAACGCGTACAAGGGTCAGGGGCTGGATCGGCTCGTTGCAAAGCACAAGCACGTCCAGAGGGTCGCCGTCATCGGCAAAGGTGCGGGGAATGAAGCCGTAGCTTGCGGGGTAGTGGGTAGAGGTGTAGAGCACGCGATCCAGGCGCAAAAGGCCGGTGTGCTTATCCAGCTCGTACTTGCAGCGGCTGCCCTTGGAGATCTCAATAACGGCAGAAAAATCGGTAGGGGTGATTTCCTTCGGGTTCATATCATGCCAGATATTCATAATTTGCCTCCCTTTATTTTACAAATTCAAATTCAAAGTCGTAGATGTGTACGGTATGGCCGTCGGTGCAGCCCTTTTCCTCCAGCAACTTGATGATGCCGCGACGGATCAGCGTTTTTTCAAAGTATGCAAGCGATTCGTAGTCGGTAAAGTTGATGCTTTCCACCAGCTCGGTGAGCCATTTGCCCTCCACGTAAAAGTCGTTGTTCACGCGGCGGACGGTGACCTCATTCTCGTCTGCCTCCTCGATCTCCTCCTCAAGCGAGAGCTCGCTTTCGAATACCGTTACGGGGGGTAATGCTGCCAGACGCTTGGAAACACGCTGCACCAGCTCGTCCAGATTTTTGCCGGTGGCGGCAGAAACGTAGATCAGCTCCCAGCCGTTTTCCGCTACAAATTTCTCAAAGGCCTTGACGTCCACCAGCTCCTCGTCCAGCGCATCGCACTTATTGGCAACGACTATCTGGGGCAGGGCAGCCAGCTTCTCGCTGTAGCGGGAAAGCTCCGCGTTGATCTTGCGGATGTCGTCCACGGGGTCACGGTACTCCTCGCAGGAGATGTCCACCACGTGCAAGAGCAGTCGGCAGCGCTCGATATGCCGCAGGAAGGCGTGACCAAGGCCTGCGCCATCGGCAGCGCCCTCAATAAGGCCCGGAATATCGGCGGCTACAAAGCCGGCCTCACCTTTGGTCCGAACCACGCCGAGATTGGGGGAAAGGGTGGTGAAGTGATAGGCGGCGATCTTGGGTCTCGCCGAGCTGATACGGGAAAGGATAGAGGACTTGCCAACGCTGGGCATACCGATGAGGCCTACGTCGGCCAGCATCTTCAGCTCCAGCACAAGCTCGCGCTCCTCACCGGCGGTGCCGGACTTGGCGAACATGGGGAGCTGTCTTGTGGGGGTGGCAAAGCGACGGTTGCCCCAGCCGCCTCTGCCGCCGCGGCAGCAGATGAAGGGCTCCTCGTCCGACATATCCTTGATGATCTTGCCGGTCTCGGCATCTCGGATCAAGGTGCCTAACGGTACGAGAATTTCCACATTTTCGCCGTTTGCGCCGTGGAATTTTTCGCCCTTGCCGTCACCGCCGTTCTTGGCGATGAACTTGCGGTGATCGCGGAAGAAAAGCAGGGTGGTGGCGCCGGGGTCTACACGGAACACCACGTTGCCGCCCTTGCCGCCGTCACCGCCGGAGGGGCCGCCGCGCGCTACGTATTTCTCTCTGTGAAAGGCAACGGCGCCATTGCCGCCATTGCCGGCCTTTACGTAGATCTTGACCTTGTCAATGATCCGTTCCGCATCACGCATGAGGCGCCTCCTCTCCGCGCTCGCGCACGATCAGCTTGATCGGCGTGCCTTTGAAGCCAAAGGTTTCGCGCAGGCAGTTTTCCAGATACCGTTGATAGGAAAAATGGAACAGCGGCGCGCTGTTGCAGAAGATCACAAAGGTGGGGGGCGCAACGCTGATCTGGGTCATATAGTAGATCTTCAGACGGCGACCCTTGTCAGAGGGGGGCTGCACCCTTGTGGTGGCATCGCCCAGCACGTCGTTGAGCATACCGGTGGAGATACGGGTATTCGCTTGATTGTGCACGTAGCAGATATGCTCGAAGATATTGGTCACGCGCTGACCTGTTTTGGCGGAGACAAAAAGCAGGGGGGCGTATTGCATATAGCCCAGCGCCTCATAGACCTGCTTGGTGAACTGGTTGGTGGTGCTGTTGTCCTTTTCGATGCTGTCCCACTTGTTGACCAGAATGATGCAGGCCTTGCCCGCCTCGTGGGCGATGCCGGCGATCTTCTCGTCCTGCTCGGTCACGCCCTCGTTGGCATCTACCATAATGAGGCAGACGTCGGCGCGCTCCACCGCCATATGGGCGCGCAGCACGCTGTATTTTTCGATCTTGTCGCTGACCTTGGATTGACGACGGATGCCCGCGGTGTCAATGAAGGTGAATTTGCCGAACTCGTTCTCGACCACGGTGTCCACCGCATCTCTGGTGGTGCCCGCAATGTCCGATACGATCAGGCGGTTGCTGCCCACAAGGCGGTTGATCATCGAGGATTTGCCCGCGTTGGGCTTGCCGATGACGGCGACCTTGATGCTGTCGTCCTCCTCGTCCTCCTCCCATTCGGCAGGCAGGGCATCCATTACCGCATCCAACACATCACCGGTACCGGTGCCGTGGATGGAGGAGACGGCGATGGGCTCGGTCTCAAAGCCAAGCTCATAAAATTCGTAAAACTCGTAGGGCAGGTGGCCTACGCTATCGCACTTATTGATGGCGGGCACGATCGGTTTACCGCTTTTCTTCAGCATGATCGCCACGTCACGGTCGGCGGCGGTGAGGCCGGTGCGCACGTCGCACAGGAAGATGATCACGTCCGCACTCTCTACCGCAAGCTCGGCCTGCAGCTTCATCTGCGAGAGGATCACATCGTCGGTCTTGGGCTCGATACCGCCGGTATCGATCAGCGTCAGCTTGCGGCCGCGCCATTCGGTCTCGCCGTAAATACGGTCTCGTGTCACACCGGGGGTGTCCTCTACGATGGAACGGCGCTCACCGATCAATTTATTAAAAAACGTGCTTTTGCCCACGTTGGGGCGGCCCACGACGGCCACAACAGGTTTTGCCATTGTCAACACCTCGTTTCTATAGCAAAGGGGGATTCACTTACACGGATAGTCGTCAGAAGGGGCATTCCACACCAAGCATAGCGGCCAGCAGCTCGGCACCGTCACCGCGCACGGCGCGGATCGGCACCTGCAGGCGGCGGGAGAGCTCCTCGGGGGTCATGCCGCAAAGGAACAGATCGCCCTCGGCGCGCAGCATCGTGGCGGGAACCAGCAGCTCGTCGCCAAGCGTTTTGCCTGCGAGCTGCACGGCAACATCGTGACCGGTCAGCAGACCTGCCACGGTGATCTCAGGACCGAAAAATTCGTTTTCGATCGCAAAAACCTGTACCGTTATGCCATTTACGCGTTTTTGCAGTGCGTTTGCCAGCAGTCGCATAGTGGGCGCGGCGGCCTTGCCGGTGGCGATGGAGATCACGCGGTCTTGGATGCCTTGCTCCGGGAGATAGTCCTCCAGAAACTCCAGCTCGCGACCGAATTCGGCCATCAGAGAGCGCAGCATGCCCACGCCGTTCTCGATCTGCTCGTAGTCGCCGTAATGCGCCTCCTCGGGCAAGGGAAGCTCGCCCTTGAGGTAAAGCTCGTCGGCGCAGCAGAAGATGCGGTTGCCGAGCTCACGCTCGCACTCGTCTCCGAAGGCGTTGACCTGCGCGATCACCGCGCGGCATTCCTCGGGGGTAAAGGGCTCCAGCGGATACAGCCCCTCGCGGTAGCGGGTCAGCCCCGCGGGAACGATCGAGACGCTGCTCACGGCAGGGTGGAGCCTTGCAAGATCGCGCATCGAGCGCGCCAGCTCCTCGCCGTCGTTGATGCCGCGGCAGAGCACGATCTGGCCACAGATACGGATGCCCGCATCTGCCAGCCTTTGCAGATAACCCAGCACCTCACCTGCCCGCTTGTTCTTCATCATTTCGCAGCGCAGCACGGGGTTGGTGGTATGCACTGACACGTTGACCGGAGAAATGTGCATCTTGATGATGCGGTCAATGTCAGCATCCTTCATGTTGGTCAGGGTCACATAGTTGCCGTGGAGAAAGGAGAGACGCGCATCGTCATCCTTGAAATAGAGGGTGGAGCGCAGCCCCTTCGGCAGTTGGTCGATAAAACAGAAGATGCAGCGGTTGGCGCAGCATTGCTTTTTGTCCATCAGCGGCGTTTCAAACTCCAGACCGATGTCGTCATAGGTGTCCTTGCGGATGGTGACCTCAAAGGGCGCCTCTGCGCGCAGCAGCGAAAGGGTGACGCGATCCTCGGCAAGATAGAAGCGATAGTCCAGAACGTCGGTGATGGCATTGCCGTTGATGGATACCAGCGTGTCGCCTGCCAGAATGCCGGCCTTGGCAGCGCGTCCGTTTTTGTCAATATCGGTGATGAGAACCATACGCCCTCTCCTTTCTGTGCATACTTATCCATTATATCTTTGTTATTATATCATAAAAATGCGGATTTGTCAAAGGATATTATTCCGCCGTGCGGCAAAAATTCAAAAAGCCCCCGAACGTGTCGCAAAAACGGCACTTTTTGAGGTGCTTTTTGCCGGAAAAGGTGTGGAAGCGTGCAAGATCGCTTGACATTGGGTGACAAAAGTGCTATAATATCATTTAACTATCATGGGATAGTCTAACAAATAGGTAAGGAGTTGGTTTTCTTCATGTCACCGGACAGTATACCCTTATGGATCGTGTTTTTGATTTGCGTGGTGGGCGGCGCATACTTCGCCGCAACCGAAAGCTCGTTTTCTGCAGTCAATAGGATCAAGATCAAAACGTTAGCGGACGACGGTAACAAGCGTGCCAAGGGCGCTATGTACATCGTCAACAAGTTTGATAAGGCGCTGACCACCCTGCTGGTGGGCAACAACGTGACCAAGATCGCGGGTGCCTCGGTATTCACCATTCTGGCAACCAAATTCTTTGAGGATGTTTTTGACACCCCCTTCTATGCAAGATTGGTCAGCCTTGTGGGTGAAAAGCCGGATAGCTTTCTCAACTCGTTCGCGTTTTCTATGATCTGCTCGGTGCTCAGTACCGTGATCATTTTCCTGTTCAGCGAGATGATCCCCAAGAGCTTTGCCAATGACCGCAGCGAAACCGTTTCGCTCTTTTTTCAGGGCTCATTGCGCTTTTTGATGAAGGTGCTGACCCCGATCTCGGCGCTTTTTAACCTGATCTCTACCGGTGTTTCCAAGATGTTCGCCTCTAAGGAGGCCGAGCCCTCGATCACCGAGGATGAGCTGACCGAGATCATCGACACCGCCGAGGAGGAGGGTGTTGTGGACGAGGAGCAGGGCGATATGCTGAAATCCGCACTTGAATTTGCCGAAACGACGGTGGCCGACATCATGACCATGGAAAAGGACATTGATTGGATCGGTGTCAATGCCACGACGGAGGAGATCCTGGAGGCGATCCGCCATACCAATTTCTCCCGTATGCCCGTGCGCGCGGCAAATTCGGAGCGTGTACTCGGAACGGTGCGCACCCGTGCGTTCCTGACCGAATACCGCAAAAATCCTAAGGTGAAATTGCGTTCCGTTATGGTTCCGCCCTTTGTGGTGCGGAGCGATGCCAAGATCGACGATCTGCTCAATGAGATGCGCCAGCACAAGCGCCATATGGCCATCGTGCAGGACGAGCAGAAAAAGATCGTGGGTCTGGTGACGATAGAGGATATTCTGGAGGAGCTTGTGGGCGAGATCTTCGACGAGGAGGATGTCGTTGACCAGAACTTCCAGGCCCTTGGCGGCAACAAGTATATGGTCAATACCCATATGCTGGTGGGCAACGCCCTGGAGCGGATGGGCTATGAAAAGCCCGCGCCCCGCGCCATTGCCGCAAAGCCGATGCTTTCCTTTGTGCTGGAGACCCTGGGTCGCTTGCCTGCGGAGGAGGAGAGCTTTTGCTACGGTGATCTGGAGGTCACCGCAAAGACCGTTGAGGATGGCCGTCTGACCGAGGTCATCGTTCATATTCTGAGCGAAGAGGATCTGGCAGAGCGTGCTGCCGCCGCATCGAAAGAGGAGGTGGAAGCATGACCTTTGCAGAGCATTTTGGCAAAATGTGGTGGGCATATCTGGTGATCTTCATTATGATCTGCCTTTCCGCATATTTCTCGGCCTCTGAGATCGCCTTCAATACATCCAACAAGATGCGACTGCGCCGTGCCGCCGAGGGCGGCAGCACCACCGCGAAGGTCGCATACGGCATTACCGAAAAGTTTACCACCGCGCTATCCGCCATCCTGATCGGTAACAACCTGGCGAATATTGCGGTCTCTACCTGCTCTACGTTGATCGTTATGCATCTGTTTGCGGGCAAAAACGTAGGGCTTGCCTCCACGGTCGCGACCATTCTGGTCACCGTCGTGATCCTGATCTTTGGCGAGATCATGCCCAAGATCCTTTCCAAGCAGCACGCGGATACGGTGGTGCGCATCGTGGCCATCCCCACCCGTGTTCTGACCATTATTCTCATCCCGTTTGTGGGTATTGTGATGGCGATCCTCTTTGTTCTGCGCAAGATCTGGGGCAGTGATCACAAAAACGACGAGCCCACCGTAACCGAGGAGGAGCTTGTTTCGATCATCGACACCGTCGAGGAGGAGGGCGTTATCGACGAGGAGCAGGGCGAGCTGCTGCAGTCCACCCTGGAGTTCAGCGATACTACCATCGAAAAGATCATGACCCCCCGTATCGATATGACCGCGCTGGATATTGACGACGAGGAGGAAAAGATCGTCGAGCTGCTGTCGGATACCGCGCAGTTCTCCCGCTTGCCCGTCTATGAGGAGAGCATCGACAATATTATCGGTGTTCTATCTGTAACGCGTTACTACAAGGCCACGCTGGATCAGGAAAAGCCTGACATTCGTGCCCTGATGATGAAGCCCTGCAAGCTTCACAAGACGATGAAGCTGCCTGCGGCACTTTCCAAGCTTCGTGAGGCCAAGATGCATCTTGCCATTGTCATTGACGAGTTCGGCGGCACGCTGGGCGTGGTGACCATGGAGGATATTCTGGAGGAGCTGGTCGGCGATATCTGGGATGATACCGACGTGATCGTGACCGAGTGCTACGCCACCGGCGAGAACACCTATGAGGTCATCGGCGATATGAGCATCGACGATTTCTTTGAGGAGATCGACTTTACAAGCCCCGAGGATTTCAGCTGCGAGTATTCCACCATGGGCGGTTGGGCGATCGAGATGCTGGAGGCCGATCCTCATATCGGTGACAGCTTCCGCTACGAGAATCTGTTCGTGATCGTGGCACAGATGGAGGAGGAGCGCGTGACCAAGCTGACTATTCTGGTAGAGCCCAAGCAGGACAGTGAAGAAGAATTGAAGTAAAAGGAGGAGAGACGGTTTGTCGATCCATGAATCCGGCGAAAACTACCTGGAGCAGATCTTTATTCTGACAAAGCAAAAAGAAAAGGTCCGTGCGGTGGATATCTGCACCGCGCTGGGATTTTCCCGCCCCACCGTCAGCGTGATGCTGCGTGAGCTGCGCGCCGACGGCTTTGTGACCACCGCCGAAAACGGCGGCTTGGCGCTGACCGAGCAGGGCGAGGTCATTGCCAAGCGGATGTATGAGCGCCATTGCATCCTTGCGGAAACGCTGATGCTGCTGGGCGTTTCCCGCGAGGTAGCCCTGGAGGATGCCTGCAAGATTGAGCACGACATCAGCGAGGAGACCTTTGAGCGCCTGCGCGACCATCTGGAGCAGCACAGGGGCAAATGATAAAAAATGCGACCGTTTCGAAAAACGGTCGCATTTTTTATGATCCTTCACAAGAGTGAACGGCAGGCGTTGCGGATTGCAACGGTTTTTTCAGATGTCCGTAACGGCGGATATCACCGGGGGTGCGCTTAACGGTTTTTGAGAACACGCGGCAGAAATAATTTGCGGAGGAAAAGCCCAGTCGCGTGGCGATGGCCTCGATACTGTCATCCGTCTCCAAAAGCGCCTGCATGGCGCGTTGCATCCGCAGATTTGTTTTGTAGGTCATGGGCGATACTCCCATAATGCGCCCGAAAAGCATGAAAAAATGCGCTTCGCTGTAGCCGCACAGCGCTGCCAGCTCGGCGATGCTGACAGCTTCTGCGCAATGAAGCTGCAAATACTCCACCGCAGGACGGATCTTGGCGTATTTGGGAGTATAGCTGCCGCGCTCCATGCGGGCGTATAGATCGGATAGGAGGGAATAGAAGGCGGAAAGGGAGGCGAGCGGATCCTGCTCAAATCGCTCGAACATGACTTTTAGTGCCGCAACGGGGTAGTTTTTTATGATCTGAAAGCGGAAATCGGAAAATGCCAGCGGATCGGCAAAGGCGAAGCTGACCGAGTACCATTGCACCTGCGGATCCCCGATCCAGAGGGAATAGTATTCGGTCTCGGCGGCGATGTAAATGAGATCGCCTTCCTGCGCGGTATAGCTCTGACCGTTCAGCCAGAACTCTGCCGTTCCGTGCAGCAGATAGCCGATACAGGGGTTGGAAAAGCTGATCCATTTTTTGGCGCGGGTCTTCTGATAAGTCAGCAGCTTGATGCTGTATTCCGATAAAAGTGGAAATTTCTCCATTTTTGCCTCCCAAAATCATAGGATCGTGCTATTTTATACCAGTATAGCATCTTGATTTTGCCTTGTCAATAGAGTATAATGAAAACGAACTCACATACAAGGAGGGGCTTCTATGAATATCAAACAAATCATTTTTCCGCGTCCGAACTGTGCGGAGCTGGTAGAGAAGGAGATTGAACTGACCGCACCGAACGAGGTACTGGTCAGGACCGAGGTCAGCACCATCAGCCCCGGCACCGAGCGTGCCAACATCATCGGTGATGCCAATGTGGCGGGCAGAAATGCGCCGGATACCACCTTCCCCCGTTCCAGCGGCTACAACTCTGCCGGCGTCGTGGTGGCGGTGGGCGAGGCGGTGACGAGCGTAGCCCCGGGCGACCGCGTGGTGGTCTATTGGGGCAAGCACCGCGACTATAATTTGGTGCCCGAGGAGCAGGTAGTCAAGATGCCCGACGGGATCTCCTTTGAGGAAGGTGCGCTTTCCTTTATCGCCACTTTTCCGCTGGCGGCCATTCGCAAATGTCGTCTGGAGATCGGCGAGCCTGCCATGGTCATGGGACTGGGGCTGCTCGGCCAGCTTGCCATCCGCTTGCTGCGTGCCGCGGGTGCCTATCCCGTGATCGGTGTGGATCCCGTCGCCTCCCGCCGTGAGGAGGCGGTGCAGGGCGGTGCGGACTACGTGTTCGATCCCTTTGCCGAAGGATTTGCCGCAGAGGTCAAGCGTGTGACCGGCGGCGGTGCCAAGGTCTGCATTGAGGTGACCGGTGTGGGTGCCGGCATGGACGGCGCGCTGGACTGTATGGCAAAATTCGGCCGCATGGCATTGCTTGGCTGCACCCGTGACAAGGAATTCAACATTGACTATTACCGCAAGGTGCATTGCCCCGGTATCACCCTGATCGGCGCGCATACCCTTGCCCGCCCCAAGGTGGAGAGCCACCCCGGCTATTTCACCCATCGGGATGACATCAATGCGGTGCTGCAGCTGCAGCTGGGCGGTCGTCTGGATTTCAAGCCCATGCTGACAGAGAAGTATGCGCCTGCCGAGTGTGCGGCTGTTTACGAGCGGATCATCAACGATCGCTCCTTCCCCACCGTGGCACAGTTTGATTGGAAAAAATAAGAAAAGGGGCAAAACGGTATGAGAAAACTGCGTGTTGTACAGATCGGCGTCAATCACGATCACGCTTCTGCGATTTTTAAGACTATGACGGAAATGCCGGATGTTTTTGAGGTTGTCGGTTATTGCATTCCCGAGGATGAGCCGCCTCGCAACAAGGAGCTGGAAAGTGTTTATGAGGGGTATCCCCGCTTGACACTTGCACAGATCGCTGCCGACAAAAGCATTGACTGTGCCACCATCGAGACCTTTGAACGGAATCTGACCAAGTATGCCATTTTCGCTTTGGAGCAGGGGCTGCCCATCCATATGGATAAGCCGGGCGGAGTAGATCGCGATGAATTCAAAAAAATGATCGGTATGGTCAAGGAGAAGAATATTCCGTTCCACACCGGCTACATGTACCGCTACAATCCCGCCATTCGAAAAATGTACGAGCTAGTCGAGAGCGGCGAGCTGGGCGAGATCCTGCACGTGGAGGCGCAGATGAACTGTTGGCACAAGGAGCGAAAGCGCCATTGGATGGGAAATTTCCCCGGCGGTATGCTCTTTTTCCTCGGCTGCCATATGATCGATTTCATATATCGCCTGCAAGGTGAGCCGTCAGAGGTGATCCCCCTGAGCATGCCCGCTACCGTTACGGACGGAGAGGACTTCGGTATGGCGGTATATAAATACCCCAAAGGGGTCTCCTTTGCCAAGGCTACCGATGATGAGTGCGGCGGCTTTCAGCGCCGCCAGCTGGTGGTGGTCGGCAGCAAAGGAACTGTGGAGATCTGCCCCTTGGAGTCCGGCGGCGATAGCGGTCTGATGTTCTCGGATTTTACCTTTACCAATGACAATGCCTGGGCGGCGCGCGGAGAAACGGTGCGCTTTGACGGCTTTCACCGCTATCGCACCATGATGTCGTTTTTTGCGGCGATGGTGCGGGGCGAGGAGACCAATCCGTACACGCCCGATTACGAGCTAGCTCTCCACGATTTTGTGATGCGCTCTTGCGGCAACGGGATCGATAACACCGGCTCAAACGCACAATGAGTGGCACCAAAAAGCACAAAAAACGCGAAACGGTATTGAATTTTGCGTAAAGATCATGAAAGGATAAGGAAGGAATGAAAGCAGTACTGATTCAAAATGACGAGAGAAAGACCCTGACCTGGAGCGAGGTGCCGGATCCCGTCGCCAAGGCGGACGAGGTGGTCATCAAGGTCGATTATGCGGCACTCAACCGCGCGGATCTGATGCAGAGAGCAGGGGATTATCCGCCCCCTCCCGGTTGCCCCGAATGGATGGGTCTCGAGGTCTCCGGCGAGATCTTTTCTATGGGTGCCGAGGCTGCCGAGAGATCCGGCTTCAAGCTCGGAGATAAGGTCTGCGCCCTGCTTGGCGGCGGTGGCTATGCGCAGTACGTGGCTGTACCCTACGGTATGGTCATGCCTGTACCGAAAAACACGAGCATGATCGAGGCGGCGGCCATCCCCGAGGCATTTGCCACCGCCTATCTCAATATGTTTATCGAGGGCGGCATCAAGGAGGGGAATACCCTGTTGGTCACTGCAGGCGCCAGCGGTCTTGCCAGCGTGATCATTCCTATGGCAAAGGCCTTTGGTATCCGTGTGATCACCACGGTGCGCTCTGAAGAAAAGGCAAAGGCTATCGCACCTCTCGGTGCTGATCTGATCGTTAATACCAAGAAGGAGGACCTGGCTACGGTTCTGAAGCGGGAGCTGGAGGCAGGACGCCCTGTAGACGTTGCCATCGACTGTGTCGGCGGCGAGGGCATGGGTGAGTGCCTGCGCTATCTGGCGCACGGTGCCCGCTGGATCATGATCGCCGCCCTCGGCGGCATCCATACCGATCTGGACCTGAAGAACGTCTACGTGCGCAACGTGCGCGTGATCGGCTCCACCCTGCGCTCGCGCACGCCTGCGATGAAGGGTGAGATCCTTGGCAAGCTGGTGCGTGATGTCTGGGGCAAGGTGGAGAGCGGCGAGCTGCGTCCTACCATTTTCCGTGTGCTGCCCGTGACCGAGGCGGAGGCCGCTCATGCGCTGTTGGCCAACAGCGAGAGCGTGGGCAAGGTGGTACTGGAGGTCCGCGGTCATTGAGTGAAAACACACCCCGTTAGGCGGCTAAATCTGCATAAAGGCGCAAAAACGGGGCATTCTGTATAAAAAATACATTTATCGGGAGGAGACGAATAATGGCAGAAAACGTGAAGGATCCCAAGGCGCTTTTTCGCATTGGATACGGTCTGTATGTGGTGACGGCACGGCAGGGGGAGCGGGACAACGGCATGATCGCCAACGCGGTGATGCAGGTGACCAACACCCCCGAAAAGATCGTAGTGGCGCTGAATAAAAACAGCCTGACACACGATATGATCTGTGCCACGGGGGAGATGAATATCAGCTGCCTTGCGAACGATGCGCCCTATGCGGTTTTTGAGAAATTCGGGCTGCAAAGTGGCAAAACGGTATCGAAATTCGAGGGCGAAGCGGTAGAACGCGCTGCCAACGGCGTTGTGCTTTATCGAGAAAATGCCAATGCCTTTTTCTCGTTGCACGTGGAGGAGATGACCGATCTTGGCACTCACACGATGTTTCTTTGCTCGGTGACCGCCTCGGCGGTGCTTTCCGATAAGGCGACCATGACCTACGATGAGTATCACGCACGGGTCAAGCCGAAGCCTGCGGCGCCCAAAAAGAAGGGCTATGTCTGCCGGATCTGCGGCTACGTATATGAGGGCGAAACGCTCCCGGCCGATTTCATTTGCCCGCTTTGCGCCCACGGCGCGGCGGATTTTGAGCCGATCGAGGCTTAAAAACGGCTGAAAACGCCCCGTCTTCCCCCACTTTTCCGGTGGCGGTCAAGACGGGGCTTTTTGCATATTATATATATTTTTTAAATATTTTTGTGTAAAAAAACTATTTACTTTTTTTGGTGCGTGTGTTAAAATGATTGTGTGACCGTATCTTTCGGTCTGTTTATCGTGCGCGGACGCGCGCTGCAAATTTGCTTATGGAGGTTCCAATTCATGAAGCACACGAAGAAAAGACTTCTTGCGATTCTCCTCGTCTTGGCCATGACGCTGGGGATGGTGCCGATGCTGGCACTCTACGCAGGAGCTGAAGCACCTGTGATCGGCGACGTGGTCGTCGGCGAGGATGGCGCCATTGCCGATCTCGGCTGGTCCAACGGCTATATCGGCTCTCCGGTACATAGCTTTGGCAACAGCTGGAAGACGGTTCCGCTTGAGAGTAGCTCTTATCGCTATTCCGACGTGGTCAAGATCCCCAACGCAGGCACCACCCTGGTTTGGAGCGAGTCTACCAAGGCGGGCGCAATGAGCCAGAATGCCATGATGCTGACCAGCTGGACCGCAACCGATGACGGTTGGGTGATCAACAAGACCGGGACCAATCTGACTGCGCAGGGCAAGAACACCAACAGCAATCAGTGGTACGACGAGGCCAATGAGGTCATCTACTACATCTACACCACCACCGAGGCCAACGAGTATCTGCGCTTCTCCTGCTACGGCGGTCAGCCCGACGGCAGCCTGGCAGCAGATGCGGCATCCTGCCCGAAGGTCTATGTGTTCACCCCTGCCTTTGTAGAGGGTGAGACCGCAGGCGAGGGCGTGGTGAACGTGGAGTGGACCAACGGCTTCGTGGGCTCTTATACCAACGATTACGGCGCTGCCAACGCCACGAAGATCTACAGCATGGGTGCCGGCTCCGATTACAATATGTCTCTGCCGATCATTGTACCCAAGGCAGGCACGACGCTCAGCTTTACCGAGCCTGCAGGTCAGGCTAAGTACAGCACCGAGCAGGCATATGCCTTCTCCACCTGGACGGTAGGCGCCGACGGCAGACTGGATCTTTTCTACGGTCTGTGCGCAGGCTCCGAGAACAGCGCTTGCCTGACCGTTGACGAGGACAGCGATCGCCATTATGCATACACGACCTCTTATGACAATGAGATCGTCCGCGTGACTGTTCGCGGCACGGCCACTCCCGTGCTCAGCTATAAGGAAAATAATGCCGAGAATTGGGCGCCTGCCCTGACCGCCGCCGGCTACGATCCTGCGCAGGCAGGCAAGCCTGTGATGCTGGATTGGTACAGCGGTCTGATCGGTGTGGAGAGCGGTGCTCTGGTGCTGGGCAGCCCCATGTACGCCTTCTCTGATATCATCCCCGTATACGGCAAGGGCACTACGATCACCTTTACCGATTACGTATATGATGCCGAGATCGGTGTCGCCAACTTTGCGGCTGATACCGTTTACGCCATTGCTAAGTTTAACGGCACCAACTACACCGGTGTCAGCGGCGACTCTGCTGCTCTGACCGAGCTGGTCGAGGGTGTTGTGACCGGTGACGGCGCAGCCGCCCGCGAGGAGGCCTTCGCTGCCGGCAAGCGCGTTTATACTTACACCACTACTGAGGATATCGAATATCTCCGCCTCTGCTACTCCGCTATGGGTAACGAGGTGAACGGTGCAAGACTTGCTCCTATCGTTTACATCACCGCTCCCGGTGAGGGAACCTATTATAATGAATTGGAAGGCTTGAAGCTGGTCACCATCGGTGATAGCTACTTCTACGGCGGCGGCGCGCACAACGACTCTGTTTGGGGCGCAAAGCTGGCTGCCCGTTACGGCATGGAGTTCTACAACTACGGCATTGACGGCAGCACCGTTTCCAACTACGTGACTACCAACAGTCCCATGGTCGACCGTTACGCCGGTATGACCGACGGTGCCGACATCGTGATCTTCGAGGGCGGCAGAAACGACTACAATAAGAGCGTTCCGCTCGGCGAGGTCGGCAATACCGATACCAAGACCTTCCTTGGCGCTGTGCAGACTATGCTGGCAGGCCTGATGGAGAAGTACCCCAATGCACTCATCATTTGCGTGACCCCCTGGAACCTGGTCGGCCTGGATGAGACCGGTCTCGGCTCCAACAAGGTCAATGATGCCGGTCTTCGCACCGAGGACTACGCAAATGCCTTTGCCTCCTATGTGGAATCCTTGAACGACGATCGCGTGGTTGCCATCCGCGCCTGCGATGACGACGTGATCCCCGTATTCATGACCAATGCGACCTTCCGCAAGCTCTACTGCGTGGGCGCTAACGACATCAGCCATCTGAACGATAAGGGCCACGACCACGTGCTGACCTGGTTCGAGCAGATCATCGGCAAGGCTTACAAGAACTTTGGCGGCGTGACCGCCGAGGGCGGTGAGGCCGTGAAGTTTATGAACGGCACCGCTACCGTGGCATTGCTCGGTACCGCTGCGGGTGACCGCGAGATCACCGTTCCTGCTGCTCCCGCAGGCGTTGCAGCCTCCAACATCTTCGGTTGGTCCGGCGTGCTGACCAACGGCGAGACCAGTGTGTACAAGATCTTCCGTGCCGGTGAGAAGATCACCCTGAAGCAGGGCGATACCGGCGTGTTCACGCCTCTTACCCTGGAGATGAAGCAGATCGCAGAGCCCGAGCTCCGCATGAATGATACCATTGGCTTGCGCTTCCTTGCTACCGTTTCGGATGCGCAGTATAAGGCTCTCGTCGCACTGGTCGAGAGCGGCGAGATGGGCAATGCCACCATTACGGTCGGCATGCTGATCGTGCCTTCCCAGTACGTAGCAGATATGGGCGGTGACCTGACCCATGCTGCTCTGGATGAGGCTGATATGAAGCGTGTAGACGCTGTTTCCGAAATTGATTGGCTGGATGAGAACACCCTTGACTGGTACAAGATGGAAGGCGATTACGGCTACGTTGCGGGCACCGTTCACGAGTTCCTGCAGCAGAACCACGCCAGAAAGTACACCGGTCGCGGTTATGTGAAGCTGACCGTTGAAAACGAGGAGTTCTACGTATACGCCGAGAACAAGACCGTTGGCGGCTCCACTATTTACGAGGCGGCCATCAAGGCGCTGAACGATTGCACCCCCGGCCCGAACGAGACCTATCAGACCCGCGTTGAGGGCGAGAACGGTGTTGTTTACTCCCGTTACACCGCTGAGCAGAGAGCTGCTCTTGCCGAGTATGTGGACGATGTACTGGCACTGGAGACCGTGACCGATCAGCAGACCGGCAGCACCTCCGCTGAGTTGGTGCACTATGACCATTACGATCCTAACAGCAAGCGCTACAACACCGTTACCCTTGTGAATGGCGGCGACGATGCGCTTTCCGACATCTTCTATCCTTACGCAGGCAGCCCTGTGGGCGCTGCGGCCATGAAGGATGAGGCATGGGATCTGCTGATCGCAGAGCTTGGTAACGATACCAATATCACCTCGATCTGCGCGATCCTGGTAGAAGAGGGCTATGAGATCACCGCTGACGGTGGCATCCTGTTGGATGGCTTCCTCTGTGAGCTGGACGATGCGACCTCCTCTGTGAAGTGCGCCGAGTTTGTATACGAGGGCTATACCTTCTATCTCCTCGGCTTTGCTGATTACAGCAACGGCTTCTATTAATAAATAAGAAGCAAAACAGGCACCCCTCCAAGTGAGGGGTGCCTTCTTCTATCAGTCTTCCCAAAATGGCAAAAAGCCGCCCCGTAGGGCGGCTTTTTTACTCATTGTGGTCAAAGCTCGATGCCCAATTGCTCCTCGGCAGGGGGAGTGGGGGCAGCATCCCTTTGCGGCGCCGGGAAGGTGTCGGCAAAGGTGGTAGCCAGCGTGTCGCAACGCTCATTATACGGGTGCCCGGCGTGGCCCTTGACCCATACAAAGGTCACGGCATGGCGGTCCAACAGCTGCAGCAGTGTTTCCCATAGATCGGGGTTCAAGGCAGGAGATTTGTCGGCCTTTTTCCAGCCGCGCGCGCGCCAGCCCTTGGCCCATCCGTTGAGCACCGCATCGGCCACGTATTTGGAGTCTGTGGTCAGCGTGACCTCGCAGGGCTCCTTCAGAGCGGAGAGCGCGGCGATCACGCCGGAAAGCTCCATGCGATTGTTGGTGGTGTGCGCCTCACCGCCGGAAAGTTCTTTTTCACGGCCATTGTAGACAAGGATCGCGCCCCAACCGCCCGGGCCGGGATTGCCGCGGCAGGCGCCGTCGGTATAGATATCCACGTGCTTCATTCTGACGACCTTACCTCCGTTTTTTGATCCCGTTTGGGTGCTTTTTTTATTATACCCCATTCTGTTGGCGGTGTCAAGAGGGAGTTTGGGAATGCTTGCCTTGTGCCGATCGGCACGAAGCCCTTGTGCGCGTGTGCGTGCGTGGCGCCATTTGAAAATGTGAAGAACGGCGTGACACAACGGCTGCGGCGATTGGGATTTGTGCAAATTTACAAAATAAAAAAGGTGGCAAACGGTATGAGTTTTTTGCGTTTTTCGGGAGAGTGGGAGCACACGCGCGTGCGTGCGATTGGTCAAAAGCGAGAAACTGGAATTTTGAAAGGGATAATCTTGACCTTTGGAAGTATTTATTATATAATATAATCGTGTAAACCCTATTCCTTTGCGAGAGGTGGGTTCAGGAGCCCGTCTCTCACGATACTACAGCGAAAAGGAGAAGCAAACATGAAGAAACTGCTTGCGTTACTCATTGCGGTCATGATGGTCGTGGCAATGGTGCCCGCCACCATGCTCTCTGTGCTGGCTGCCGAGCTTGATGCCGGTGCCGGTAACGGAGGAGGGGAGACCGACACTCCCATCACACCCGCACCGGATACGTCGGTGGGCGATGGATACGAATTCATCGCAGAAGAGACCGACCTTCCCGACGAGCGCCTGGAGGAGGAAGCTGCCTCTGCGTTCGATAAGGAATTCACCGAGGGCGTGGACAATTTTGAGCTTGTGAACAAGGACGGCACGCTGGTCGGCTACTTTGCCGATCTGGCTGCTGCCGATGCCTGGGTCCGCAACGGCGATACCCTGCGCTTCCTTGCCGACGTCACGCTGACCTCCCGTTACGATTTCGGTAACGGCAGAACGCAGCTTGCCGGCCAGATCACGGCGTACACCATCGACGGTAACGGCCACACCGTGACCTATACCGGCACCAATAACTATGCCATTGGCCTTTACGGTGACCTGAACAGACACACGGTGACCTTCACCGACCTGAAGCTGATCTCCGCTCGCGGCGGCATCGAGTCCTCCGCAGGCTCCGGCAAGGGTATGCGCGTGGTGTTGGACAACGTGCAGGTCTATGCCAACGACAGCTACTACGCAGTCGATCCCACCGCTTACGGCGCGGGCAAGCTGACCTACAACGGCACGACCACCCTGAACGCTGTGTGCGCTTGGACCGTTAACACCTACATCGTGATCAAGGGTGAGAACACCAAGATCCACGGCGGCAACGGCCCTGCCATCTGGGCACACGCCAACGTGGCACTGTATGACGGCGAGATCTATTCCGCCGGTAACGACGTGACCATTGCTGTGCGCGGTGACAAGCGTTATTCCAATCGCACCGAGCATACCTTTGTGGCATACGGCGGTACTGTCATCAATGAGAAGGGCGCGGCTGTCCGCATCCTCGGCGGTGCTTCCGGTTACTTCTTCGGCGGCAGCTTTGTGCAGACCGCAGAGAAGAGCACGACCGGCTGGGCAACGGCTGTGCGTGCAGGCGGTACGGAGATCAGCGACGCGACCGGCCAGGATGGTCAGACCACCGTCGGTCAGATCTACATTATGGGCGGTAACTTCTACGTGGATAACGGCGGCGCTGCCGGCGTGATCCCTGCAGAGGGTGCAGCGGTTTCCACCAATGCGGGCGGCCCCGTTTACATTGCGGGTGGTAGCTTCTACTATACCGGTGCCAAGGCCTACGGCGGCAATGACAGCTCCGTGCTGCTCAGCGCCTCTGTGAAGGCTGAGACCGTTGAGGTGACCGAGGAGAACACCCTGACCGTTCCCTCCGGCACGGTCACCTTCGCCAAAATGACCACCGTTTCCTTTGACCTTGCGCAATACGCAGGTATCATCTCTGCCGATGGTACGCTTGCGGATGCCGATGCATTGAGCGCCCTCGGCTTCGAGGCCGCCATCCTGGATGCAGACGGCAAGGTCATGGATCTCCTGCATCTGGATAAGGGCGATGCAGAGACCTCCATTCACTTTACCACCGACGGTGCTGCCATGACTTCTATTGCAGCTCTGCTGGAGAGATCCTCTCTCATGACCCCCGACGGCGGCACCTACTTCCTGCTGGCCGATCTGATCGGTGACGAGAGCACCGAGTCTGCCGATATCTTTACGCGTCTCCCCTACGGTGAGTACACCCTGGACGGCAACGGTCATACGATCGAGATCAATAATAAGGCTCTTTACATCTGCTATACTGCAGGCGGTGCGACCGTTAACCTTCGCAACGTTACTATGCGTAACACCGTGGGTCGCGGCCTTCAGTATAACAGCGGTGTTATTGCGGATCCCGTCTGGAATCTGACCGATACAAAGATCATTGCCGGTGCCGGCTCCACCGTATATATGCCGAACAGTGCGACTCTGAACCTGCTGGAGGGCTCCGAGCTGGTCTGCCCCGAGTCTACCGAGACCTGGGCGTATCTGATCCAGATGAACGAGAACGCCACCTTGAACGTGGACGGCGGTACGCTCCGCTGCTTCACCACCGAGCTGATCTCCAGAGCGCCTTTCGTCGCTAACGGCAGTGCAGGCACCCGCTACATCAATCTGAAGTCGGGTACCATCGTGCTTCCCACCGACACGCTGATGTCTCTCTACTATGCAGAGAACCCCGACCGCGTGGCGAACATCGTGATCTCCCCCGAGATGAGCATCGTGGATCTTGACGGTAACCCCGTTCTGATGCCCGGCGTGGCAAACACCGTGCAGCTGACCAATCCCGGCGCTGAGCCTGCTTACTACAGCGATATCGCCGATGCGATCGCAGACGCCGTTGAGGGCGCCGTCATCGAGCTGCTTGCCGATGTCGTGGCAGCCAAGGCCATCAAGATCGACTTTGATCTGACCTTGAAGGGCAACGGCTATACCGTTTACGATATGAGCCAGTCTGCCTACACTCCCTTCATCTGGATCACGGGCGAGGGCGTTGACGTGACTGTTGACGCGCTGACCGTGGTCACCCAGACCACCGGTATGCTGGTTTCTCCCAATGCCTTCAGCGATCTGACCAACAGCTCCTGGGGCATAGACGGTGCCAAGTATCTCTCCACCGATCTGAATGCTAAGGATGCCAACCGCATCAACGTGGTGCTGAATAATTGCAAGATCCTTACCAACGTTTATGACGAGAGCGGTTACGATGCTATCGACACCGCCGAGGGTATGGCTAATTTCCGCGCTGTCAGCGGTACCTCCAGAGGCTCCCTCATTATGCACGGCCAGAACGTGTACGTGAAGATCACCGGTGCAGACGGTATGTACGCATCCGCTGCCGGCGACTTTACGATTGCCAACATAGGCGGCTTCCTGGATATCTACGACGGCTTGGTTTACGGCCACGATGCTTACAACGTCTTGGGCCTGTACGGCAGAACCGATATTTCCGCGTTGACCGACAATCAGGTGCGCTCTGCCACCACCGCGATCTACGGCGGTCGCTTTATCGCAGGCCCCAAGGTGGATGCATCCCTCATTCGCACCCTGCGCGGCCATACCCTGGTGATCGCAGGCGGTGAGTTCCTGCAGACCACCTCCGGCTCGCAAGTGGTGCGCGCCTCCGACTCCAACAGAGCCGGCTACGGTTACATCCTGGGCGGCGACTTCTACAACGATAACGGCAACGGCATCTTCGGCTACGGCAATGCCGACGTGGGTTACTTCCGCATTTACGGCGGTAACTTCTTCGCCAAGAGCAATCCCGGTATCGCAACCACCAAGAAGCCTACGTATTTCTTTAACTATAACGGCTACGAGACCTCCAACCGTCTGGGTGTTTCCACCACGTACGGTATGTATATCGATGCCGGCTATCAGATCGACACCTACGGCTACGCAGAGTCCCCTGTATACAACGCCAACACCAAGCTGGAGTATGTCAAGAAGGGCTTTACCCATCTCCAATCGGTGCATTATGATGAGCAGTGGCTTGCTGAGAACGGCTATCTGGAGGAGGGCATTGCATACCTGGTGACCAACGGTGAGGATCAGGCTCCCACAGCCTTCTACGGCTTCGAGCTGGAGCGCGCTCTGTTCTACCTGGGCAATGGCGGTACCTTCACGCTGACCCGCGACATCACCTGGAAGCAGCCTGCCAAGGCCACTCAGGGCGAGGATGACACCGACTACGGTGTGCACACCCGCTGCAGACCCGCTGTGGCTGAGATGACCTTCAACAGCTCTGCCAAGGACGGCTACTACACCCTGACTGCAACTGCTTCCGACATTTCCTTCTTGACCGTTCAGGGCGGTACCTTCTACTTTAATAATATCGGCATCGTCAACAAGAAGGGTGGCGTGATCGGCGTCAGAAGCACCTATAACACCACGCTCTACTTCACCGACGGCTATTACGAGGCCAACACCACCGCAACCTCTGCCTGCGACGGTATCGTGACCAATATCGGTAACACCGCATACTTTATCGGCGGTACCTTCACCTCCGACCGCGCGGCGATCACCGTTAACGCTTATGCCAAGCTCTATTTCGGTATCGAGGGCACCCAGCAGGGTCCCACCATCATCCAGAAGGACAATCAGGCGATCTGGATCGGCGGCGGTGCAGGTATGGAGATGAACTTCTACTATGCCACCTTCCGCGATACCGGTACGAAGGGCTGCAACCTTCAGTTTGCCAACACGGCCCAGAATTTCACCCTGAATATTTACGACGGTTACTTCTTTGTTAATAATAAGGGTAACTATCAGGTCATCGGCTCCGACAACGGTGCTACCGGTAACGTGAATATTTACGGCGGTACCTTCATCCGCGGCAACACCGGCCCCGGTGATGTCGGCTACGGCAAGCTGTTTATCTTCCAGCACGACGGTGAGGTCAACCTGTACGGCGGTACCTTCCGCACCCTGGTTTCCGGCAATACGATGATGACGATCCGAAACAACGTTGTAAAGGTCAACATCGGTAACCCCGAGACCGGCGAGGGTCCCACCATTCAGACCAACGGTGGCCATGCGATCCAGATCGATAACAACTACAACACCAATGCTACCGTAAAGATCTACGGCGGCACGATGACCGGCTCGGATAAGGATCATGCCACCATTCTGATGGGTCAGAATGGCGACACCGGCACCGTCACCGCGACCCTGGATATCTACAACGTCAATATCAACGCCGCGGGCAGAGTCCTGATCGTAGGCGATGATGACATTGCTCACATTTACGACGGTGTGTTTACTGCAGGCGCGGATAGCAATATGTTCTATACCAACACCAACAGTAAGCTGCACATCCACGGTGGTGACTTTACCAAGACCGGCAACAACCTGTATTACCCCGGTAACAACTCTGTTCTGACTGTTACGGGCGGTAACTTCAACGTCAAAACCTTCAGCTGGTATAACGGCAGCGGCACATATACCGTGAACCTGGGCTCCACCGCCGACGTTGAGAACGATGATATCTACGTATATGCGACCAGCGCCTTCTTTGGTACCGACGGCGCGTTCACCGGTAAGCTGAATCTTAACATTTACAGCGGTACCTATGAGACCAATACCACCGGTAACACCATCTATATTTACGGTTCCGGCTCCGGCTCGATCAAGCTTTACGGCGGCGATTTCTGGGAGTATGGCGGCGGTAGCCGTATGTTCCGTATCGGCGGCTCCTTCAGCGGTGACATGGGTATCTACGGCGGTACCTACAAGCAGGAATCCACCTCGGATCTGCTCTGCATCGTGGATAACTCCCGTGTAGACCTGACCCTTGGCCGCGAGGACGGCACCGGCCCCGTGATGAGCGCGGTGGGTGACTCCATTGTACAGTATTCTTACGCGCACACCTCCACCGATCCCGTCAGCGTTCGCGTGCTGGGCGGTAGCTATACCGTAACCGGCGGCTCCTCCAGCGTATTTGGCGTTTGGAGCCTGCCTGCCGGCTCTACCATGGTCTTTGAAAACGATCCTGTGGTGCAGGCAATCGAAAATTGCACGGGCTGGGCTGTAGACTATGGCTGTGCCGGAACGACCTTGACCGTAAACGGTGGTAGCTTCTCCACCTACGGCAACGTTGACGCTTGCTTCAGCGTTGGCGGCGGTACGGGCATTATCAATGCCGGTTACTTCTACGCGCAGGGCCTGTGCGTAGCACGTGCCATCGGCGGCAAGGCCTCTACCGCTGACACCGAGCTTGACAAGGGTGTGATCGAGACTCCCACCGATGCCAAGCTGATTATCAACGGCGGTCTGTTCGTGCTCGCCGAGAACTGGGAGCGCAACCAGGCAGACGACGGTGATATCAACGACGCGGTCATCCGCGTAGGCGGCTGGACCGGCCACGGTACGGTCATCATCAATGACGGCACCTTCATCTCCAACAGCGGCGTTGGTCACCGCGTGATCAACAAGTACAATCCTGCCGGCATTATTGAGATCAATGGCGGTATCTTCATGGCGAGCGAGATCCAGAAGTACTACTTCTGCAGCACCGGTACCTTCGTGGATCAAAGCGGCAACCCGATCAACGGCAGCGCAGATCCCGATCGCATTGACGTAGATCCTGCAAAGGATATGCAGATCGCCTATGCAGGCAAGACCTACTACACCCTGATGCTCAACCAGGAGGACTACATCGATTACCATTCGGTAACCGGTAAGGGCGATATCCGTATCATGAAGATCGAGCTCGGCAACGAGGATCAGTATCAGAACGGTATCCGCTTCACCACCTCCATTTCCAAGGCATATCTGGAGCAGTACGCTGCTATTCTGGATCAGGCGATCGATGGTGTGACCTTCGGTACCATCATCGTTCCTGCCGACTATCTGGAAAAGGTTGACGTATTGAACCACGTAACGCTTGACGGCGCAGGGCTGGATTATCTGGACATTGCAGCCGACAAGAGCCTGATCACCACCGAGAACAACGTGACCTTCACTGCTGCCATCACCGACATCAAGGAAGAGAACTACGGTCGTAGATTCGTGGCGATCGGTTATGCAATGGCAACGGTTCCCGTGGTCGGTGAGAACGTTCCCGGCGTGGATACTGACATTTCCGCTCCCGTAGAGCCCACCACCGAGACAGTTTACGTCTACGCTGAGTATGACGCCAAGGGCACCTCTCTTGCAGAGCTGGGAAGCATCCTGCTGGAGGACGAGATCAACGCAACGAACCCCTACTCGGCCGAGCTGAAGGCATTGCTCCAGAGCTTTGCAGACGCCCTGCCCGAGGATGAGGCTCCCGACGTGACGCCTTCTCTGCCCGGCGGCGACGACGTGATCGACGATCCCTTCGGATCCGATGACGACGATAACAACGGCGGCGAGGGTGACGACACCAACAACGGTGGCGATACTCCCGAGGGCGACGGCGGAAACGACCAAAACGCATAAAACACAAAAACGCAGCCACCCTATCCCTTTGCGGGATAGGGTGGCTTTTGACGTGATGGAGAGTCTCTGCCGAAAACAGATTTTTTGATACCGTTTCGATTTTTTGCTGCTTTTGCGGCAAAAAACAGGCGAAAATATGCTTGACAGTGGGGGAGGGGTATGATATACTTTTTTTGAGGAGAAGACCTCTATTTCTTTGCCGAAAGGGAGTACTGAAGATGACAAAACTGCGCTTGATGAGCACAAATCAGTGGGCGTGTGATAAGAATACGCCTGCATGGGAGGCAATGGGCGAGGATTGCTCTTATTCCGCTCGTATGCCAGGCTTTTTGAAGTATTATATGGAGACCAAGCCGGATATTCTGGGCCTGCAGGAGGTCACCGCCAAGATGGCGGATAAGCTGATGCGCCTCTTTTGTGAGGAGGGGCTGCCCTATGCGCTTCTTTGGGGCAAGGATACCCCCATTATCTATCGCACCGACCTGTTTGAGCTGGTAGACTCCAGATTTCTGATCTATCCCGAGGAGTTCCCGGGGCACGAGGGATGCTTTAACAATAGCAAGACCAAATCCTACAACGTAGGCGTTTTTCGCATCAAGGAGAGCGGCAAGCTCTTTATCCTGATGAGCACCCATCTGTGGTATAAAAATGGCTCCAATCCCGAGGCAAAAAGCTATCAGCCCTTCTCGGACGAGGCGCGCGCCTATCAGCTGGGACTGGCGATGGACTGCCTGGATCAGCTGCAGGCCAAGTACAACTGCCCTGCGGTGGTGATGGGTGATATGAATGCCCAGCGCAGCAAGCCCTGCATCCAGGAGGCGTTTGCACGCGGATTTTCTCATTGCTACGATCTGGCCGTGGAGCATCGGGATGAGGGCAACGGTCACCATTATTGCTTCCCCGACGGGTACAAGGGCTATACGCCCGGTCCTGCTGCCAACGCTATCGATCACATTCTGGCGCGCGGCTTTGAGGAGGGTGCCGTTCGCACCTATGACCGCTATGCCCCCGAATACTATATGTGCCTGTCCGATCATATTCCCGTTTGGATCGACGTAGAGATCTGACATGGAGGGTAGCATGGCAACGATTCGCTTGATGTCGAATAATATCTGGAACTGCGATAGCAACAAGCCCGCCTGGGAGGCTATCGGCGAGGACTGCTCGGCAAAGGCGAGAATGCCCGGTATTGCCCGCGTGTATGCCGAGACCAAGCCGGATGTGATCGGCTTGCAGGAGGCTTCGCATACTATGGTGGATCTGCTTGCCCACGAGCTGCAAAAGCTGGGGCTGAGATACACTGTTTTGTGGGCGCGGTTCACAAGCATCCTATACCGTTCCGAGCTTTTTGAGGTGGCGGATGCGGAGTATCTCTGCTATCCCGAGCACTTTGAGGGCTACGAGGGTTGCTTTAACGACGTGCGCAGCAAATCCTGCAATCTGGCGGTACTGCGCTTGAAGGAGAACGGCAAGCGCTTCGTGTTTGCCAATACGCATCTGTGGTGGAAAAATCGAAATCCTGCCGTCAAAACCTATCAGGCAGGCTCGGGCGAGTGCCGTGCCTATCAGGTGAGGCTGGCCTCTGAAATGATCGACCGCTACCGCAAAAAGTATGACTGCCCCGCGGTGCTGCTGGGTGATATGAATGACACCTATGATTCGCCGATGATGGAGTCCGCCCACGCCTGCGGTTTTGCGCATGCGCACGACGTTGCGGTGGAATACGCCTCGGAGGAAAAGGGGTATCATTATTGCTTCCCCGATGGGCACAGATCCTATGTGCCGGGCCCCTTCAAGAGCGCGATCGACCATATTCTGGTCAAGGGCTTTGCGGCAGATGCGGTCCGCCGCTTTGATCGCTATATTCCCGATTATTACGAGCCGCTTTCCGACCATTATCCGGTCTACATCGATCTTTTGCTTTGACGTAAAAAAGGCCACACGGTATCGAAAAAACGATACCGTGTGGCCTTTTTTTATGCTTTTTTAGATCTCGATGGCCTCGATCTCGGCAAGCCAGAGGGCCGAGGAGGCATCCGAGGGCATCTGCCAATCGCCACGGGGCGAAAGGCCTACCGAGCCGATCTTTACGCCGTCGGGGACGCAGTTGCGCTTGAACTGCTGATTGAAGAAGCGGCGGAAGAACACGGTCAGCCACTTCTTGATGGTGGCGCCGTCAAAAATACCGTCAAAGGCGCGCATTGCCAGTGCAAAGATCTTGGAGGGAGCATACTGATAGCGCACCGCCCAGTAGAGGAAGAAGTCGTGCAGGGCGTAGGGACCCACCAGGTCCTCGGTCTTTTGCGCGATCTTGCCTACGGCATCGGGGGGCAGCAGTTCGGGGCTGATGGGGGTATCCACCACGCGCAGCAGCACGTCGCTGGCCTTGGGGAATACCTTTTCCTCGGCAATGCTGGTCACGATCCAACGCACCAGCGTTTTGGGTACATCGCCATTCACGCTGTACATGCTCATATGGTCGCCGTTGTAGGTGCACCAGCCCAGCGCCATTTCCGAAAGGTCGCCGGTTCCAAGCACGATGCCACCGACCTGATTGGCAATATCCATCAGCACCTGCGTGCGCTCGCGCGCCTGCGCGTTTTCATAGGTGACAGAATAGTCCTTGGGATCGTGGCCGATATCCTTGAAATGCTGCAGCACTGCCTCCTTGATCGAAACGGTACGGGAGGTGACGCCAAGGGCGTCCATCAGCGCAAGAGCGTTTTGCAGGGTGTCGTCAGAGGTGCCGAAGCAGGGCATCGTCACGGCGGTGATATTGGTGGTGGGCAGCTGCAGCCGCTCCATTGCGCGTACTGCTACCAAAACGGCGAGCGTGGAATCCAGGCCGCCGGAAATGCCGATGGTCAGCTTGCCGCCGGTGACGGAAAGGCGGCGAGCCAGTGCAGCGGCCTGCATCTCGTAGATCTCTAGGCAGCGTGCCACGCGTTCGGCGCGGTCGTCCGGAATAAAGGGCAGGCGGCGTACCTGCAACAGCCTGCCGTCAGAGGCGGCGAGGGTACAGGGCAGCAGCAGGGCGGCGTCACCGTCACCGGTCACGAAATCGACCTTGCGGCGGTCGTAGCGGATGCGTCCCAGATCCATATCGCAAAGGATCAGATAATTGCTGTCAATGGCGTTTTTGTTTTCGATGATCAGCTTGCCACCCATCGCGGCAAAGGCAGCACCGCTATAGAGGTAGTCGGCAGTGGACTCCTCCGCGCCGGCGTTGACCGAAAGATAAGCGGCAAGATTGCGCTCGGATCGCTCGGTCAGGGTGCGGCGCACGGCAGCGCGGCGGCCGATGACCTCGGGGCGCGCAGAAAGATGTAAAATGACCTCTGCTCCGGCAAGCGCCAAGGCGCTGTCGGTAGCGTGGGGGGAGAACAGATCCTCACCCACAGCAATGCCGACGGTGGTGCCGTCGGTGCCGGTAAAGCAAAGATCCACGGCGCTTACGCAAACGTCGGTATCGCCGAGCGGTGCGGTGCAGTTGAGACCGTCTCCGCAGGCAAACCAACGCAGATCTGTGGCACTGAGCACGCTTTTGGGAACGATGCCGGCGATCTGGCCGTCACAGAGCACGACGGCGCAGTTATACAGAGCGCCTGCGATCTGCAGCGGTGCGCCGATGACTGCCATCATCTCGGCAGGGGTGGCCTCGGCAAGCTCCAGCAGGGCACTTTCTACCTGCCTCAGCAGCAGCTCAGAAAAAAACAGATCGCCGCAGCTGGCACCGGTCAGCGACAGCTCCGGAGTGATCAAAATAGAGGCACCGGCGCTATGTGCTTCGCGGATGCGCTCAATAATGGCGTTTTTGTTATAGGTAACGTCAGCAACCTTCAGGGCGGGAACGGCAAGAGCCGCACGCAAAATATCCTTCATATCAAGACCTCCGAGATGGTGTGATCTTCTTACCATATTATTATAGCATCCTTTGCGGTAAAATGCAAGAGTAGTGTTGTGAATTCGAGGAATTCGCAAAGCGGAAGCGAAATTTGGAAAGCGGCGCCGATTTTTAATTTCAAAAACGGAAAAATGTATGTAAAAAATGGAAAATCAGTAATGGTAAAAAAGAAAGCGGCTTTTGCCGCTTTCTTTTTTACTTTCTCACCAGGTATTTGCGCATATCGATGGCGCAGGCGATGAGGATGATAAGACCCTTGATGATATACTGCATATTGGCGTCAATGCCGAGAAAGGTCAGTCCCACAAAGATTAGACGCAGCAGTACCACACCAAGGATCACACCGCCGATCCTGCCGGTACCACCTACGAAGGAGACACCGCCGATCACGCAGGCGGCAATGGCATCCAGCTCATAGTTCAGCCCTGTATTGGCGGAATTGGAGCCGATGCGCGCCGCCTCGATAAAGCCGGTCACGGCATACAGAATACCGGCCAGCATAAAGACCAGAATGATGACCCGCTTTACGTTCACGCCCGAAACGTTGGCGGCATCCGGATTGGAGCCCACCGCAAACATATTTTTGCCAAAGGTGGTTTTGTTCCACACCACCCACATCACTGCCGTGATGAGCAGCACATACCACACGTAATTGGGGATGGGCGTGCCGCCAAGCGAGAGGAAGCTGCCCTTGATGAAGTTGGTATACTGCGGTGCCAGACCCGAAAGCGATTGACCGTTGTTGTTGCCGATCATCAGAAAGAGCAGCAGGCCGCCGTAGACGATGAGCTGTGTGGAAAGCGTGACGATAAAGGGATGCAGGTGAAAGGTGGCTGTGCAAAAGCCGTTGATGGCGCCGATCAGCGCACCGATGGCCAGCACGATCAGCAGCACCACGATGATCGGCATCGTGGAGAGGCTTGGGAACATCTTGCCCAGATAATCGTTGCTCTGCAGCAGTGCGGCGGCCACGCAGGCCACAAGCCCGACGATGCGGCCGGCGGAAAGGTCGGTGCCCGTCAGAATGATGGCACCGGCAATGCCAAGCGCGATCGGAAGATTGGCGGCAGAGAGCGAAATGATATTGATAATGGAGGGCCAGGAGAGAAAACGCGGATTGGCGATCTCGATCAGGATGATGGCCGCTACCAGAAAGATATAGAGGGAATTGTTGATCAGCAGCTCACGCAGGTAGATCTTTTTTTCCCGCTCGTCCATTTGTTTAAATTTTTCGATGATCTTGATTTTCATGAAAAGGCTTCCTTATACGTTTTTTGCCGCCAGTGTCATGATCTCCTCCTGTGTGGTGCTGTCGGCATTCACCTCACCGGTGATCTCACCACCCGACATCACGTAGATCCTATGGCAAACGCCCATCAGCTCAGGGAGCTCACTGGAGACCATCAGCACCGATTTTCCCGCCTCGGTCAGCTCGTGCATCAGCTGATAGATCTCGTATTTTGCGCCTACGTCGATACCACGGGTAGGCTCATCCAGAAGCAGGATCTCGGGAGAGGTCAGCAGCCAGCGAGCCAAAATGACCTTTTGTTGATTGCCGCCCGATAGTGAGCGGATCTGTGTTTCCTTAGAGGCAGTTTTGACCTTCAGTCGGTCGATCATGCGGTCGGTGTCGGCACGGCGCCGACGGTCGGAGAGCAGCACGCGCCAGCGCAGATAGTTGCGCAGGGCGGTGACGGTGGTGTTTTCTGTGATGTTCAGAATGCCGAAGATACCGGTGGCGCGCCGCTCCTCGGTGAGCAGAGCGAAGCCGTTGGAGATGGCCTCGCGCGGCGTGCGGTTGCGGATCTCCTCACCGTGTAATGCAATGCTGCCGCTCTCTCTCGCAGAGAGGCCGAACAGGTTTTCCAAAAGCTCGCTCCGGCCGGCTCCCGCAAGGCCTGCCAGCCCGACGATCTCGCCCTTTTTCAGCGAGAGAGACACGTTCTTTACCTTGGTATGGCGAGAGGAAATGTTCTTGATTTCCAATACCGTATCGCCGATTTTGCGATTTTTGGGGGGATAACGGTCAGAAAGCTCGCGCCCGACCATCAGCCGTATGATCCGCTCCATACTCATTTCTGCAGCCGGTGCGGTGGCCACGTGGGCGCCGTCGCGCATCACGGTGATCTCGTCCGAGATCTGTAGGATCTCCTCCATTTTGTGAGAGATATAGATGATGGCGCAGCCCCGTTCCTTCAGCGTGCGGATGATACGGAACAGGTGACCGACCTCCTCGTCGGCAAGCGAGGAGGTGGGCTCGTCCAGCACGATGACACGCGCGTTGTAGGAGACCGCCTTGGCGATCTCGGCCATCTGCCGCTCAGCCACCGACATCGTGGACATCATACGTGTGGGATCGATGGAAAGGCCAAGCTCCTCAAACACGGCGCGTGTTTTGGCGATCATCGTCCGCTCGGAGGTCAGTCCGAAACGGGTGGGGTAGCGTCCCAGCCAGATGTTGTCGGTCACGCTGCGCTGCAGCGCCTGATTAAGCTCCTGGTGCACCATGGCGACGCCGTTGTCCAAAGCATCCTTTGGACCCTTAAACGCGACCCGTTTGCCGTCCAAATAGATCTCGCCCTCATCAACGGTATAGATGCCGAAAAGGCATTTCATCAGGGTGGATTTCCCGGCACCGTTCTCACCCATCAGCGCGTGAACGCTGCCGGCCTTGACCTGCAGATGAACGTCGTTCAGCGCGCGCACACCGGGAAAATCCTTGATGATATGACGCATTTCCAGCAATACGTGCTGTGATTTTTGCGCTTCAGCCGAGATATTTTGCATACGGAATACGGATCTTTCTGACGGTCTCGTCAACGGGGAGGCTTTCGGTGCCTGCCATCAGCTCCTTGCCGTCGGAGAGGGCGTTGGAGGTCAGCAGCGCCAGCGCGCCGGCCATGCCGGCGGCATCCTGCTGCACGGTGCCCACCATCTTACCGTCCTTGATGAGGGTCTTGGCCGCCTCGGTGGCATCCACGCCAAAGACCGGAATGGCGGTGCTGTCGCCGCCCTTGTTATAGCCGGCCGCATTCAGGGCAGAGATCGCCCCCTCGGCCATGCTGTCGTTGTTGCAGATCACCAGCTCGATCATATTGCCGTTAGCGGCGTTGTGGGAGGCCAGCGCGGTGGTCATATAATCGTTGGCCGCTGCCGAGGACCACTGCCCGTTCTGGTCCACGTGATAGCCGTTCTGATTGGAGGCATCGTAAAAGCGCAGGGGCTGCTTGCCGGCGGCCATCAGTAACTCGTTGGCCTTTTCCACGCTATATTTGGTGCGGTAGATCGCCTCGTTGTTGCCCTCCTCGCCCTTGAAGAGGATATAGGAGATCACGCCGTCGCCGTTCAGATCTGCTTTGCTGTAATTTTGCAGCAGATATTCGCCGATCATTTCACCCTGCAGCTTGCCTGCCTCTTCGGCACGGGTGCCCACAAAGGCGCAGGCATCATAAGAGGAGATCACGCTGTCACTGACCTCGCGATTGAAAAAGATCAGCGGAATACCGGCGTTCTTGGCGAGCTCTACGATCTCCTTTGCGGCATCGTCCGAGCCGGTGTTGACGATATTGACCAGCAGTGCCTTGGCGCCCTTGGTGATGGCGGTGCGGATCTGCTCGGTCTGCGTGGTCTGATTGCCGTTGGCATCGTAATCGTGATAGGAAAGATCGGCATCACTCAGCTGCTTTCCCAGTGTGCTTCTGACAGAGGAAACGTAGGTGTCACTAAAGGTGTAATAAAAAACGTGTACGTCGGCATCTCTGCCGCCACCACAGGCGGTCAGCGATGTTGCCACCAGCAGCAGAGCCAGCAGCAGGGGCAGAATACGAAGCTTCATAAAATTCCTCCCGGTTTCAAAAAATGGAGAACGTGATAGGAAAATCACGTCGTTGGCAATAGTATGCCACCGGATATGGCGATTTATGAGGCGCTTTTTGAAATTCTTTACAAGCGCAAAAAACGCCCGGAGCGACAAAGCGCTTCGGGCGAGGAATATGCGTTTTTCAGGTGGGCAGGAGCATTTTTCGATAAGCGGACGGTGTGGTGCCGGCGACCTGCCGGAAGGCGCGGATGAAGGCAGACATATTGCCGAAGCCGGAGAGGTAGCAGGCATCGGTGATCGGGCTGCCTGCGGCGATCAGCGCCTGACTGTGAGCGATCCTGCGCTGGCGCAGATAGTCCGCCACCGAGGTGTTGTAGTATTTTTTGAACAGACGCGAGAGATATTCCCGACTGTAGAAGAAGTGCTCTGCCACCGCCGAAACCGAGGATATCTCGGTGGCGTGTGCATCCAGGTAGGCGCGGATCTCCAATACATTGGTCGGGGTGCGCTGATGGTCGCCTTGGGTCAGGGCGGCACCGTTTAACAGGTAAAAGATCTGCAGAAGCTGTGCCGTGGAAAGCGCACGTGTCAGCGGGTCGGGCTCGGAGGCCAACAGGCGGTCGTAATCCTCCAGCAGCGAGAGCAGACGGGTCAGCTGCTCGCTATCCGAAAGGGTCAGCAGTCCGCCGCTATCTGTTTTTTGAAGAATAGCGGCCAGCGCTTCGCAGTCGTAGGGAGCAAAGGCCTCGGGATAGAGATAGAACACGTGACGGCGATAGAGGGTGCGGTCGCAGAGGATGCGAGACATATGCACGGTGCGCGGTGGGATCAGAACGATATCGCCGCAGCGCGGACGAAAGACCTGCGCATCGCACACGTATTCAATGTCACCCTCCAGAAAGATCAGCAGCTCGTAATAATCGTGATAATGCAGATGGGAGGGGTAATCGTCGCTATCGTAATGCGTGCTGCGATAGGAGTAGTAGAGCGCATCGTTGATGTTGTTTTCGCGCCAGTTGACCACGCTTTGCGTCTGCTTCCGCTGGGCTTGCGCATAATGGGTCAGTAGCTTCAATCAGATCCCTCCTTTGTGTCACAAAACGCAAAAAATATCGCACAAATATACAAGACTTTTCGTTTTGTGCGCTGTATACTGATAGTATATACCAAAAGAAGCCGAAAGGCAAGAGGAAACAGAGAAAAGGAGAGAAAAATGATCGAAAAGCTGAAGGTGCGACAGCACAAAGCGGATATTTGCGTGATCGGCGGCGGCATCGGCGGTATGTTTACCGCGATCGCGGCGGCACGCCATGGCGCCAGGGTGGTGCTGATGCAGGATCGCCCCGTGCTCGGCGGAAACGCCAGCAGTGAGATCCGTATGTGGATCTCTGGTGCGGGTACCCGCGTGCGGGATCTGCAGGAGACCGGTATTATGGAGGAGCTGCAGCTGGAGAATATGCACCGCAACCCGGAGCGCGATTATTACAACTGGGATGCGTTGCTCTATGAAATGGTGCGCTTTGAGCCGAATATCGAGCTGCTGCTCAACTGCACCTGCTGCGATGCCACCACCGACGGTGCGCGGATCACGCGGGTCAAGGGCTTTCAGCTGACCACCTACCTCTGGCACGAGGTGGAGGCAAGGATCTTTGTGGATAGCTCGGGTGACAGCATTCTGGCGCCCCTCACGGGTGCGGAATATAAGGTAGGCCGCGAAGCAAAAAGCGAATACGGTGAGGAGTTCGGGCTTGACGAAGCAGACAAGCACACCATGGGCATGAGCCTGCTGCTCCAATGCCGTGAGACCGATCATCCGGTCAGCTACACGCCGCCTGCCTGGGCATACGATTTCCCCGACGACGATGCCATGAACAACAAGCCCCATAACATTTACGCCATCAATACCAACTTCTACTGGATCGAGCTTGGCGGTATGCAGAACACCATTGACGACACCGAGGAGATCCGCGACGAGCTTTTGAAGATCGCCTTCGGCGTCTGGGATCATATGAAGAACCACGGCGATCACGGCGCGGAGAACTGGAAGCTGGAGTGGGTGGGCTTTTTGCCCGGCAAGCGGGAAAGCCGCCGCTATGTGGGCGATTATGTGCTGACCCAGCAGGATGTGGAGCAATGCCCGGCATTTCCCGACGTGGTGGCATACGGCGGCTGGCAGATCGACAACCATCTGCCCGGTGGCTTCCATATGGATGCCAAGGGAGGCAAGCATCTGCAAAAGCGCAGGCTCTCGGAGCCCTACGGCATTCCGTTGCGCTCTCTTTACTCTAAAAATATTGAGAACCTAATGTTCGCGGGTCGCAATATCAGCGCCTCGCATATTGCCTTCAGCTCCACCCGTGTGATGGGCACCATCGGCGTGATCGGTCAGGCGGTGGGCACCGCCGCCGCCATTGCGGTAAAGAGCGATCTCACGCCCCGTGAGGCGGCTAAATTGAAAATTGCGGAGATCCAGGAGGCGCTTTTGGAGGATGACTGCTTCCTGCCGGGGCTGCGTCGCAAGCCCTCCGCGCTCTCACAAAGGGCGGTCCTTTCCTGCGATTACGGCGATTGCTCCGCCCTGCAAAACGGTCTGGACAGACGGATCTGGGGCAACGACAACGGCTATTTTGGCAAGACCAACAAGGCGATCACCTACACCTTTGCCGAGCCCACGGCGGTGAAGGGGGTCAGACTGGTGTTTGACAGCGATCTTGACCGCGAGTATACCGACGGCAATCCGGATGCGCTGCATACCTCCACCACCATTTTCTATCTGCGCAGCTACAACAATACCACCTTCGGCTTTCCCAAGTGCCTGGTGAAGCGCTATAGGATCGAGGCGAAGGATGAGCACGGCGCATGGCAGACTGTGCTGGAGGTCACCGATAACCACCAACGCTTTGTAAAGCACACGCTGGATATCACCACCACGGCGGTGCGCCTGATCCCTCTTTCCACCTATCACAGCGAGCGCAAGACAGAGGATTACGGCAGCGCCACCGCCCATATCTTCAGCTTTGATCTGTTCTGATCAAAAAACAAAAAAAGGACGACACGTGTCGTCCTTTTTTATGCTTTTGGGGGTTATTTCATCACGCGGAAGGCAGCGGCGGTGTAGCCGTGCAGCTTGCTCTTGAGGGTGACGGTATTGCCGTCAAGAGTCGCCTCGCAGCCAAAGCATTCGATGCGGCTATAGGTGTCGCCCAGCGTGATCACGGGCTCGGTCAGCGGATCTGCAAAGCAGTTGAAAAGCCCTACGCTCGTGCCATCTGCATACTGCTTGCACATGATGTAGAGATCCGGATTTCCGACGCAGCAGACAGGGAGGGGCTTGCGCGCCACCCAAGGCAGGCTCTGCACCAGCGCGCGCTGGGTGGCGTAGTTTTCCAGCAAGCCCGAAACGCCCACGCGCCTATCGCTGTAGATCGATTGCCCGTCAAAGAGGAATACCAAAAAGCGCTGCCCCTGATCGTTTTCATAGCGGTAGGCAAAAACGTGCTCCTCCCCCTTGTGAGTGGCATACAACAACGGTGCTGCGGTGGGCTTCAGGGCTGCATCGAGGGCGTTGATCCCGCCGTCGGTGATGCAGGACTTGTACGTCGGATCATCGGTGCGCAGGAAGCTGTAATTCCTTGCGCACATAGGGAGGCAATAGGAGTCCAGACCCACGTCCACGCCCCGCTCGGTGAGGATCACGGCAGAGACCGCATCCAGCATCGCCCCTTCGCCAAGCAGAGAAAGATCAAGGTCGCGAGCGTTCTCGCCAAATACCGAATAACAGATACCGTTGCCGCGGTAAACGGTGGGAATGCCGCAGCTGCCCAACAGAAAGCCGTCGATGGGACGAGGCGTATAGTGATTGGGAGCGGACAGATCGTGATCGGCGTTTTTCATGGTGTGCGGACGGGCTATCACGCGCACGCCCGCGTTGGCGCCGCCTTCAAAAAGTGCCGAAACGGTATGCAAAAACGGCGCATTTTCGCGGTGGAGCTTCAGATATCCCGTCTCCAGCTCGGGACCTGCCACATAGTCGAACATATATTTGAGGATGCCGCTATAGCCGCCGTCGGCGCGGGTCACGGCGTCGTAAAGCTCCAGATAGGAGGCAGGGCAGGTGTAGCGGGGACGGGGATATACGTCTCCCTCGCTCATCAGATCAAAGCCCTCGCCCTGCACGAAGGCGGCCAGCATACGGGCGATCTCAAAGGTGCCGATCAAGGGAAATCTCCGCTTTTTCGTCGCCCAGTAGGGGGCGCCCGTCAAGCGCAGGATCGGCTGATTTTTACCCGCAAGCAAACGGGTCATGCCGATGACGTCGGCGTTATCTGTGTTCCAGGGGGCGAAGGCGGTGCAAAAGCAAACGGTCACTTGAGGCGCGACCTTGTCCACCTCGGCGCGGATGGCCTTTGCCAGCTCCGTCAGTCCCTCGCTTTGTGCCCGCAGCCAGGCATCGCGGTATTTGTTGGCAGGCCCCGTGAGGATAAAGGGGCGAAGCTGCTCTAACGTGACCTCCTCGCCGAGGATCTCGCTGATCCGCTTCAGATGGGCGGGGCAGGCGCAGCACAGCTCGGTGCCGTGCTGGGACATACGGAAATCATCGTCCAGCTGCACGATGTCGGTGCCCGTCTCGGCAAGCCTTGCCACGTGGCGCGCAATATGAGCGCGGAAGCCTTTGTCAAGGGGGCAGTTGGCATGGGGGATCGTTTTTCCTTGAACGTTTACCATCTGGGTAAAGACGGGCAGATCCCCGCCTGTCTGCACGTGGTCCAGCACGAAGCCGTGGCCGACGGTGTCTGTCCAGATGCCCACCTCAAAGCCTTGTGACTTGAAGTAGCGCACGTTTTCCCCGAGGGTATCGGGGATGGGCTCCAGAATAGAGCCGTTGCAGAGAAACACCCGCGTGGCACCCGCCTCGCGGCACTGTTTTACGTATACGTCACGGTTTTTTTCGTTCACCGTGGCAGACATCAGGGGAACGGACAGCTTATACATAAGTGCCTCCTTTATGCTTCAAACAGATCGTAGGCGGAGAGAATGTGCTTGGCGGTCTCGTAGAGCAGTACCTCATCCATCTGCTTCAGGTGCAGGGGAGGGTTCAGCAGTCGGGTATCCCGCTCAAAGGGGCGGCGCTTGTGGGGCCAGCTGCCCGCACGGCGCAGATGCGCACCGCACTCCAGCGTAAAGCAGCCCTTGTAGCCCGCATCGATAAGGGCGGTCAGGATCTCGTCGTTATTCAGGGTGCCGCAATAGGGCATGGTGTGGGCGTCCGAGAGACCGTAATTGTCGTTATAGTGGATGGCGTACAGCTCCTTGCCCAGCTTCACGATCTCGTCGTATTGAGAGCCCTCACAGTTGGCGTGACCGGTATCCCAGCAGACGTGCACCAACGGATGGTCGATGTACTCCAGAAACTCCAGAATGTCCTTTGCACTGTTGGGGTAGTACATTTCCCCCATATTGACGGCGCAGGAGTTCTCGGTCAGAATATTCACGCCGCACTCTTCTGCCGCGGGCAGGAACTTGCGGCAGTAGTCTCTGTTCCTTTCAAAGGATTCCTTCTTGGAGAGCCCCTTTGCCCAGCCGAAATGCAGCACGTTGTTGGGGATGCCCAGGGCGCCGCAGACCTGGATGGAGCGGATGACAGACTTTTGCAAAAATGCGTGATCGGTGACCTTGGGGGAAAGAAAGTTGGTGCCGGGGGCGTGTGCCTGCACAAATTCCATGCCCAGCTCCTCGGCGGTTGCCTTCAGCAGCTTGACCTCCTCTTTCCAATCGTCCTGCATCAGGGGGGAGGCGGGGGAGAGGGAATACATACTGAGATCGATATAGCGAAAGCCTGCGCGGTGCAGCTCCCGAATGCGGTCGGCATCGCAGCTGCGATAGCTGCCGAAGTCGCTGGTGGTCGTGGCAAGTTTCATAGTAATGTCTCCTTTATAAGAGGTTGATCTCATTGTAACACAGCGCAGATAAGAAATCAAGAAAAATCCCCCCGTTCGGGGGATTTTTCTCTTCAAAGCGCTGCGCGGATGGCGGAAACGGTGTCGGCAAGCTGCTCTGCCGTCCAATCGGGGTCAATGCTGATATAGACGGTGCGCGCGAGCAGGTCCAGCGTGCGGGGGCACATATCCATGGTGTAGTCCGGAATGATGTGGCGGTTCGCCTCCATCTTGAAGGGGTCCATCAGGGGGTGGAGCGCCCCCACCTTCTGCATCACGGGGGTCCAGTTGGTGTAAACGTGCTTGCCGGTGTCAATGGGCAGGGTACACTTCAAGGGGCAGCGCTCGGCAAAGGCGCGGGCGGCGCTCTCACTGTCAAAGCGGAGGGCGAGTGTGGTGCCGCAATCACCCTCGATGTCGTTGGAGGGGATGAAGCTGCAAGTGTCGGCAAGCTGCTCCATAATAGCTTTTTTGTTGCGGCGCAGGTCTTCAAGGATGCCGTCCATACGGCGCATCTGTACGCGCAGAATCGCGGAGGAGACCTCGTTGGTGCGGTACTCGTTGCCGCAGAAAAGGTGAGAATCCACATTCTGCAGCTGATCGCCGAAGAAGGCGACGGCGCTGCTGTCGTGATAGATCAGCGCGCGCTCAAAAACGGTGCGGTCATCGGTCAGCAGCGCGCCGCCCTCACCGGCGGTAATGACCTTGAAGTAGTTGAAGCTGAGGGCGCCGGCGGTGCCGATGGTGCCAAGGCGCTTGCCGTGATAGCAGCCGCCGTCCGACTGGCAGGCGTCCTCTAGAATTTTGATGCCGTGCCGCTTGGCGATGTCGCAGAGCGCATCCATATTGGAGGGGAAGCCCTGAATATGCACGGGAATGATCGCCTTGGTGTGGGGGGTGATCTTTTTCTCCACGTCAGCAGGGCAAAGGGTCAGGGTGTCGTCCACCTCTGCGATCACGGGGATCGCGCCGGCAGAGACCACCGCCATGGCGGTGGCGATATAGGTATAGGCGGGCAGGATGACCTGATCGCCGGGGCCGATGCCCATAGCGACCAATGCGGAGATCAGCGCGGCGTGACCGCTGGTCATCAGCAGGGCGTGCTTGGTCTCAAACAGCGCCTTCATCTCCTCCTCGGCGTGCATCGTCTCCTGTCGTTTTTTGTTGATCTTGAAAAGCGATCTTTCGTTGATAACGCCTGCAACGGCGTCGATCTCCTCTTGTCCGATCCGATACATAGTTATTCTCCTTTTTCTGTAAGAGTGTTCAGGTGCCGAAGGGTCTCGGTCACGGCGTGATGGTCTGCGTTGTCGGCATAGGGCTGCGGAAATCTGGTCTTGAACATATCCACCTCATAGCCGCCGCGGCAAAGCTGATCCTCGGTGACAAAGTAGTCCCCCCTGCCGTTGGTGTTGGAAAGGGACAACGTATACGGAATGGGGCTTGCCTCGGCAATGCGCATACCGATCTCCGAGAACAGCTCGTGCGGAAAGCTGACGAAGGCCACGTCACCGAGGCGGATGACGGTCTGCTCGAAGAAGGCCGCTTCTTGCTCTGTGTAGCCCTCCTCGTAGGTGGCCAGGATCTGCTCATAGTAGCGCCGCTTCTTGCCCTTCAGATTGACGGTCTCTCCCTCAAATTTTCGGTATTCCGCCTCTGCCAGCTCCCGTGTGGGGCGAGGCGCGAGGGGGATGCGGAGGGTGTCGGAGGAGCAGGAGAGCGACGGCGTGTGATAGCCTCCTCGCCGGCGGTAGATGCGCACCGCGTCCCGTGCGGCGATGCCGCCCAGCTCCATGGCGTAGCGCACGTGCTTTTCACCCACAGTCCTGCCGTTGGCAAGTCGGGGACCTACGTCACCCTCGGGGCCGTTGAAGAAGGCGGTAATGCCACCGCTGACCTCGGTCAGCGTGTCGATCATTACGCCTGCCCAGTCGCGCGAGATCTGGGTGTTTACGCCCGATGCGGTACCGTGGCAGCCGTAGTGGACCAGATTGGCGATCACGGTGCCCGCCGTATCGGCAAAGCTGATGACGGTCATACGAGGGTCAAAGGGACCCCAGGGGTTCTGTCCCAGTATGACCCTGTTGTCGGCAGTGAGCTGGCGGCGGTTGATGCCCACAAGGCTCTCACCCACCGAGATCTTCATTTTTGCGGGAACGGCACCGCGCACGGCACGCTTGGCGGCGCGAAGTGTGCCGGGGATCATCACCTTCTCGCAATATTCCGCATCCACCTCTCCCCAGCCCACCGAGCTGCTGGCAACGGGACCGGAATATTGC